>NZ_JARESQ010000007.1:0-364559 GCF_046028085.1 Paraburkholderia sp. RL17-380-BIE-A
CGTTCTGCCGTTCTGCCGTTCTGCCGTTCTGCCGTTCGGCCGTTCGGCCGTTCGGCCGTTCAATGTTGGCAGCGGACCTCGAAGCAGTGCCGCTGCCCGCGCATGCTTCTATTCAGCGCCGCGCCACGCCTCCGCTATCCGCGCGGCCAACCCCGAATCGCGCTGCGTTGGCGTCGCAATTGCCTGCGCCAGCACGGCGCGAGCGCCGACCACTTCCACCCGTTCGCGCGCGCGGGTGATCGCCGTGTACACCAGTTCGCGCGACAACACCCGGCTGAACACCGACGGCAGCATCAACACCGCATGCTCGAACTCCGAGCCCTGCGACTTGTGAACCGTGAGCGCGAATGCGGTGTCGTGCGGTGGAAGCGCCGCCGGCGATACCGCTCGCAGACCGCCATCGCCGGTACGGAAATACACCCGCAACGTGCCGTTCGCGCCCGGCAGCGCAATGCCGATGTCGCCGTTGAAAAGACCGAGTGCGTAGTCGTTGCGCGTCACCATCACGGGGCGCCCGGCGAACCACTGCGCGCCCACTGCCAGCGTCACACCGGCTGCGCGCCGCACTTGCGCCGCCATTGCCGCATTCACCTGGTCGACACCGCGCGGACCGGACCGGGTCGCGCACAGAATGCGGAAACGGTTCAACGCGTCGAAAAGCGGCAGCGGGTCGGGCGTGTCGGCCGCGAGCGCCGCGGCAAGCGCGTCGGCGTAGGGTGCGAAACCCGCGGCAAGGCGCGCGACGGTGCGCTCGGCAAGCGTCGCATGTGTGTCTTCGTGAAGCGCCGCCGCGCAAGATTCCACGGGATCGATGCGCAGCACGTCGAGCGCCGCGCTTGCCGAGCCGTTACGGATCGCGAGAGACAGGCGGCCGATCGGCGATTCGAGACCGAACCGGTAGTTGCGCTCGAGCCAGACGACGCAATCGGCGAGCGGGCTTTGCGTGTGCGCTGCCGACCCAGGCCGTGACGCGGCGCTGTCGAACAGCTCACCGGCGCGCGATTCATCGAAGGTGTCCGACGAATCCGCGTATGCAAACAGATCGTCGGGCCGCGCTTCGAAGTCGTCCGGCACATCGGCTTGCGCGGGCAAACCGGCGGCCTCTCCACTGAAACTGCGCGATGCGCCCGGCAGCGCCTGCCTGAGCCGCGTTTCGTCGATGCCAAGCGCCGCGGCGATCCGCTGCAAACCCTCTTGCGTGAAGGTCGGACGAGCGCTGAGCTCGGCGAACACCGCGCCGGCCTCGACGGCGGCGAGTTGGTCCTTGTCGCCGAGCATCACGAGGCGCGTCTGCGGTGCAATGGCATCGAGCAGGTGCGCTGCCATGGCGACGTCGATCATGGAAGCCTCGTCGATCACCACGACGTCGTAAGGCAACGGATTGTCCCGATGATGCCGGAAGCGCCCTCCCGGCCCGGACCCGAGCAAACGGTGCAACGTGTACGACGTCTGCGGCAAACGCGCGGCGAGTTCGGGCGGCAGATCGCCAGCGCGCGCGAGCAAGGCTTCCTGCATGCGCTGTGCCGCTTTGCCGGTGGGCGCCGCTAGCGCGATTCGCAAATCCGCGCGCGCATCGAGCAGGCACGCAAGCACGCCGACCACGGTAGTGGTCTTACCGGTGCCGGGTCCGCCGCTGACGATGGTGAGTTGCCCCGACAACGCCATGACCGCCGCGACACGCTGCCAGTCGACCTCGTTATCCTTCGGCGCCCCGAAGTAGCGCAGCAGACGCTCGCGCAGCGTTTGGGCGCCGACGCCCGCTTCAGCTCCAGCAGTGGCATCAGCGCCCGCAGCCACCGCAGCCACTTCAGCATGCGCGACCAACGCGCGCGCAAGTCGCCGCTCGTAGTCGTAATAGCGAGCCAGATACAGCCGCCCTTGCCCATCGACCACCAGCGGCCGCAACGCCGCCGCGCTTTGCGAACCGTCGCTCGCCATGCCGCTGGCGAACAGCGCCGCACGCGCCTCGGCGCTCGATGCCGCGAAGCGCCTGGCCAGCAATGCAAGCGGCACACACACGTGGCCTTCAGCCGTCGCGCGGCTCGCCGCGAACGCGGCTCGCGCCGCCCACTTGACCGCTTCCGCCGATGCGCCGCCGCGCCGCGCCAGCGTGCCGATGCGACGCGCGAAACCTTCCGCGAGCGCGATGCTGAAATCGGCCGGCGCGGGCAAACTCACGCCGATATCGTCGAACTCCGGCGGCGCCGATGCGCTCTGTTCGAACGTGCTCATGCGACACCTCCGATCATGGCCGCATCGAGCAGCGCGACCAGTTCGAATGCGGGCCGCCGCATATGCACGCCCGCCGGTCCATCGGCGTCGTGCCAGTGCGGACGCACGCCTCGCACGAACAGATACAGATAGCCGCCAATATGCGTGTGGTACGAATAATCACGCACCCGCGTTTTCAGATAGCGATGCAGCGCGACCGTATAGAGCAGCGCCTGCAGGTGATAGGCATGACTCGCCATGGCCGCTTCGAGCGGCGCGGCGGCGTAGTCGGCGGCCGTGGCGCCCAGATGGTTCGACTTCCAGTCGACGATCCAGAAACGTCCGTCGTGCTCGACGATCATGTCGATGAATCCTTTGACGAACCCGCGCAACACGCCGGGTTCCAGTGCAACGTCGGGATAGCCGTATTCGATCAGCAACTCGCGCAACGCGGGAAAATCGAGCGACGGTGCCGCGAACAGAAACTCGAGTTCGTTCAGACGCCGGCGCGGATTCAGATTGGCCAGCCTCATGCCAGGCTGCAGTTCGGTGGTGACCACGTCCTTGAGCAGGTTGTGCATCATCGCGGGCAGGCGTGCGGCGAGTTCGGGCACAGCCGGCGCCGGACGCTCGCGCAGCGCACCGCGAATGGCGTCGCCCCACGTATGCGGGTCGGTGAAATCGGCGAGTTCGAACATACGATGCAGACAGTCGCCGGCCGCCGCGCCGCGCGGGAACGCGAGAATGTCGTCTTCCGCATGGGCCTCGGCGTGCGGCGCGGGCACCGGCGTGACGACGAATGCATCGGCAATCTCGTCATGATCCGGGCGCACCTCTTCGACCGGCGTGTGCGCTGCCTCGGCTTTACTGCCCGCGGCAATCAGCCCACTGAAACTCGCCATGCGCCATTGATCGCGCAGCGGCCTGCGATTGGCCCGCGCCTGCATGTGCGCCTCGCGGTCCTGAAGGCTTTCCAGCGGCACGCGGCGTTCGGGCCGCGGCAGTGCCTGCAGCGTGATCGGGCCGCCCGCCAGCGCTTGCCAGCGCGCCGACAACGCCGCCTCGTCGGGCGGCTCGGCGAGCCAGTCGTCGAAGCTGTGGCCGTCGCCGCCCACGAGCCAGTTCAACACGCTGCGGCGCGACTCCTTGGTGGAGCGCGACGACAGGTACGTGCCGGCGACGAGATAGCAGCGGTACACCGCGCGCGTCAACGCCACGTAGACGAGCCGCGCCCTCTCCGCGGCCTGCTCGCGCACCGCGTAACGCGACGCATGCTCGGCCTCTTCGTCGTCGCAACCGTAGTGCAGCACCGCGGCGCCTGCTTCGTCGTGGTACTCGCGCGCATCCGGCAAACCGGACGACGGTGGCTCGCGCAACGCGCCATCGTTCAGGAACGGACAGAACACCACCGCATATTCGAGCCCTTTCGATTTGTGGACCGTGACGATCTGCACGAGATTGCGATCCGATTCGAGCCGCAATTGCGCGTCTTCGCCGCCGCCCTGCGCGCGTTGCGCGGCGAGCCAGCGCAAGGTGGGCGCGATGCCCGGCTGCGTCGCGGCACGCGCCTGCACGAGTTCGGCCAGGTGGTTCACGTTCGTCAAACGACGCTCGCCGTCCTGCCCGGCAACCAGCCGTTGCGCGACGCGCAGCTCGCGCATCAGCGTGCGCCACATCACCGCGAAGCCGCGCTCATGCCACAGCGTGCGGTAGCGTGAAAAACGCTCGACCCAACCCATCGCATCGGCGGCGTGCGCGGGATCGTCGGCGGCCGACGGCGCGTCGGCGACCTGCTCGAGGCGCCACAGCGCCGCGGCGTCGAGACCCAACCAGTCGGTTGCCAGCGCGGCGCGCAAACGGCGCAGATCGCCCGGCGTATCGACTGCGGCCAGTACGCGTTCGATCTGCTCGGCGTCGAGCGTCGCGAATACCGACGCCTGCGCCAGTTCCACGCTGCCGACACCCCATGCGGCCAGCACGCGTTTGATCAAACTCCCCTGCTTATGCGTTTGCACCAGCACCGCGATGTTGCCCGGCGCGAGCGGCGCGTCGCCGATCGTCACCGCGCCTTCGCGCGCGCCGCGCAGCAGGCGCACGATCTCGGCGGCGCACGCCTCGCTCGCTTCGCGCTGAGCCTCGCGCTTGGTCAAGGCGGCGTCGCCTTGCGGCAAGGTCCAGATACGGAAGTCGCCCGCGCTCGTGCCCGGATCGGCGAACGGTGGCCGGCGCCGTTCGCCCGCACGCACCGGCTGATAGTCGAGCCCCTCCAGTACGAATGCCTGGCTGTTGGCTTCGAAGAGCCGGTTGCACGCCTGAACGATGGGCGCGGTCGAGCGCTGATTGACGGCCAGCGTGTAGCGCGCGGATGCCGCCTCGCGCGCCTTCAGATAGGTATGCAGATCCGCCGCGCGGAAACTGTAGATCGCCTGCTTGGGATCGCCGACCAGAAACAGCGGACCGGCCGGCGCGAAGATGCGGCTGAAGATCGCGAACTGCAGCGGATCGGTGTCCTGAAACTCGTCGATCAGCGCTGCGGGATAACGTGTGCGCAAAGCATCGGCAAGCCAGGGGTGCGCGGCGAGCGCGCGGTACAGGTTGGACAGCAGATCGTCGAACGACACGACCCGGCGCGTGCGCTTGCGCGCCACCAGCTCCGCGGGTGCGTAGTCGAGCCAGCTTTGCACGAGCGAAAGCCAGCGCGCGCGTTGCGCGGCTTCGGCCGCGACCACGGCCGCGGCCAGCGCTTCAGCGTGCTCGAAGAACGGATGCTCAGGCGGTTCGAACTTGACCTTGGTGGCTTTCTTCAAAGCCGAAACCGTGAGCTTCAACGCGGCTTTCGGCGGCGGCGCATGGCAGTCGCCCTGCGCGAAGTACTCGGTCCATGCGGCGATGGCGGCGCTCACATGGTCGGGCTTGTGCGACGTCTTGCTCAGACGGTCTTGCGCCTCGGCGAGCAAAGTGACGATCCTGTCGCGTTCCGCATGCCAGAGGTCGCAGGCTGCGTCGAAACCGGCTTGCGGATCGGCGCCATTGCCGGTTGCGTCGAGCTTGCCCCAGCGCAACTGCGCCAGCGGTTTTTTCAGACGCCGCGCGAGTTGCTCGTCGAGTGAAGCGGGACCGGCGCGTTTGCCCACCAGCCACGCGGCGAACGCTGGATGCGCATGCGCCACCGGCTCCACCTGCTCACGCCAGAAATCAGCAGCCATTTCGAAGCGCAAGGCCGCGTCGTCGGCTTCCATTTCGAACGCGAACGGCATGGCGGCGGCGAACGGCGCCTCCTGCAACGCGCGCTGACAGAATGCGTGAATGGTGTGGATCGCCGCCTGGTCGAAGGTGCGCAGCGCGCGCCGCACCACCTTCAAGGCGGCCTCGCGCTCGATGCCCCGCTCCTGCGCGAGCGTCGTTTCAAAGAGACGGCGGATGAACGGATCGCCGCCGTCGTCATCCATTTCGATTGCACGGTCCAATTCGGCGAGACGGCCGCGAATGCGCTCATGCAGCTCCGCGGTCGCCGCCTTCGTGAACGTGACGACGAGAATCTGATCCGCATTCAGATTTTTTTCGAGTAGCAGCCGCACGTACAAGGCGCAAATATTCCAGGTCTTACCGGTCCCTGCGGAGGCCTCGATCTGATTCACGCCGTCGAGCGAACAGGCGAAGACGTCGAGCTCTTCGGCCACCAGCGCGTAACTGTGCTTGCCCCCGCTCATGACGCGCTCCGAAGATGCTGGATGAGCGGCTTGAACACGATCGCGGCAAGACTGCCGAACGGTTCGTCGAGCGTGAGCGGCGTGCCGCGCAAGGCAATACGCAAGGCGGGGTCGTCGGACTCGCCGCGCACGCGGTCGTTGATCCAGACACCGAGCGCCGCGGAATCGCTTTCGCTGACTTTGGTCCACGCGCTCTTCGGGAAAAAGCGCAGCGGCAGCCTGCGCCCGGCCTTGAACAACGCGGCAAGCGGCGCGAGCTGGTCGAGCGGCGCGGCGACCGGCGTGAGCTCGAAGCTTTCGCCGCTGCCATGCCATACGGTGCGGCGCGGACCTTGCGGTCGCGCGGCGCAATACACCAGGTGCGCAAGCCACGCCGACAGATAGTCGCGTGCGGTGGGTTTGGCGTAACGGAAAATCACTTGTCCTGTTTCGGTGAGCAGATTCAGACTGCCGTGCAGTTGCAGCGGCGTTTCGGCCGCTTGCCGCAGCAGCGCGTCGTAGGGGCCAAAGAGCGCCCCGGCCATGTCCGCGCTATCCGGCCAGCGCGGCGCGATGTCGAGCACGAACGGCAAACGCTCGACACCCGAAGCCACTTCGCGGCGCACGCTGTCGGCGAGCTGGCGCAACGCGCCGAGCTCACGTGCGCGCCACACTGCGCCGGTCGCGCCGCCCGGCAGTTCCGGGCTCGCTGCCGCCACGCGGCGCACGCGTTCGAAAATGACGTCGTCGTCCGTATCGGCGTCGAGCAACATTGGCAAAAGACGATCCGCCAATGCATCGCGCCCTGAGTAATCCAGGTCGAACGGTTCGGTGTCAAGCAACTCGCCCTGTGCGTCCGACAACACAATGCCCAGACGGTCGCGCAACAATGCCCGCGCGGGATGGCGCCAGAAACGCACAAATTCGTCGAAGGCGATCGGTGCCGGGTCTTCCGGCGGCAACGGCTGATCGAAGAAAGGCGCGGCAGCGGAATGCGTGGGCGCGGCGAGTAATGTCGCCAGCTCCGCGCGATCCGCGTCGTAGCTGAACAGCCCGGATTGCGGCGAGAAATAGTCCGATGCGAATGCCTGCAACGGATGATCGACGACGAACGCATGCCGCGCGCGCTCCACTTCTGCCGGGCTCGCGCCCTCGCCCGCGGACACTCGCGCGAGATGGTCGAGCAATTCGTCGACCAGCGCGGCCGGCGGCAACGGCGCGTTGTCGCGAATGCTGCGGCCCGTATAAGCGATGAAGAGACGATCGCGCGCGGCGAGCAGCAGATCGAGGAACAGATTGCGTTCGTCGTCGCGGCGCTGGCGGTCGCCGGCTTTGCCGAACGCGGCCATCAGATCGAATTCGTCCGCGCGCGCGAGACTCGGCAAGACGCCGTCGTCCATGCCGAGCAGGCAGACGACGCGATACGGCAATCCGCGCAAGCTGGTCAACGAAGAAAACGTCACGCTGCCCCACGGCACGCCGCCGCGCGCGGGGTCGTCGAGCGCTTCGGTAAGCGCGCTGCGCACCACTGCGGCGGGCATCACGATCTCTTGTGCGCCGGCTTGCATCGCGTCGCCCATCTTGTCGATCGCGTCGCGCACGGCGGCGAGCGAATCGGCAAACTCGACGCCGCCGTCGAAACATTGCGCGAGCGTATCGAGCAGCAGTTGCGTCCACTCGACGGGCGTGCGCTCGATCACGCAATTCGCCGCGAAGCTGTCGATGTCGTCGACGAAGCGCGACAGGCGGCCGAGCAATTCCGCGTCCGAGCCGTCAGCGCCTTCGACCGGCAGCCAGGCGTCGACCGGCTCGCCGCCGTCCGGCATCGCATAGCCGAGGTAGAGACGCGTGAGCGCATCCGCGAAGGTATGACGGGCGATCGGCACATGTTCGCCCGTGGGCTCGACCGGTGCGAGCCCGCGACGCGCGCCGGCCGCGGCCAGCCACTCCTGCGCGGCTTCCAGCGAGCTCGCGTCGATCCCGTAGCGCACGGCGATCGCGTCGACGCGCAACCATTCGATCAGATCCGGCGCACCCACGCTGCGCTCGGGCAAGGCCAGCCAGTCGAGCAGCAAGCGCGCGACCGGATTGGCCTGCGAGGGCGGCAAGCCGGTGATCCGATACGGAATGCGGCGCGTGTCGCCTGGCGGCGTGGTGCCGAACACGGCGTCGATCAGGGGACCGGCCGCCGCGAGATCGGACACGGCGACCAGCACGTCGGACGGCTGCAGGTCGTCGAACTCGTCGAACCAGCCGAGCAGGCGATCGTGCAGCACTTCGAGCTGGCGCGACAGGCTGTGGCAGACGTGGATTTCAATGCCATGCTCGATGGGCAGTTCGTCGGTGTCGGTTTCTGTTCGCAGATCGAGGATGCCGTTCTGCACGGCGGCGAGCCAGCTCGGTTCCGGGTTCTCGGTGAAATCGCCGGTCTCGCCGGAGGCCGCGCTCTCGGTCAGCTCGTGCAGCATGTGCAACTGCGCCTGGGTCTGACGGCCCCACTCGGCGAGCAGCGGATGGCCGACTTGCTGATAGTCGAGCTGGCCGGCGGCGTCGAGCGCCTCGACACGTCCTTCGCTGACGACGTCGAACCAGAACTCGCGGCACGGGTTCATCACGTACAGACGCACGTCCACCCAGCGCGAGAGTGCCCGCAGCAATGCCACGTGCAACGGCGGCATGGTGGGCAGCGCGAATACGCTGACCGCTTCGGGCCACTGCGCGTTCGAGATGGCCTCGAGGTCGAGCGTGCCGATCTCGTCCAGAAAACGGTAGGCAGGCGGCAACGCGGCCGCGGGCGTTTGCGCGTTGCCCGACAGCTCCGTGAGCACCGCGCGCCACAATGCCGCTTGCCAGCGCTCGTCCTCGCGCGCCGCTTCGCTCGCGCCGACCAGACGCGGCCCGCTGTCGTCAGCCGCCCCGCTCGCGAAAATCGAGCCGCCCTTCTGCCATTGCAGCAGCCATTCCGGGCGATAAGTCAGATAGTGGTCGAGCACGGTCGCCACGCGGCGCGCAAGTTCGTAGCGCATCGACGCGTCCGCCGCGTCGAGATACGTGCGCAGACGCGGCGACGCATTCCACGGCGGCGCTTCGTCCCCTTCGTTCACCTGGCCCAGCAGCCGGTAGCAGCGCCACACGAGCCGGTCCGGCGCGAACGGCGAGTGCCTCGGCACCTCGATCACACCGCCAATCTGCGCCCACAGCCATTGCGCGAGATAACCAAAGTTGACATTTGCGCAGATACCCTGGCGCGTAGCGATATCGAGCTCGAGACGACGCCGCACCGCCGCGCTCGGGACGATCACGGGCTGCGCGGTCCAAGGGTCGGACGGCGCCTGCGCGAGGTCGTCGAGCAACGCGCCGACAAGGGTTTCATAGCGGTTCGAGTAGAAGAGCTGGAGCATGGATCCTGGGGTTTGCGCGCGGTGGGAGCGGAACGCCAAAGCCGCGACAGACAGTGAAGCGACAGCATAACAAACGCATCCCTCGCGCAGAACCTGGCCAAACGGACGAGGTCAGATCACCCATAAAATCAGTTAGACTCGTCGGCAGTTTGGGTCTGTCTCTTCAACCGCGTTTATCTCAGTGAACGGAATCCAGGCAGTCGATGCGCTATTCGGTAGAAATAAAAAAATTCCTCTATAGCCAGTACTTTTATGGCGGCCTGCGCATCGCGGTCGGCGTGTCGTTACCGGCCGTACTGTGCCTGATCGTGTTTCACGATCGCGAGCTCGGCTTCACGATCGCGACCGGCGCGCTCGGCGCATGTGTGGTCGACATGCCGGGCCCGCTCAAGTACAAGCACAACGAAATGCTGGCGTGCACGGTGATCGGGTTCCTCTCCGCGCTCGCCACCGGACTCGCCACGGTCAACGCGGTGGCGCTGTGGTGCACCGTCGTGCCGCTTACGTTCCTGCTGTCCTTGATTGTCGTGTATGGCAACCGCTGGCCGCAGATCAGCTTTGCCACGCTGTTCATGATGATCATGACGCTGGAGGAGCGCTTCACGCCCATGCAGGCGCTCATCAACGCGTCGTGGATTCTGGTGGGCGGTCTCTGGTACACCTACTGGTCGACCTTGGTAAGCCGCTGGATGATGCACCGCATCGAACAGCAGGCGCTGGCCGAAAGCGTGTTCGCGTGCGCCGACTATCTGCTCGCGCGCGCCGAGTTCTACGATCTGGATAACGACCTCGACGAGTGTTATCGCAACCTGGTCGACAAGCAGATCGCCGCGGTGGATCGCCAGGACGCCGCGCGCGACATCGTGCTGCGCAATCTGCCCAAGCTCAAGAGCGGCAAGCTCGAGCCGCGCCGCGCCATGCTGTTCAATCTGTTCATCAACACGGTCGATCTGCACGAACTGTTCGTGGGCGCGCACACCGATTACCCGCTGGTACGCACCACTTTCGGCGGTTCCGATCTGCTCGTGTTCTACCGCGACCTGATTCGCAAGGCGGCCGCCGACCTCGAGGAGATCGGGCTCGCGGTGCTGCAGAACCAGGCGCCGCGCACGCGCGTGAACGTCAAGGCGGAACTGCGCGCTATCGAGTTCGAAATCGAGTTGATGCGCAAGCAGAACCTGCCGGCCAAAAACCACGAGGCCTATTCGGCGATCTCGTCGACTTTCCGCCGCGTCTGGAGCGCCACGCGCCTGATCGACAAGATGCGCAAGAGTCTCTCGAGCGAACCCAGCACGACCGAGACCGAATTGCGCCTCGACCAGGCGCTCACGCGTTTCGTGTCGAGCCGCCGCGTGCCGTTCGGGCAGATTTTCTCGAACCTGACGATGGCCTCGCCGAGCTTCCGTCATGCGTTGCGCGTCACGATCGCGGTCGCTGTGGGCTTCTGGCTCGGCCGTTTGCTGCCGCTTACCAACGCCTACTGGATCGTGATGACCACCGTCATCATTCTGAAGCCCGGCTATTCGCTCACCAAACAGCGCAATGGGCAGCGGATCGTCGGTACGCTGATCGGCTGCGCGGCGAGCATCGCGCTGATCATGTTCGTCAAGGAGCCGCACTTCCTGCTGGTCGTGATGTTCGCGTCGATGGTCATGAGCTACAGTCTGCTGCTGTTCAATTACACGGCGAGCGTGGTGTTCACCTCGTCGTATGTGCTGCTGATGTTCCATCTGCTCGCACCGGGCAGCATGCGCATCATCGGCGAGCGTGCGATCGATACCGTGGTGGGCTGCGCGATCGCGATTGCGGCAAGCCACCTGTTCCCGTATTGGGAATATCGTTTGATGGGCAAGCTCGTCAACAACATGATCAACGCGACGCGTCAGTATCTCGAAGCAAGCTGGTGGTGGAGCGGCAAACCGGCCGCCGCAGTGGTCGCCACCGTGACCGAGGCCGGTGCGCGCGCCCCGGCCGCGGCCATGGCCGATCCGGCGCTCGACTTCGGCAAACCGGTGCTCGCGGCGGCTGATGGTGGCGCAAGCGCTGCAGACAGCGGCACAGGTGCTAGTCAACGCGGTGGCGTAAGTAGTGGCGTAAGTAGTGGCGTAAGTGCCGGCGCAAGCGCTCAAGCCGCCGCAGGTCCCGGCGCGTCAACAACACCACCGGTTGCCGACGCCGGCGCCGGCGCCGGCACCACAACGGTCAGCAATCCGACCGCGAGGCCGGCTTCGGGCGCCTCCGCTGCCGCCGCAGCCGCGGCGACAGCGCTCGATCGCGATTACCGCTACCGGCTCGCCCGCAAGAATGTTCACGTGGCGTTCGCGAATCTGGGCCAGGCGTTTCAGCGCATGATGCTGGAGCCGAAGTCCGCGCAAAAGTTCGTGCCGGAACTGAACGGCCTGCTGGTGCGCAGCCACGTGCTCGCCTCGCAGATCACGGCGGCCGCGCCGCTGCTGCGCACCTCGGCGCAACAGCAGGCCGACGGCGTTTCGCTACAGCCGCTGCAACGCGCGTTGAGCGTGGTGCGTGACAATCTCACCGAGGCCGAAACCGGCACCCCGCCGCCCGCCGATCAGGGCGAGCAGATCAAGCAGTTGGGCCGTGAGCTCGATGCGATGGTAGTCGAGACGGAAAAGTCGCCCGACTATTCGGCGGACGCCGTGCACGACATGAAACTGCTTGCTCATCAATGCAAGCAGATGCTGTCGGCGGCAGCGTTGATTCGCAAGGACGCGAGCGTGATTCGCCTGCCGGACGAGTGAGGCGGCGTGGGCCGACATTGCGCACGCACGTTGTTTTTAGCTGTTGGTGCGCCAGCGTTTTGCGTGGCGGCGAGCGTCGCCGGAAGATCGGGCGTGACGCTCGAACCGGGGCTGCGCCCAGTATTACTGAGCCGCGCCGCTTGCCGGCTTCACGGCGTTGGCCGCTGCCGCCGCGTCCGACGAAATCGACGGCGCCGGTGCGTTCTGGCTGTCGAAATCGTGCTTTTCCTTGATGGCGTTATAGAACAGCGTGGCGATCACCAGCAGTACCGCGACCACGATGAAGACAGCAATGCCAAAGGTCGGGTTCTTCTTGCGCGGCGGTTTGTTCATGAGGCGGGCTCGGTTCGCGAAGCAGTCGCGGATGATGGCTGGGAAGGCGGCATTCTACGCCCACTGAGCTTGCACGCGGCTTGCAATGGACGCAACGAACGAGCGAGCAGCGGGCTGGCAGTCAGCGCGGGCGCGCAAGGTTGCCGCGTAGCATCACCGGCCCCTGCGCGTTGCACGATTCGCTAAATGAACAAATGCAAACAACGGAAAAGCAACAACGCACCTGCGGCTTTTCGCCCTACCTCGCCATGGCGGGCCGCACCGGCAGCGCCGTCGAATATTTGATCTGCTCCATCGCGAAGCTCGAACTCACGTCATACAGCGGTACGGCCGCGATCAGCAGCTTGTAGACGCGGTCATAGTCGTCGATATCGGACACCACCACGCGCAACAGGTAATCGGTTTCGCCGCTCATCCGGTACACCTCCACGACCTCAGGAATATCCTGCACCGCACGCGTGAAGGTCTGCGCCCATTCCTCCGTGTGCTGATTGGTGCGTACCGCGACGAACACAGTCGTGCCCACCCCGAGCTTGCGCGCATCGCAAAGGGCAACCTGCGCGCGGATCACGCCCGCCTCCTTCAGACGCTGCAGCCGCTTCCAGCAAGGCGTTTGCGACAGATTCACGCGTTGCGCCAGTTCGGCGATCGGCATGGTCGCGTCCTCCTGCAGCAGTTCTAGCAGCTTCCGGTCGATGATATCCATTCCCACCATGACACCCCCATAGGAAATTATTCTACTTTTCAGATTCCAAGGGGAATTATATGGAAACTCTTTCTCCGGGCAAACCGGTATAAATATCGCTATCCGAAATTAACGATAAGCAGCCCGCGCCGCTGCCCAACGATCATGAGCCAAGAGTTTCAATCATCATCCCTGGAACGTGCCACCGTCCAACGTGTGCAACCTGCCGGTGCGATTCCGGCAGCGCCGCGCGAGCCTGCGGACCCGCCCTCGTGCGCCGGGCGCAACGCGCCGCTCGCGCGACTATGCGATAGCCTGGACGCGATGTTCGAAGCCTGCGCCCATTTCCCCGAACCGTCCGATTCAACCTTCTTTGCGCGCAGCATGCGGATTGCGCTCGCCCAGGCGGCGGCGAACCCCGACTTGCTCACGGCAGCGCAACGCGAAGGCTCGGTCGAGAAATACCGGCGTCATCTGTTGGCTGCGGATCCGCACGGCCGCTATGCGATCGCCGCGCTGGTGTGGCTGCCGCAGCAGGCGAGCCCCGTGCACGCGCATCACACGTGGTGCGGCTACGCGGTGGTGGATGGAGCGCTGAGCGAAACGATCTTCGAATGGAACGGCGCGCAGCACTGCGCGAGCGCCACACGGACCCAAGCGCGCAATCAGGGCGCCGTGTCGTTCGTGCGAGGTGGCCGCGGCGGGATTCATCAACTGGGCAATCGCAGCGCCGAGCCAGCGGTGTCGCTGCATATTTACGGCGTTGCGGGCGCGCAGATCGCGACGCACGTCAACGAGGTCTTGCGCGCGGCGCAGACATCGGCGCTGGCCTGAAACGACGTGTTACGGGTGCCTCGCACCCTCCGCTCGCTGAGTTGACGACCCGCCGCCCCATCTCACGCGCGAGTTCCAAACCCCGGGTCTCGCCGGCAATCCGCCCGCTCCGGAAATCGACTCGCGCCAAAGCCGATCCTGCCCGCTTCCGGTCGCGATCATGAGCGCCATCAACGCCATCAACTCTTCCCGCCCGCCTCGCCTGCCGTAGGAATCTGCGGCGGAATCGGCGCTGTCTGCCCGGTGGGCGGCGGCGCCGGCCGCGGTTCGTGCGAAACATCGCGCGCCACGGCGAGAGGCGCATGCGCGGTCCGCGCCGCCGCGGCCCCCGACAATGACGCCGCTGGCGCCTCCGCATGCCCATGCGGCGCCATCCCCGACACTTCGTCGTCCTGCAAAGGCTGACCTTCGCTATCCTTCGACGACGTATACACACGCATCTGCGGCACCGGAATCTCGATGCCCGCTTCGTCCATCTTGCGTTTGAGACGCAGATTGAAGGCTCGCGCCACGCTCCACTGCTGTAGCGGCCGCGTCTTGATCTGCCCTTTCACGACCATCCAGTTCGGATCGAAACGGTCCAGCCCCCACACTTCGATCGGCCCGAGCATCTCGCGACGGTAGCGGAAGTCGGCCATCAGATCGGCGCCGACTTCACGGATCAGTTGCGTGATTTCATCGACGTCGGTGGAGAACGACATGCGCACCTCGAACACCGCATACGCGAAATCGCGCGACAGGTTCTTGACGATCTTGATCTGCGAAAACGGAATCGCGTGAATCGCGCCTTGCCCGTCGCGCAGGCGCACCGTGCGGATCGACAGATGCTCGACCGTGCCCGCGTGGCCGCCGTCCACGTCGATCCAGTCGCCCACCGAAATCGTATCTTCGATGATGATGAACAGCCCCGTGATCAGGTCGGTCACGAGCGACTGCGCGCCGAAACCGATCGCAAGACCAATCACGCCGGCGCCCGCCAGCAGCGGCGTGACATTAATGCCGAGATTGGCCGCCGTCACGATGCCGGCGATCGTCATGATCGTGACGAGCAGCACGTTGCGCAGGAGCGGCAGCATCGTGCGGGCGCGCATGCTCGGCGCGCGCGCCTTGTTGCGCGGGCCACCCGGATTGAGCGCTTCAGTGATCGCGGTATCGACCAGAATCCACAGCAGCCAGGCGATGAACACGGTGGCGATGATCGCCGTCACCGCGTGCGCGATGCCACGCGCCGCGACGTTTTCCTCGACCACGGCGGCAAGCGAGACGCCCCATAAACGCGCCGCGAGTTCAAAGAAGAACAGCCAGACGAAGAGCGTCAGCAAGGTGCCGGAAAAACGCAGCAGGCGCGTGAGATAAGGCGAGCGGCGACGCGTGCGCGCGCTGCGCGGACGCGTCAGGCGCAACACGATGGCCGAGACGAAAAAGGCCAGCACCAGCAGCAGCGCGGTCACCACGGAAATCTGCAGCACGTTTTCGTTCGACCCCGAGCCGCCCAGCGTGGCGACCACCGACGCGGTGGCGAGCACCAGCACGGGCACGTGCCACAGCGCGGCGAGCACGTCGAAGGCGTCGGTCGCGGCTTTGTGATGGGTGCGCTGCTCGTAAGGCCGGTTGCGGATCAGGTGCGCGACCGGCCGGCGAAACGCGAGCGCGAAATAGCCGGTGAGGACCGCGGCCGTCATGTTGGCAGCGGTCGAAATCAGCGCGGCGAGGTTCGGTCCGAGCTGATGCGCGACGTCGTAATTGACGGCGGCGTCGCCGAGCGCGCCGCACACGCCGACCACGAACAGCACGCGCCGCGCGTGATCGATCAGCAGGCGCACCGCGATCCGCCGATGCCCCGAGCCGAACAGTGAAAACATGATCAGACAGATCGCGGAGAACACCGCGCCCGCCACGATCGCATACGCGACCACCATGCCGAGCGTGCGGCCGAGCGCATCGGGCATGGCGCGCACGAACAGCAGCGCGGCGAGAAAGGCGATGATCCACGGCCCGACACGGCGCAACGCGAAGATCAGCAGCTCGCGCGTGGTGGGATTCGGATTGAGCCCCATGACGATGCCGAAACGCCGGTACAGCCGGTGCTGCACATAGATCAGCGCGGCGGCGCACGCGCCCCAGCCCACCAGCATCGCGATCATCGAAAACAGAACGCGGCCGAAGCTCTCGTGCCCCTGCCCTGAAATGATCGTGTAGAGCTCGTTGCCGGCGGCGTTGAAGCGTCCGCCCCAATAGCGGACCGGCGTGCGGCCCTGATGCACGTCGGATTCGAACGATGCAATGCCCGACGCGATCGCGCCGAGCAAACCGGGGCTCGGTTGCGCCGGTGCGGCCGGCGCGACGTTTTGCGACACGTCGCGCAGCTTTTTGAGCTGGGCGACGAGCGCGCTGCGCTGCCGGTCGTTGTCGAGCGTGGAGATCACACTGTCGAGCGAGCGCGTCAGTTCCGCCTGGCTCGCCGGCGAGGGTGCGGACGCCGCCTCAGCCGCCGAGGCGCCGGAAGCGGGGGACGCGCTCACCGTCGCGCTGTTGATCAGGCTCTGCAAAGCCGGGATGACCGGCGCGCCGGTGGCGGCGCCAGCCGCGACAGCCGCCGTGGGCATCCAGCCGACGCACAGAATCAGCGCGACGCAGGCCGCGGCCAGCCAGGCGCCGAGCCAAGCCGCGAGCCGCGGGCGCACGCCGCGGCGGACATCGCGCCCGCTACGGCCAGAAGAAAAGTGAACGGCGGCGTGGGTCGCCGGCTGCCCGCCGTTGAACGGCGCAGCCTCGGACTCACGCCGCAACGGGCATGACTGCATGGCAATCCGTAGGAAAACGGGAGACGCCAGTGTAGCCGCAGTTTCGCGAGGAGCAACCTGACATGCGTAACCGAATGTTAGGACGCTTGCGCGGACTTCATGCGGCGAGCACCGCGCGCGCCCTGTTCAACCTCGCTCAGGCCTCATTTCCGGCTCATTTCACCCTCAATAGGCAACCGTCGCGATCTGACGGACGAATTGGCCCTGCTCGAGTTCATCGACGAAGGCAATCGCGTAATCTTCCGCGGAAATGCGGCTATTGCCCTCGGCGTCGGCGATCAGCGTGTTCGCACCCGTGCGGAATTTGCCTGTGCGCTCGCCCGGCGCGATCAGCGCGGCCGGCGCGAAGAAAGTCCAGTCGAGGTCGGTGACGCCACGGTAGTACTCGAACGCCTCGCGGTGCGCGAGCGCGATCGCCTTGTAGGCGTCCGGGAAGCCTTCCGTATCGACCAGTTGCTTGCCCGGCGCGACCTCCAGCGAACCCGCGCCGCCCACCACGACGAGTCGCTTCAGGCCCGCCGCGCGCACCCCTTCGACGAGCGCACGCGTCGCCTTGCCAAGCGCCGCAAGATCGTCCTGCGGCGGCGCATAGGCGCTCGCCACCACGTCGTGACCGCGCACCACGGCGCTCACGCTCGCGGCGTCGAGCAGATCGGCTTGCGCCGCTTTCAGATTCGCCACGTCGGCCGGCACGCGCGCCGGATTGCGCGCCAGCGCTGTTACCTGATGCCCGCGGCGAGCGGCTTCCGCAGCGACCCGCGAACCGATCATGCCGGTGGCGCCGAACAACGCGATCTTCAACTGTTTGCTCATTTTCACTGCTCCTGTCATTAACATATATGTAACCGCATTGATTACATATAACGAGGAAAAAAGAGGGGCATGAGCCCCCGTTTGTCTACAGACGCGCGCTTCGAATAACCGATACGCGCCCTTCCGTTCTGCTTTACTGCCAAATCACCCGTGCGAGCGCCGCTTGCGTTCGCGTAGCTTCTCGGCCCGCACTACGTCGGCGGTGGCGTCGGCCAGCGTGCGCGCGCCGAGCGAGGCCTCCATGGCCTGTTGCGCTTCGTCGATGATGCCGCGCAGCACACCCTGAATGTTGCGCCCGACCATGCACGCCGGATTCGGCTCCTCGCGATGCAGCGCGAACAACTGCGCGTCGTCCACCGCACGATACACCTCGAGCAAGGTGATCTGTTCGGGCGCCCGCGCAAGCAGCGCGCCGCCGCCCGCGCCAAGCTGTGACGTGGTCAGGCCCGCCTCCGCCAGCATGGTGAGAAGCCGCCGGATCAGCGCGGGATTCGTGTTGACGCTGCCCGCGATCATTTCCGAAGAAAGCGGCACGCCCTCCTGCAACGACAGCAGCGCGAGCACATGCACCGCAAATGCAAACCGGCTACTCGTGTTCACAGCAAATCCGCCCGGCGACGACAATGTGTAACCATGGTAATTACATTTAATCCGGCTGTCAAATGCCCTTGTCGTGCGGCCGGCATGTCACTTGTCCATCTGTTTTTGGGCATCGCCCGATTCGCCCGATGAGGTCGAAGCCGCCGCATTCGCCGACGACGCCGAGCTTTGCGCCGACCACTCCTGCAGCTTGCGCCCCGCCGATTCGAGGCTCTGGCCGGTCAGCGAAGCAGCCTTGCCGAGTTGCGCATTGGTCGCGCTCGCGGCGCTTTGCAGGTTGGCTTGCGCGGTCGACGCAAGCGCGTTGGGATCGATGTTGATGGACGGCGCGGAGGCCGATTCGAGGTTCTGCTGCGCGGCGGACCTGGTCGCGTCGACCTGCTGGCCGACATAGCTGGCCGCCTGATCGAGCTTCTGACCGGCAACCTGGGCGGCGTCGTTGAGCTTGCCGGCGACCTGGCCCGCGGACGCGTCGTTCTTCTGACAGGCGGCGAGGCCGCCGAATACGACGGCCACGAACGCCGCACGGCGCAGCAAGGATGATCGGATAGATAAAGTCATGTTTGAGTATGAGCCGCGTCGAGCGGCTTCCGCATGCGAAAACGCGCCAATGATACGCCGTTGCGCTGCACCCGCTCCTCAACGAGCATCTGGAAGCCCGCTCGTTCGAAGCTGCGGCGCGCGCCCTCGTCATAGTGAGGTGCGGCAAGCCCGGTGACCGCGGCGCGAAATAACATGGCGAGCGGCGCCGCATCCCCGGCGCGAAAGGTGTGCCATTCGAACATGTGCATTGCGTGATCCGTCGCGGTTCTGTCAAACGTAGTGGAGTAGACTGCTTGAGCTTATACGAGCGTCAAATGAGCATTCGCTGTGTTCCGTTGATCAATTGGAGGCATACGATGGCGGCAAAGAAGATTCTGTTTCTGACCGGCGACTTCGCCGAGGATTACGAAACGATGGTGCCGTTTCAGGCGCTGCAGGCAGTCGGCCACGTGGTCGACGCGGTCTGCCCGAACAAGAAGGCGGGTGACCGGATCAAGACCGCGATTCACGATTTCGAAGGCGATCAAACCTATACCGAAAAACCCGGCCATCAATTCACGCTCAACGCCACCTTCGACGACGCCGATCCGCGCCAATACGACGCGCTCGCGATCGCGGGCGGCCGCGCGCCGGAATATCTCAGGTTGAATCACAAGGTGATCGAAGTCGTGCGGCAATTTGCCGAAGCGGGCAAGCCGATCGCCGCGATCTGCCATGCCGCGCAACTGCTGGCCGCCGCCGACGTGATCCGCGGCAAGCGCATTTCGGCCTATCCGGCCTGTGCACCCGAAGTGAAAATGGCGGGCGGCGAATACGCCGACATTCCGGTCGACGCTGCGATTACGGACGCCAATTTCGTCACTGCGCCGGCATGGCCCGCGCATCCCGAGTGGCTGCGCCAATTCCTCGTGCTGCTCGGCACCCGCATCGAACTTTGATCTTTTTGCCTGATCCACCGGCGAGCGCGCCGCCGCTTCGGCAACCCGCGCTCGCTAAAACTCCCCGCATTTGAGACTCGTCCGATAGTTTGCAACGAAAGGCTTTCCTATAGTCGCCGGCTGACTTGGGAGTGTTTTTCGATGGAACTGATCGACTGGATCGTCATTCTCGCCGTCGTGTTGATGGCAATTGCCTTTTTCTGCGGACGCACGCCCGCCAACTGGTCGCGGGAAAATCGCGCGCGGCGCCTCGCAGGTATGCGCATGCTGGTTCAGGCCGCGTGTTCGGTATGGGCTGCGCTGCTGATCGTCGCGCGCGGCCTCTTTGCGCTGGACGGCCTGCCGGGCTTGCGGGCCACGCCCATGCAGGTCATGGCCAGTTCCGCCGTGCTCATCGCCTGCGGCTGCTACTGGTCGATTCGCGGCAGCCAGTTGCTCAAACCGCGCCGTCTCTTTACCGCCTGACGGCTATGGCGCACTGACGCCGGGTTCGGCATCCGCGGTATGCGCGGCAGGGCCGCCGCCGCTTGCGTTGCCCCTTCCACTTCCGCTCTTTCGTTCAAGAGCTTCCAGGCCCGTGCGGCCATGGCGAACGGCGTGAACACTGCCCGCCGCCGGCGACCCGTGCGTACCGGCAGCCAATTGGGCGATCCGCACCTCAGCCTCAGGCAACGACAGATAGAACGTCGTGCCCGCCCCTTCTTTCGATTCCGCCCACACGCGTCCGCCATGCCGCTCCACCACGCGGCGCACGAGCGCGAGGCCGATGCCCTCGCCCGCCGCCACATTGCCGTGCAGCCGCTGAAACGCATTGAATAGCCGCGGCAACGCAACCGCCGGAATGCCCAGACCGTTGTCCCTCACATAGAAGATCCGTAGCGAGTGCACGCCCGGCGGCGGCGGCGTGGTACCGATCTCGATTCTGCCCTCACGCGACGGATCCAGATAGTTCACCGCGTTGCCAATCAGGTTCGCGAACACCTGCTCAAGCGCGGTCGGGTCGCCCCATACCGCGGGCAATTCGTGCACGTCGACATGAGCGTGCCGAGCCCGGATCGAGCCTTGCATCGCGTCGATCACGCGCGGCACGATATCGCGCACCTCAACCTTCTGCTGCCGGTACTCCACCCGGCCGACGCGCGACAACCGCAACAGCGCGTCGATGATATGCGAGGCGCGCAGCACCGCCGTCTGCAGATAGTGCAATGCTTCGCCGATATCCTCATCGACCACCCGTTCGATGCGCTGTCGCGTCTCGACCGTAAGCGACGACTCGCGCACCGCGACGCGCAGTTCGTCGCACGCGCGGATCAGCTCCTTCGAAAAGCCTTGCAGGTTCACGAGCGGCGCACGCAGATCGTGCGACACGCTGTAAATGAACATTTCGTTTTCCTGGGTCTGCTGGCGCAAGGTCTCGTTGATCCGCGCAAGCTCGCTGGTGCGGCGCGCCAGGTCCGCCCGGAAGCGCGCCTGGATGCGCTCGGCTTCGAGCAGGCGACGGCTGGTCTCGTGCAAGGTCAGATCGAGGCGCGCGATTTCATCGCCGCCGGGGCCGATCGGCGCCAGCGGCTCATTGCCCGCGAGGCGCCCGGCGTTGTCGGCGAGGAGCGCGAGCCGGCCACGGACGCCGCGCGTGAACAACCAGACAGCCAGCGCGACGAATAGCAGCGAGCCGAACACGGCGGCGACCACCAACGTCTGCTGCCGCTCGCGCGCGGCGTCGGCGGCATTGGAACGCAGCGTGTCGAGACGGCGCTCTTCGGCCTGGAACGCGGCGAGCTGCTGACGAAAGCGGTCGAGCACATCGGTCGAGGCGAGGTCGCGGAATCGCGTCAGGACGTCGCGCTGCCGGCCCGAATGCAGCATGTCCTGAATGCGATCGGACCATTGCCGGTAGCCTTGCACCGACTGACGCACCTGAACCACGCGTTCGACCTGCGCAGGGTTGTCCGCGACCAGTTCGGCCAGCTGATCGATACGCCGGTCCACATCCATCCACACCGTCACGGGGGTGGCGAAGCGGGTGTCGTTGGCGAGCACCGCGCCACGCAGCGCCACGGACTCGCCCAGCACCGGATCGAGAATCGCGGTGGTCTGCCGCAGCACGTCTTCGCTATGGATGGCCCAGCGTTCCGCCTGAGCCGCATCCGACTGCGCCTTGACCAACCCGGACAGGAGCGCCAGTTCAAAGACAGCCGGAATTGCGATCAGCAACAGGCCTTTAGTGGTCAGTCTCATGCATGCGCATTGGAGGTCGGTGGCCGGCAGATCATGCTCGGGGACGGCACATTATGTCGGCGATTGCGTGGGAAAACAAAGAGGGCACGCCATTGGCCGCCCATTCGCCGGCGGGTGGCGTCGAACGGAGCAATGAGTGCCGATTAATCGTCAGCATTTTGAATTAAACGTAAATCAAATCGAATATTTCGCCCCTATTTGGGTCGACCAGCCCGTAATCGAAACGTCATGCACATTTATTGTGCTGTTACGCGCCACTCGATTGTGCAGACCCATTCTGATGATAGTGGACGAAACCCGCGCAGAATCCCATTCCGGTGCCGAATTGCACTGGTTCGATGCGGCTCGGCACAAATTTGGCCCGCTTCTTGCATCCATTGCCCGCTTTTTTGGCATAAGCAGGACATATCGATGGAAAGTCTGAAAACGGGCACCGATACCCTCTTTCTTTTGCTCGGCGCCGCCATGGTGCTGGCGATGCATGCAGGGTTCGCCTTTCTCGAACTCGGTACCGTGCGCAAGAAGAATCAGGTCAATGCGCTGGTCAAGATTCTGGTGGATTTCTCGGTCTCGACGATCGCGTACTTCTTTATCGGCTACACGATTGCATACGGCGTGCAGTTTTTCGGCAGCGCCGAATCGCTGGCGGCGCACAACGGCTATGCACTGGTGCGCTTCTTCTTCCTGCTGACCTTCGCCGCCGCGATTCCGGCGATCGTGTCGGGCGGCATCGCCGAACGCTCGAAATTCAATCCGCAACTGTTCGCGACGTTCGTGCTGGTCGGCTTCATCTATCCGTTCTTCGAAGGGATTGCCTGGAATGGCCGCTTCGGCGTCCAGAACTGGCTGGTCCAGGTGTTCGGCGCGCAGTTCCACGACTTCGCCGGTTCGGTCGTCGTGCATGCGTTCGGCGGTTGGGTCGCCCTGCCGGCTGTGCTATTGCTAGGCGCGCGCCACGGCCGCTACCACCGCGACGGCGGCATCGCCGCGCATCCGCCGTCGAATATTCCGTTCCTCGCGCTGGGTGCCTGGGTGCTGGCGGTGGGCTGGTTCGGCTTTAACGTGATGAGCGCGCAGACCATCGACAAGATCAGCGGCCTCGTCGCCGTCAATTCGCTGATGGCGATGGTCGGCGGCACGCTGACCGCGTGGCTCGCCGGCCGCAACGACCCCGGCTTCACCTATAACGGCCCGCTTGCCGGACTGGTGGCGGTCTGCGCCGGCTCCGACATCATGCATCCGCTCGGCGCCCTGGTGACGGGTGGCATCGCCGGCGTGCTGTTTGTCTACATGTTCACCTGCGTGCAGAACCGCTGGCGTATCGACGACGTGCTGGGCGTATGGCCCTTGCACGGTCTGTGCGGCGCGTGGGGCGGGCTCGCGGCGGGCATTTTCGGCCTGCGCGCGCTCGGCGGCATGGGTGGCGTGTCGTTCGGTGCGCAACTGGTCGGCACTCTGGGCGGGATCGTGGTGGCGACGCTCGGCGGCACGCTCGTATATGGCGCGATCCGTCTGACCGTGGGCCTGCGACTCGATCAGGAAGACGAGTACAACGGCGCCGATCTGTCGATCCACAAGATTTCGGCGACGTCCGAGTAAGCACGCTTCAACGGCCGTCTTGCCGCGCGCAAGCGCACTGGCGGCGCTGCATCCGGCGCTTGCGCGTTGTCAGCGGGCGCGCCGGATTCGAGCGCCGGGCGCGGGCCAGCCTGCTTCCGCGCGCCGGCACCGAACTGTCCCCACATGAACTGGCGGTGTTAGACTTCTGCGCTGGAGATGGCATTCTCCATTAACCGCCCCTGTGGCTGATGATGCCTGCTTCGCCCGGATGATTGCGGACGCGGCGTCGCGCGCCACACTCAGCCCGGTTTGTCGACACTCCGGTTTTGTCAGGCCTCCCCATGTATTGGTCCATTCTCGCTGTCGGTATCGGCGGCGCGCTCGGTTCGCTATTTCGCTGGTTTCTTGGCATCCGCCTGAACGGCCTCTTCAGTGGCTTGCCGCTCGGCACCTTCGCCGCCAACGTCATTGCAGGGTATGTCATCGGCGTCGCCGTCGCGGGGTTCGCGCGGGCGCCGCAGATCGCGCCGGAATGGCGGCTCTTTGTCATCACCGGCTTGATGGGCGGCCTGTCGACCTTCTCGACTTTTTCAGCAGAGGTCGTGCAGCGGCTGCAGGACGGCCGGCTCGGCTGGGCCGCGGGCGAGATCGTGATTCACGTGGGTGCGTCGCTCGTCATGACCATTCTCGGCATCGCGACCGTGTCGTTGCTGTCACGCTGAAAGCGCGGCGGGCGGCTGCCGCCGGCGCGCCTGCCGCTCACGCGTTGGTCATCAGGCGTGTCCCTGCCGTCGCGACACGACGCGATTCCTGCCCGCGCGTTTTGCCGTGTACAACGCACGGTCGGCGCGCTCGAGCGCGATGTTGATGTCGTCGGTCAACTCCACGCCGCATACACCGGACGAAAACGAGTAGCCGATCGAAATCTCCGCGCCGATCGCCACGCGCCGCCCGGTCAAACTGCAGCGGATTCGCTCGACCGCCGCCACAGCTTCGTCAACAGAGGTGCCCGGAAACACCATCAGGAATTCCTCCCCGCCGATCCGGCCGATCAGATCCGACTGCCGCATCGCCTTGCGGCTCAGCTCGGCGAAGTCGCGCAACACGGCGTCGCCGGCAGCGTGCCCGTAGGTGTCGTTGATACTCTTGAAATGGTCGAGGTCGACCAGCGCGAGCGTAAGCGGCACGGTGGCATGCACGAACGCCGAAATCGCCAGCTCCAGATACGATAACGCGTGCCGCCGGTTGGCGAGGCCCGTCAACGCGTCGGTGCGCGCCTCCTGAATGGCGCGGTCGCGTGACGCGATCAACGCCTGTTCGCCGTGGCGCAAGGTCGAAATTTCCGTGCCGATCACGACGAGCCAGCCGGACTCGAGCAGCGTCTCGGTCATCCAGTACCAGCGCCCGTCCACGAGATCGGTGGCGAAATTGCGCTGACCCGGCTGGCCGCGCCGCCCCGCCTGCGTTTCGGCGATGAACTCCAGCGCATCGCCGCGATCGATGCGTGCGCCGCACTGTTTGAGCACGCCGTGCAGAATGACGTCGGCGAAGGTCATATCGCGTCCGCCTTCGTCGATCTGAAACGCGGTCCTGAACGTACTGTTTGCAAAGTCGAGCCGATCGGCCGGATCGTACACGCCCACGAGGACATGCGGACCCTCGAGCGCTCCGAAGAGCGCCTGCAAACCGGCAGCGTTGCCGGGAAGGTCCAGGATCGATTTCATGTCTCGTATTTTGTGCGCAATTTAGGAAAAAATAGCACGATACATACCGCGTTCGAATGGAAGTTTCGCTGCGTCAGTCTGATGATTGCGGGTTGCGTCGTATGAATAGCCACGCATGATTCACGCATCGCGTCGCGGAACGCGGGATCGCGCGCGAGAGACCACTCGACGAAAAAGTCGAAAAAAAAGGCGTCACGTTTCCGTGACGCCTTAAAAAGTTCTAGCCATTCCGAGGGCCGTGCTAGAACCTGAGAGACGGTATTCGAAAGTTTGGCCTGCGATGCGGCGCCGTTAAGGTGCACGACATGGACTGTTGCGGAGGACTATGAGAAGACACTCGACCAGACTTTGCGCGGGCCACGGCAGGTTCAGAAAACTTCAAAATACTGAACCTGAAACCGTCTTTCGAAATAGGATTCCATTTTTTATGGTTATGCTGACTAAGTCAAGCAAAATATAAAGGACATCAGTCGTTGCGGCAAAATGTTCCGATACAATAAATCTTCTGATGGAAAGCATATCCATGCCCCACTTCGGGGCCTGCGGCGGCACTGAGAGAGACAGCCTCCAGTAAGGCTGGGGGCAGAAAACTGAAATAAAGTTCCAAAAAATTTCCATGACCCAACCCACCCCCTTGCGAACCGCAGCTGATCCGGCCAAAGAAAAAGACGGCTCCGGCGAGGAAGTGACCGCCCTCGCACGTGGCCTGACGGTGCTGCGCGCTGTGGCCGCTGCCGACGCGCCGCTTAGCAACCGCGAGCTGACCGAAATGACCGGCATTCCCAAGCCCACCGTTTCGCGAATCACCGCGACGCTGGTCGGCGCGGGTTTCCTGTTCCGCTTGCCCGATAGCGAGCGTTTCGTGCTGACCTCGTCCGTACTGGAGTTGAGCAACGGTTTTCTGCGCAACTTCGACATTCGCGCTCGCGCGCGGCCGTTCCTGATCGAACTCGCGGAACGCACTGCGTTGTCCGTGCATCTGGCCGTGCGCGACCGCCTCGACATGGTGGTGATCGACGCGATCCGGCCGCGCTCGGCGGTGCTGGTGTCGCGTCTCGAGATCGGCTCGCGCATGAATCTGAGCCGCACCGCCATCGGCCGTGCCTATCTCGCCGCGCTCGAAGCGCCGGAACGGGAAAAATTGCTGATCGGCTTGCAAGCCGCGGAAGGCGACGATTGGGGCCATGTCGGCAGCCGGCTTGAGAGCGCGTTGCAGGAAACCATCGAGCGCGGCTTCGCCATCGCCACCGGCGAATGGTACGACGGCCTGAACGCGATCGCGCTGGGCTTTACCGGCCCCTCGGGCGAACGCTACGCGGTCAACTGCGGCGGCTCGGCCGACCAGTGCCCGCGCGACTGGCTGATCACGCGCGCCGCCCCCGCGCTGCTCGAGTGCGTGGCCAACATCGTGCTCGAAATCGGCGGCACACCCGGGCGCCGCCTCGATACCTGAAGCGGTCAACGGCTCGCCGGTCGGCGGCCATGGCCATGGCAACCCATCCTGTAACCTTCGTAATCAAAAGAAAAATACGCGGGTGGACTGTTACAGAGCCCGCGACGTAGGATCATGCCTTCCCGTCGCGGGACACACGCCCGGCTTGCCGTCTTCCTTTTGAACGACGTTGCGCCCGCCTGCCAGGATGCCGCCTTGCGTTAGCATCCTTGTCCCGCGCCTCCGGTAGCATCGCGCTGAACGCGCGCGGTGCAGCCGTTGTCGAAACCGCCTGCCGCGCCACTCGCATGCCGGTCCGCCGAACTGTCGAAACGGCAGGAACGCGCGAGCGGCTCACATCCAAGCCAGTCACCTGACCGAACCGATGGACGAACAACAAAAGCATTCGGAAACCACACGCCCCATCCCTCCGGCTTCCCAACCGACCTCCCGCGGCGGCCCGGCCGGCACACCGACCAGCGCGCCCGGCATGGTGAAGCGGCACCGCGGCCGCAATCTCGCGCTGATCGTCGCGGCGCTCGTCATACTCGGGTTCGTGCTGTGGCGCTGGCATCCGTGGGGCGGCCCCGGCGGCGGCGCAAGCGGCGCGTCCGGCGCCAGCGCGGCGAGCGGCGGACGGCCCGGCCGCGGCGGTCCCGGCGGCATGGCCAATATGGCGCAACCCGTTCATGTGGCGACCGCCACGCAGGGCGAGATGCCGGTGGTGCTGACCGCCCTCGGCACGGTCACGCCGCTTGCCAACGTCACCGTGCTGCCGCAGCTGAGCGGGACGCTGCAGGACGTGTATTTCAAGGAAGGCCAGATGGTCAAGAAGGGCGACGTGCTGGCCCAGATCGACCCGCGCCCCTATCAGATCTCGCTCGATAACGCGCAAGGCACGCTCGCGCGCGACGAGGCGCTGCTGCAAACCGCCCGCCTCGACCTGAAGCGTTATCAGACGCTGCTCTCGCAAGACTCCATTGCCAGCCAGCAGGTCGATACGCAGGCGTCGCTCGTGCGGCAATACGAAGGCACGGTGAAGTCCGACAAGGCCAATATCGATACCTACAAGCTCGACCTCATCTACGCGCGCATCACCGCGCCCGTGTCGGGACGCGTCGGTCTGCGCCAGGTCGATCCGGGCAACTACGTGACGCCGAGCCTGACCAACGGCATCGTCGTGATCACGCAGTTGCAGCCGATCAGCGTGATTTTCACCACCTCCGAAGACAATCTGCAACAAATCATCCAGCAGACCCAGGCGGGCGCCAAGCTCTCGGTCACCGCGTATGACCGCAGCAACACCACCTCGCTCGAAGGCGGCATGCTCGAAACGCTGGACAACCAGATCGACACCACCACCGGCACGGTCAAGCTGCGCGCGATCTTCCAGAACAGCAAGAACCTGCTGTTCCCGAATCAGTTCGTGAATACGCGGCTGCTGGTCGACACGATCAAGGACGCCGTGATCGTGCCGACGCCGGCCGTGCTCAACGGCTCGATGGGACCGTTCGTGTACGTCGTGAAGGCGGACAACACCGTCACCGTGCGGCCGGTCAAGGTCGGCCCCGTGGATGGCGAGCGCACCAGTATCAAATCCGGACTGGCGGTGGGCGAGCGCGTCGTGATCGACGGCTCGGACCGCCTGAAGGAAGGCGCGAAAATCACGATTCCGGCGGACAAGCCTCGCGGCGCTTCAGGTGCTTCGGGCGCCTCGGGTGCGCGCGGCGCGGCCGCGGCCTCGGGCGCCTCGGGCGCGCACGGGCATCATGGCAAACACGCGGCGCAAGCCTCGCAATAAAGGCACGGCACCTACCGCATGAATCCATCCCGCGCCTTTATT
Organism: Paraburkholderia sp. RL17-380-BIE-A; assembly: GCF_046028085.1. Classification (NCBI taxonomy): domain Bacteria; kingdom Pseudomonadati; phylum Pseudomonadota; class Betaproteobacteria; order Burkholderiales; family Burkholderiaceae; genus Paraburkholderia; species Paraburkholderia sp. RL17-380-BIE-A. The sequence goes on from NZ_JARESQ010000007.1 coordinate 28,411, forward strand.
CTGCGCCCCGTCGGCACCGCGCTGCTGATGGCGGCGATCATGCTGGTCGGTCTCGTCGCGCTGCGCTTTTTGCCGCTCTCCGCGCTGCCCGAAGTCGACTATCCGACCATCCAGGTGCAGACCTTCTATCCGGGCGCGAGCCCGGATGTGATGACCTCGTCAGTCACCGCGCCGCTCGAGCGCCAGTTCGGGCAGATGCCGTCGCTCAATCAGATGTCGTCGCAAAGCTCGGCCGGCTCGTCGATCATCACGCTGCAATTCAGCCTCGATCTGCCGCTCGACATCGCCGAGCAGGAAGTCCAGGCCGCCATCAACGCGGCGGGCAACCTGCTGCCTTCGGACCTGCCCGCGCCGCCGATCTACGCCAAGGTCAACCCGGCCGACGCGCCGATCATCACGCTCGCGATCACCTCGAAGACGCTGCCGCTCACGCAGGTGCAGGATCTGGCCGATACGCGTCTCGCGCAGAAAATCTCGCAGGTGGCGGGTGTGGGTCTGGTGAGCCTGTCGGGCGGCCAGCGTCCGGCCGTGCGCATTCAGGCGAATCCCCGCGCGCTCGCCGCGTATGGCCTGAATCTCGACGACCTGCGCACCACCATCTCGAACCTGAACGTCAACACGCCGAAGGGTAACTTCGACGGTCCCACGCGCAACTACACGATCAACGCGAACGACCAGTTGACCGACGCCGAGGCGTACAAGAGCGCGGTGGTCGCATACAAGAACGGCCGTCCGGTGATGCTGACCGACGTCGCCACCATCGTGCAGGGCGCGGAAAATACCAAGCTCGGCGCATGGGTGAACGGCACACCGGCGATCATTCTGAACGTGCAGCGCCAGCCGGGCGCGAACGTGATTCAGGTGGTGGACAACATCAAGAAGCTGCTGCCGCAATTGCAGCAGTCGCTGCCCGCCGCGCTCGACGTGGAGATCGTCACCGACCGCACCACCACGATCCGCGCTTCCGTGCGCGACGTGCAGTTCGAACTGGCCATGTCGGTCGTGCTGGTGGTGCTGGTGATGTACCTGTTCCTCGCCAACGTCTACGCGACCATCATTCCGAGTCTCTCGGTGCCGCTGTCGCTGATCGGCACGCTCGCCGTGATGTACCTGTGCGGCTTCTCGCTCGACAACCTGTCTTTAATGGCGCTGACCATCGCGACCGGCTTCGTGGTGGACGACGCGATCGTGATGATCGAGAACATCGCGCGTTACGTGGAAGAAGGCGAGTCGCCGCTCGAAGCCGCGCTCAAGGGTTCGAAACAGATCGGCTTCACGATCATTTCGCTGACGGTCTCGCTGATCGCCGTGCTGATTCCGCTGCTCTTCATGGGCGACGTGGTCGGCCGCCTGTTCCACGAGTTCGCCATTACGCTCGCCGTGACGATCGTGATCTCAGCGATCGTGTCGCTCACGCTCGTGCCGATGATGTGCGCGAAGCTGCTGCGCCACACGCCGCCGCACGAGAGCCACCGTTTCGAGGCCAAGGCGCACCGCGCGATCGACTGGGTGATCGCGCGCTACGCGGTCGCGCTCACGTGGGTGCTGAACCGGCAGCGCTCCACGCTGGTCGTCGCACTCCTCACGCTGGTGCTGACCGGACTGCTGTACGTGTACATTCCGAAGGGCTTCTTCCCGGTACAGGACACCGGCGTGATCCAGGCGATCACGCAGGCGCCGCAATCGGTGTCGTATGCGTCGATGGCCGAGCGTCAGCAGGAACTCGCCGCGCAGATCCTGAAGAATCCGGACGTGGAAAGCCTGACTTCGTTCATCGGCGTGGACGGCAGCAATATCACGCTGAACAGCGGCCGCATGCTGATCAACCTGAAGCCGCGCGACGACCGCAGCAGCACCGCAAGCGAAGTGATCCGCCGGTTGCAACGCGACGTCGCGCATATTCCCGGCGCGTCGCTATACATGCAGCCGGTTCAGGACCTGACAATCGATTCGACGGTGAGCCCGACGCAGTATCAGTTCATGCTGACCGATCCGAATATCGGCGAATTCACGACGTGGGTGCCGAAGCTCGTCGAGCGCCTGCGGCAGTCGCCCGAACTGGCGGACGTCGCCACCGACCTGCAGGACAACGGCCAGTCGGTCTACATCGAGATCGACCGCGCCACCGCATCGCGTTACGGCATCACGCCGGCCACCGTGGACAGCGCGCTGTACGACGCGTTCGGCCAGCGCATCATCTCGACCATCTTCACGCAGTCGAACCAGTACCGCGTGATTCTGGAAGCGCAGCCGCAGATGCAGCATTACACCGAATCGCTGAAGTCGATCTATCTGCCCTCTTCCACGTCCTCGGGCGGGCAAGTGCCGCTCTCCTCGATCGCGCGTTTCATCGAGAAGCCCGCGCCGCTGCTGGTCACACACCTGAGCCAGTTCCCCGCCACCACCGTGTCGTTCAACCTCGCACCGGGCTCGTCGCTCGGCGCGGCGGTCAAGGCGATCGACCAGGCGGAGAAGGACATCGGTTTGCCCGCGTCGTTCCAGACGCGCTATCAGGGCGCGGCGCTGGCCTTCCAGGCGTCGCTCTCGAACGAACTGTTCCTGATCCTCGCGGCGATCGTCACGATGTACATCGTGCTGGGCGTGCTGTACGAGAGCTTCATTCACCCGATCACGATTCTCTCGACGCTGCCCTCGGCCGGTGTCGGCGCGTTGCTGGCGCTGCTCATCACCGGGCATGATCTGGACATCATCGGCATCATCGGCATCGTGCTGCTGATCGGTATCGTGAAGAAGAACGCGATCATGATGATCGACTTCGCGCTCTATGCCGAGCGCGAGGAAGGCAAGCCCCCGCGCGAGGCGATCTACCAGGCGTGTCTGCTGCGCTTCCGGCCGATCCTGATGACCACGCTCGCCGCCCTGCTCGGCGCGCTGCCGCTCATGCTCGGCACCGGCGCCGGCTCGGAATTGCGCCGCCCGCTCGGTATCGCGATCGCGGGCGGCCTGATCGTCAGCCAGTTGCTGACGCTGTTCACCACGCCGGTGATCTACCTCGCGTTCGACTCGCTCGGCCGCCGCGCGCGTGAGCGCTTCAATCGGGGCGGCTCGTCCAGCGACTCGACGCCGCCCGCCACCGATGCAGGGACCTGACCGATGAACCTGTCGCGTCCGTTTATCTCCCGCCCGGTCGCCACCACGCTGCTCGCGGTCGGCATCGCGCTGGCCGGCATCTTCGCGTTCACGAAGCTGCCGGTGGCGCCGCTGCCGCAGGTCGATTTCCCGACCATTTCGGTGCAGGCCACGCTGCCGGGCGCGAGTCCCGATACCGTGGCGACCAGCGTCGCCAGCCCGCTCGAACGGCATCTCGGCTCGATCGCGGACGTCACCGAAATGACCTCGATGAGCTCGGTCGGCTCGACGCGCATCACCATGCAGTTCGGCCTGAACCGCGACATCGACGGCGCCGCGCGCGACGTGCAGGCCGCCATCAACGCGGCGCGCGCCGATCTGCCGGCGAGCTTGCGCAGCAACCCGACCTACCACAAGGTCAATCCGGCCGACGCGCCGATCCTGATTCTGGCGCTCACGTCGAAAACGCTCACTGCTGGCCAGTTGTACGACTCCGCGGCCACCGTGCTGCAACAGTCGCTGTCGCAAGTGGACGGCGTCGGCGAAGTGGATGTGAGCGGCTCGGCCAATCCGGCGGTGCGCGTCGAGCTGGAGCCCAACGCGCTGTCGCACTACGGCATCGGTCTCGAAGACGTGCGCGCGGCGCTCGCCGCGGCCAACGCGAACAGCCCGAAAGGCTCGATCGAATTCGGCCCGAACCGCGTGCAGATCTACACCAACGACCAGGCCAGCAAAGCATCGCAATACCGGGACCTGGTCATCGCCTATCGCAACGGCTCGGCGGTGAAGCTCTCCGACGTGGCCGAGGTGGTCGATTCAGTCGAAGACCTGCGCAATCTCGGCCTCTTCAACGGCAAGCATTCGGTGCTGGTCATCCTGTATCGCCAGCCGGGCGCGAACATCATCGACACCATCGACCGGGTGACGGCGATGCTGCCGCAACTGCACGCGTCGCTGCCCGCGGATGTCGACATCGCACCGGCCGCCGACCGCTCCACCACGATCCGCGCCTCGCTGAAAGACACCGAGCGCACGCTGGTGATCGCGGTCGCGCTGGTGGTGATGGTGGTGTTCCTGTTCCTGCGCAACTGGCGCGCCACACTGATTCCGAGCGTGGCCGTGCCGATCTCGATCATCGGCACGTTCGGCGCGATGTACATGCTGGGGTTCTCGATCGACAACCTCTCGCTAATGGCCTTGACCATCGCGACCGGCTTCGTGGTGGATGACGCGATCGTGGTGCTGGAGAACATCTCCCGACATATCGAGAACGGCGTGCCGCGCATGAAAGCGGCCTTTCTCGGCGCACGCGAGGTCGGCTTCACCGTGCTGTCGATCAGTATTTCGCTGGTCGCCGTGTTCCTGCCGATTCTCTTGATGGGCGGCATTGTCGGGCGCCTGTTCCGCGAATTCGCGCTGACCCTCTCTCTCGCGATCGGCGTTTCGCTGATCGTCTCCCTCACGCTCACGCCGATGATGTGCTCGCGCCTCTTGCGCGAGCCGCACGAGCAGAAGGAAGAAGGCCGCTTTGGCCGCTGGCTCGAACGCGGCTTCGCGTCGATGCAGCGCGGCTACGAGCGCACGCTCGGCTGGGCGCTGCTGCATCCGCGCCTGATCGTGACGACTCTTCTGCTGACAATCGGCCTGAACGTCTGGCTGTACATCATCGTGCCGAAAGGCTTCTTTCCGCAGCAGGACACGGGGCGGCTGATCGGCGGCATTCAGGCCGATCAGAGCACCTCGTTCCAGGCCATGAAAGGCAAGTTCGCGCAGATGATGGAGATTGTCGGCAAGAATCCGGCGGTGGACAGCGTGGCCGGCTTCACCGGCGGGCGGCAGACCAACTCCGGCTTCATGTTCGTGACGCTGAAACCGAAGTCCGAGCGCAAAGCCTCCGCCGATCAGGTGATCCAGCAACTGCGCGCGCCGCTCGGCGACGTGGCCGGCGCGCGGACCTTCCTGCAGGCGGTGCAGGACATTCGCGTCGGCGGACGGCAATCGAATGCGCAGTACCAGTTCACGCTGCTGGCCGATTCGACGCCCGACCTGTACCTGTGGGGGCCGAAGCTCACCGAAGCGCTGCAGGCGCGCCCCGAACTGGCGGACGTCAATTCCGACCAGCAGCAAGGCGGCCTGGAAGCGATGGTGACGATCGACCGGGCCACCGCCGCGCGCCTCGGCATCAAGCCGGCGCAGATCGACAACACCTTGTACGACGCGTTCGGCCAGCGCCAGGTGTCGACGATCTACAACCCGCTGAATCAGTATCACGTGGTGATGGAAGTCGCGCCGAAGTACTGGCAGAGCCCGGACATGCTGAAGCAGATCTATATCAGCACCTCGGGCGGCAGCGCGAGCGGCGCGCAGACCACCAACGCGCCCGCGGGCACGGTGACAGCGACGAGCGCCGCCACCACGACCTCGTCCACCAGCGCAACGACAGGCGGCACGGCGGGCACGACCACATCGAGCGCGGCGAGCATCGCCGCCGACTCCGCGCGCAACCAGGCGATCAACTCGATCGCGGCGAGCGGCAAGTCGAGCGCTTCGTCGGGCGCGGCGGTGTCGACCTCGAAGGAAACCATGGTGCCGCTATCGGCGATCGCGAGCTTCGGACCAGGCAATACGCCGCTCTCCGTGAATCACCAGAGCCAGTTCGTGGCCTCGACGATTTCGTTCAACCTGCCTCCGGGCGTCTCCCTGTCGACAGCGACCCAGGCGATCTACGACACGATGGCGCAGATCGGCATGCCGGGCACGATCCACGGCAGTTTCCAGGGCACGGCGCAGGCGTTCCAGCAGTCCATGTCCGATCAGCCGATCCTGATTCTGGCCGCGTTGGCCGCCGTCTATATCGTGCTGGGAATGCTGTACGAGAGCTATATCCACCCGCTCACGATTCTGTCGACGCTCCCTTCAGCGGGCGTGGGCGCTTTGCTGGCGTTGCTGCTCTTCCAGACCGAGTTCAGCATCATCGCGCTGATCGGCGTGATTCTGCTGATCGGTATCGTGAAGAAGAACGCGATCATGATGGTGGACTTCGCGATTGAAGCATCGCGGCAAGGACTGTCCTCGCGCGATGCGATCTTTCAGGCGTGTGTGCTGCGCTTCCGGCCGATCATGATGACGACTTTCGCTGCGCTGCTCGGCGCGTTGCCGCTCGCGTTCGGCCGCGGCGAAGGCGCGGAACTGCGCGCGCCGCTCGGGATCGCGATTGTCGGTGGGTTGATTGTCAGTCAGATGCTCACGCTTTATACGACACCGGTGGTGTATCTCTATATGGACCGGATCCGGGTCAGGTGGGAGTCACGCAAGGCTCGCAGAACGGGAGTGGCGCCTTCTTCCTGAGGGTTTGCCAACGCGGCGCCATGGGGGCTGTACACTGACGACCAACACCCCCAAGGCGCGCGCTAGAGCACGCGAGGCCTCACAGCTTCTGCTCTCTCGCAAGCAGAAAAATCCGCTGCCATTGCCTCGCCTGCCGCTCGCTCGACATGGGCAATACCCACACCTCACGCGCCGCGTCCTTGACCTTCAGGGCGACCCGCGCTTGCGCCTCGCGGCCTTGCGCTTCGGCGTCCAGCAGATCGGCGAAGATATAGGCACCGTGCTGCTCGCCGAGCCGAATCTCGCACAGGCGCTTGCCGGCCGCGAGCCGGACCGATCCCCAACTGCCCTGGAGTTCGTGAGTCCAGTCACCATTGCGGACATTCGGCGCCACTTCCTTGCGGCGGCGCCACCAATAAGCCAGAGCGGCCATCACCAGGAAAACGGCCAGCGCGGCAACGCCCAGCGCAACGGCCAGTCCGAACGCTGCCTGCAGGGCATAAAACGCGCGGACCGCGCCGTACACCAGCGCGACCAGCGCCATCAACGCAACGATAATCGGCATCGCAAGCTCACTAGACGAAAAACTCAGCCTGGCACGCGCGGCGCTCGCCTCTCACGGCAAGAAACCATGGCGGGAAATGCGTGAGCGCCCGCTTTCGACTTTACGGCTTGTGTGTCGCGGCCCAGTCTTTCACCGCCTTCAGCGTGTTCTCGACATGCTTCTCCGGCGACAGGCTCGTGTACTCATAGATGATCTTGCCGTCCGGCGCGATCACATACGACACGCGATTGGCCATCGACGCATGCATCGGCATGCCGGCGTCATACGCGCCGATCACCTTCGAATCGGCGTCGGCCGCGACCGGGAATTTGCTGCGGCATTCGCTCACCGAAAACTTCGTCAAGGTGTCGATGTTGTCGTGCGACACGCCGATCACTGTCGCGCCATATTTCTTGTATTCGTCGACGGCTTCCGCGAATTCGTGCGCTTCGATCGTGCAGCCCGTGGTGAAGGCGGCCGGATAGAAGTACAGCACCACCGGCCCTTTCTTCAGTTCGGCCGCGAGCGAATACGTGTAGGTCTTGCCGCCCAGCGAAGCCTGCGCAGTGAAAGCCGGCGCCACGTCGCCCGGCTTGAGGGTCGCCGAGGCCGTCAGCGAATGCAGCGCGAATCCCACCGACACGGCGGCGGCCAATGCCACCGATATGAGTTTCTTCTTCATCTGTCTGTTCCTCCAGGCGTTGATGCACGCGGTTCATCCAATGAAACCGGGGCCGCCGCGTTCATGAGAACGCCAGCCGACTCCGCTATTGGACCACGTAGTCACAAGGTACGTAAGAACCCGCCGAAAGGATGCGCGAGTCGTTGCCGTCAATCCGGCAACGACAACCTACGGCAACCCGCGCCAACCCGTTACACCGCACGGAAAGCAGTGCGAGACCGGCCGGCCGCCCGTCAGGTCACCACTTCTCCGATATGCGCGCCGAACCAGGCCGCGGCCGACAGGTTCAGCTCCGCCAACACTTCGGGCGTGAAGGCCACGAAGCCAGCCGGCGCATCGGGGCCGAGCGCGATCGACGCCGCATCGACGCCCGCGCCGGCCGCCTCGGCAAGGCGCAGCAAGGTGCCCAGCTCGCCTTGCCGCAACACGATCGCTTCGCGAATCTGCGGCGCGAGGCCGAGCTTCTCCAGCGCCGCGCCTGGCGAGCTGCCGAGCACCACGTGAATCAGAGAAAAAATACCGGTCATGAACGCGGCATCGGCAAACTCGTCATCGGACGGATGCAGCCAGCCCGCGGCCAGCTCCATGAAACGCGAGCGCGTGCCCGCCAGTTGCACCAGCGGATCGGCGCGCAACGGCAGCTCGCCGCTATCGGCATAGAGCAGCAGTTGCGCCCAGCGCGCGATCTGCCGCGTGCCGGTGGCGATGATCGCCTCGCGCAGCGACGCGATATTGCGCCCCAGGCCGAATGCGCTCGAATTGACGAGGCGCAGCAGTTGCACCACCACGCTCGGATTCAGCTTGAGTTCGGCTTCGAGTTCGGTAATGCCGGCATCTCTCGACAGCAACGCGAGCAGGCGCAGCAGGCCCGGCCGCGGCGAGCGGTTGCGCGGCGCGGCCAGCACCTGAGGGCGCGCGAAAAAATAGCCTTGAAACAGATCGAACCCGAGGTCGCGAGCGAGCGCGAAGTCTTCGCGCGTCTCCACCTTCTCGGCGATCAGCGTCTTGCCCTGCCCGCGCAACAGGCATGCGAGCTTTGGCAGCACTGCGCGGTCGGTCTGCATGAAGTCGATCTTGACCATGTCCGCGTAGGGCAGCGCGGCGAGCAACTCGTCCGACAGTTCGCTGACGTCGTCGAGCGCCACCTGGAAGCCGGCGCGGCGCAACTCGCCAAGACGGCGGCCCAATTGCGCATCGAATCGCACCGTCTCGAGAATTTCGAGCACGAAGCGCTCGGGCGGCATCACATGGACGATGTCGCTAAAGAGCAGCGCACGGTCGATATTGACGAAGCCGCGATGCCGGCCCAGCACGGTCGGCACGCCGATCCCGCCGATCGCGCGCGCCACGACCTGCGCCGTGGCCTGGGCGTCGTCGGTGACTTCGGCGTAGTTATGCGCGCCGGCTCTAAACAACAGCTCGTAAGCATTGAGCGCGCCGTCGCGATCGAGGATCGGCTGGCGGCCCAGATAGACGAACTGCACGGGAGGCGGCGGTTCGCAGCCTTCGGCAGTCGACTCGAGCACCTCGCTGTGCCGGGCAAAGGCCCCGGCTTGATGGCGGTCAGACATGAGCATCGGTGCAAGTGTTCGGAAAGCTACGCAGCAGCGGCGTCATAGCCGGCACTGCACAACGGGTTTCCCGTATTAACGGACGTCGGGCCGTGGCACTTTAACTGATTCGGTCTCCAGGCGACGCTTTGGCGCACATACATCCCTTACCGGATGTTTTTCTCAGCACGCGCTAAAGATTTTCCGGCCTGGGCCGTTATCTCGATCTGATGGGGCGGCCTGATACCCTCTCGACCGCCGACCCAGGCGGAAACAGCCGCCCCGCCTGCAGACGAATACAGGTTGCCAGCGATAAACATGGAAGCGAACAGGATCACCGCGCCCCGCCGGGGCTCCTTGCGCACGGTCATCGACCGGCTTCGTGCGCTCGGCCGGCGCGAGCATGGCAAACCGCAGGCGGGAGCAAGCCGCACTGCGCAACTGGAACAGGTGGTCGGCGCCGTCGACCTGCTGGCGCACGTCGACGACGAGTTGCGCTTCCTCTATGTGTCCGACGCCAGCCTGCGCTTCATCGGTTATCACCGCGAGTATCTCGAGACCATCACGCTGCACGATCTCGTCGCGCCGGCCGACGTGCCGCGCCTCGACGCCCTGCTCACGCGCGCGGCCGTCTCCGGCAATGTCGAAAAGGCGACGCTCGGCCTGATCAAGTCGCTCACCTACCCGATCACCGTCGAGTTGCGCGTGGTGCGCAGCACTCACGACGGCACCGAAGGCTATGCGATCGCCGGCTTCGACGTGTCGGCCTGGCGCGCCACCGAGGAACGTCTGACCCAGGCGCTGCATCTGGACCGCCTGACCAATCTGGCCAACCAGCCGGCGCTGATCCCGGCGCTGCTCGAGGCCCAGCAGCAAGCCGACGCGCACGGCACGCCGGCGGCGCTGCTGCTGCTCGACCTCGACGACTATCAGCGCGTGAACCGCGCGCTCGGCTACGACGCCGGCGACGAAATGCTGCGCGACACCTCGCGCCGCATTCTGAACATGACGAGCCCGAGCGAGACCGTGGCGCGCGTGGCGAGCGACGAGTTCGCGATTCTCATCAAGCCCGCTGCCAGCCGCACCGACGCGGCGGCCGCCGCCGAAGCGCTGGCGCGGCGACTCTTGACCGCGATCCAGCAGCCGTATGTGTTCAACGGCCAGCAGGTGCACCTGTCGGCGAGCATCGGCATTGCGCTCTATCCCGACGTGCGTCACGCCAACGACACCGCCGCGCACGACACCCACCTGCTGCGCTGGGCCGACCATGCCCTCTTGCAGGCCAAGGCGGCCGGCGGCAATACGCTCGCCTTTTACGTCCCCGACGACAACCCCGCCGACGCCGAGCGCCTGAAGCTCGAAGCCGATCTCTACGACGGCGTGCGCAACGGCGAATTCTCGCTGCACTTCCAGCCGATCACGAGCAGCCGCACGCACGGCGTGGTCGGCGTGGAGGCCTTGATCCGCTGGTCGCATCCGGTGCACGGGCTGGTGCGGCCGTCCATGTTCATCCCGCTTGCGGAGTCGATCGGCCTGATCAACTTCCTCGGCAACTGGGTGTTGAAGGTGGCCTGCATGCAGTTGATCCAGTGGGACGCCAAAGGCATCGCCCTGCAATATGTAGCAGTGAACGTGTCGCCGCAGCAGTTCCGCGACCCGCGCTTCAAGGACTCCGTGCGCGAAGCGATCGCGTTGACCGGCATCGATCCGCGCCGCCTCGTATTCGAGATCACCGAAAGCCTGCTGATGCACGACCCGGCGCACGCCAAGGGCCTGCTCGAAGACCTGACGGCGATGGGCATCCGCTTTGCAGTCGACGACTTCGGCACCGGCTATTCGAGCCTGGCATACCTGCAACGCTTCCCGCTCGCCAAGCTTAAGATCGACAGGAGTTTTGTCGAGAATCTGCTAACCTCACGAAACGATCAGGCAATCGTTAGCGCCGTCGTGGGCCTCGCGCAGACACTCGATCTCGAACTGGTGGCCGAGGGCGTCGAAACGGAAGCGCAACGAACCCTGCTCACCGAGATGGGATGCGACCACATCCAGGGATGGCTCGTCTGCAAGGCGCTGCCCTCCGACGAACTCGCGCTGCGGTTCGAAGCGCGCACGCTTCATCTGCATACCGCATAGCGATGCAGGCAAAGCGCTCATGTAACGGCTCACGCGCCCGCTCATATGCGGGCTCATGTGCGGGCTCATGTGTGTGCTCATTTGCGTGGATTAGCAGCGGAACAAGCCGGCCTCGGGCCGGCGTGGCACTCATTGGAACACGTATGGCTTTTGCGGGACTCACATGGTAAAGGCGGCGGTGCTCGACCGGCTCTGGACGCGAATGAGCGAGCGCGGCGATTTCCCCATGCTGTCGCAGTCGCTGCGCACCACCATGGCGGCGATGAATAACGACGACCTCGACTTCACCGGCCTCGTGCAGGTGGTGTTGTCCGATTTCGCCCTGACGCAAAAGGTGCTGCGGCTCGCCAACTCGGCCATGTACATTGCGTTCGGCGGCAACATCACGACCGTGTCGCGCGCGCTGATGGTGCTCGGCATGGACGCGGTCGGCCACCTCGTGGTCGGCCTGAAGATCGTCGATCACTTTCATCACAGCGCGCCGCGCCGCATCGACGCGAAACTCGAACTGAACCGCACGCTGCTGTCGGGTTGCGTCGCGCGCAAGCTGACCGAGCGCGGCGATCTGCGCGCCGGCGAGGAAGCCGTGGTCTGCACGCTGATGCGCCAGATCGGCAAGCTGCTGGTGGTGTTCTATCTCGACGCCGAATGGGACCAGATTCGCCGCCACATCGACGACGGCGCGCTCGAAGCCGATGCCTGCGTGCTGGTGCTCGGCGTCACGTTCGACGAGATCGGCGCCGAAGCCGCCGTGCGCTGGCGCCTGCCCGACATGATCCGCTCCGGCATGGGCGAGTTCGACCCGCAGGACGTCACGCAGCCGCGCCAGGTGCAGTGGCTGCGCGCCATCACGAATTACTCGACGGCGGTCGCCGACGTGCTCACCCAGCAGAACATGCCGGACTGGGAACGTGAGCAGCGCATCGCCGAGCTGGCGCGCGAATATAGCGGCGCGCTGAATACCGATCCCGAAGTGCTGCTCGGCATGAGCGTCGCGCTCGCCCGCGAGGAAGGCGGCGACGGCGTGATGCGCGAAATCGTCGAGTTGCGCGCCAACGCGGACGCGATCGCGCGCGAGGCGCTCAATCCCGAGGCGCGCATTGCGGTGGGGGTCAAGGATCTGCGCGGCCTGCCCGAGGGCAGCCCGCTCGCGCCGGCTTTGGCCATGGCCGCGGAAACGCTGCTGGCGGGTCTCGGCTTCGCGCGCACGGTGGTGTTCGTCAAGCACAGCAACGGCACGTTCAAGGCGCGTTTGGGACTCGGACCGAAGATCGACGCGGCGTTACCCAGGCTGACCTTCAATACCGCCTTCGAGCCCGACGTGTTTCATCTCGCGATCGCGAACTCGGTGGGCATCTTTATCGAGAACGCGCGCGATCCGAAGATGGTCGCGAGGCTACCCGAATGGTTCCGCCGCTCATTCGACGACGCCCGCGCCTTCGTGCTGCTACCCGTCGTCGATGAGAGCGACACGACCGTGGCGCTCTTATACGGCGACTGGTCGCATAGTCAGGAGCCACGCCGTATCTCACAGAAAGAAATGAGCGTGTTGAATGAATTGGCCAAGGAGTTAGGCCGTTTTTTCGGCCTGGGGCAGATGCGGGAAATGGAGATGATGTGAAGACCTGGCGTGATCGTTAATCACGGCGCTTCACTCTCCCCCATACTGTATTTGCCCTACGCCACATTGAAGTTGGACCAGTCTCGCCGGACGCGGCATGCACAGCATGCCGCGCCCCCGGTTCGAATCACCGGTCTCAATCCTCGATTCTTTCCAGTCCTTGCGCGCTGCGGTCCGCAACACCGGCCCACGCGCCCGCCGCCAGCCCCATATCCGCGATCTGCTCCACCGTGAGTGGCTGCAAGCGCGCGCACAGCGTGCCGATCTCGTCCCACGCGCCGCGCTCCAATGCGGCGACCGCGCTCAGCAGCATCCCCAACACGCCCTCGCGATGCAGGATCGCGGCCTGGATCGGACGCGACAACGTCAGCACGTTCAAGGTGCTTTCGAGCGAGCCGCCGAATACCGCGTCGACGAATGAGAACACGCCAGTCAGGAATGCCGCGTCGGCTTCATCGCGGCCGGCTTCGGGCAGGCGCTCGATCGCCAGTTCCATGAAGCGCGCGCGCGTCGCGGCGAGTTGCAGCAAGGGATCGTCCTCGAGGGCGACCTTGCGGCCGTCGGCGTAGAGCAGCAGCTGGGTCCAGCGCGCGATGCGGTCCGTGCCCGTCGCGTTGATCGCCTCGCGCAGCGTCGTCACCTTGTGACCAACGGCGAGGCCGCTCGAATTGGCGAGCTTCATCAGATGCATCACCAGCACCGGATTGAGCTTGAGTTCGGCTTCGAGCTGCGCGACAGTCGGCTCTCCCGCCAGCAATTGCAGCAGATTCAGCAACGCGTGGCGCGGCGCGCTGACGCGGCGTGTGGTGGAAGTCTGCGCGCGCGCGAAGAAGTAACCCTGAAAGCGATCGAAGCCGAGTCCCTGCGCCGTTTCGAAATCGGCTTGCGCGTCGATGCCCGAGGCGACCAGCAGCTTGCCCGCCGACTTGAGCACGCTCGCCAGTTTCGGCAGCAGCGCGCGCGGCGCCTGCGTGAAATCGATCTTGACGACTTCCGCGTATGGCAGCAGTTTGGCGAAGGCTTCGTTGGGCTGCGTCACCTCGTCGAGCACGAAGCGATAGCGGCGCCCGTGCAACTGGACGATGCGGGCGACCAGCGCCTCGTCGACCTCGATCGTGGGTGCGAGTTCGAGCATGAAGCGCTCGGCGGGCAGGTGCAGGATCGCGTCGTCCAACAGCATCTCGCGGCTCACGTCGACATACGCCGGATGCCCGGTCAGCGCACCGCGCACCGCGCCCTGCAGCAGACCGTCGATAATGGCGCGCGCCACGAGTTGCGCGGGATCGGGCGCGCGGCCCGGCGCGGCCTCGTTGTCTGCGTCGTTGTCCGCGGCGGTCCGTGCGGTTTCTATCATCGCCGCGGTCCATTGCGGCGCGCGCACCTTGATCTCGTAGCCGCACAGCATGCCGTCCCGATTCAGAATCGGCTGACGCGCGAAGCTGGCATTCAATTGCGCATCGTCCGCGGCGCCCGTCTGGCCCGGATTCCCGATTGCGATGGTGGTCATTGTGCTCCCCCGCTGAGCGCCTTCGCGGCGCCTACTACAGTATTCTGGTTTTCGCTCCACCGTTAGCGCATGGCCCGAGACATGAAGCCGCTGGCGCCCGCGATGTGCCCGGCGATTTTATCGCAGGCCGCCATGCGCGGACACGCCTATGAAGCAATATCTCGAAATAATTGGAGAAGTGTCCGAAAGATTTCCGGCACGAAATCGCCGATACTCTTGTGCAGTGCAGAAGCGTTCCAACCGCGTTTAACCACCGAGGAAAAACATGGACGTCAAAAGCGTGCTGTCAAATGCCTTCGCGATGCCGATCACCAGCCCGGCGTTTCCCATGGGCCCGTACCGGTTCATCAATCGCGAGTTTCTGATCATCACCTACCGCACCGATCCGGACAAATTGCGCGCCGTGGTGCCCGAGCCGCTCGAAATCGGCGAGCCGCTGGTGCATTACGAGTTCATTCGCATGCCGGATTCGACCGGCTTCGGCGACTATACGGAAAGCGGCCAGGTGATTCCGGTCTCGTATCAGGGCGTGGCGGGCGGCTACACACTGGCCATGTATCTGGACGACCACCCGCCGATCGCCGGCGGCCGCGAATTGTGGGGTTTTCCGAAGAAGCTCGCCAACCCGGTGCTCGCCGTCCACACCGACACGCTCGTCGGTACGCTCGACTACGGTCCGATCCGGATCGCCACCGGCACGATGGGCTATAAGCATCGCCAGCTCGATCTCGCGCAGCAGAAAAAACGCCTTGAAACGCCGAACTTCCTGCTCAAGGTGATTCCGCACGTGGACGGCACGCCGCGTATCTGCGAGCTGGTGCGCTACTACTTGCAGGACATCGATCTGAAAGGCGCATGGACCGGGCCGGCCGCACTCGAACTGGCGCCGCACGCGCTCGCGCCGGTCGCGGCGTTGCCGGTGCTGGAGGTGGTCGAGGCGCGTCATCTGCTTGCCGACCTGACGCTCGGTCTCGGCGAAGTGGTGTTCGATTATCTCGATCAGCCGGAAGCGAATACACGCTGATCGATCCACAGTTACCGCGCGGTATCGGTGGGCGCGCGTCGTCCCTCAAATGCAAACGGCCGCGATTTGCGGCCGTTGCATCAGAGCAAGCGAGAACGCGCGAGACGCGCGAAGCCTTACTTCAACACGACCTTCACGTCGAAGTACTTGGCTGCGAAGCGGTCGATCGTGCCGTCCGCCTTCAGTTCCTTGAGCGCCTGGTTCAGCGCGTCTTTCAATGCCTTGTCGCCCTTGCGGATGCCGAAGCCCACACCCGCGCCGAGCAGCTTCTCATCGGTGACAGCCGGACCGGCAAAGTCGAAGCCGGCGCCTTGCGGCTTCTTCAGAAAGCCCTTCGACGCGGCTTCCGCGTCCTGGAACGCGGCGTCCAGACGCCCCGAGGCGAGGTCGGCGTAAATCTGATCCTGCGTCTGATACGGCACGACGTCCACGCCCGCCGGCGCCCAGCGCGCCTTCGCGTAAGTTTCCTGAATCGTGCCCTGCAGCACGCCGACATGCTTGCCCTTGAGCGAAGCCGGCGTCGGCTGCAGACCGCTGCCCTTCTTCGCGATCATCTGATTCGGGATCGTGTAGATGGGATCGGTGAAATCGATCGCCTGGCGACGCTGTTCCGTGATCGTCATGTCCGAATTGATCGCGTTGAACTTGCGCGCCTGCAAGGCCGGGATCAGACCGTCGAACGAGTTCTCGACCCACACGCATTTGGCCTTCAGCTTCGCGCACACGGCATTGCCGACGTCGATGTCGAACCCTTGCAGTTCGCCCGACGGCGACTTCGATTCGAACGGCGCATACGAGGCCTCGACGCCGAAATGCACTTCCTTGATATCGGCAGCCGAAGCGGTGCCGGCCGTGGCCGTGGCCGTCGCGAACAGCGCGAGCGCAGCCATGTTTCGCCAATTCATCTTCATTGCGGGTGTTCCTCTACGGTATTGAACAAGACGGAGCCGAATCCAGGCAAGCATGATTGCCGCGCCAAAATTGCGATTCAAACTCGTGCGGCCGGCGTGATGCAGCGCAACAGCCGCGAGGCCGCGATTGTACAGGCTTCGTTTTCCGCCTCTGTAGGCGCGCCGCTCGGCGCGTGGTCGAGCGGGCGGCAGGAGCAAAGGTGTAAGTAGGTGTCGCGTTCAGGCAAACCCGCGCGCAGTGTCGCGGGCATCCGCGTGAACTACACGAGCTTCGAGAGCGTGTCCTGCGTCGTCTCGATCACCATCAGGCCGGCGCGCAAACCGGGCTTGACCGTCGCATTCGGGAACACGAGACGCTCCTCGTCGTGCCGCACGACATAGCGATACTCGCCGTCACGCGCGAGCACCGTGTCTTTCGCGAACGGCGTGAAATTGGCGACGTCGGCCGCGACCAGCAGTTCGAACGCGTCGCTCTGCTTGGTGATCTGGTCGATCACCGTGAACGCCCTCGGCATGTCCGCGCGCACCTCGCCCCGCATGCCGGCCACGAGGTGACGCACCGCATGATCGGCGCCCGCGAAACGCGTCAGATCGTTCTGACCGAACGGACGCACCTTGCCGAGTTCCAGCGTGCACGCCTGAGCACCACACGCTTGTGCGGTGAAATGCGAATACGTGTTGCCCTTGGTGGTGTGCAACAGCACCGCACTGATACGCGCCTCGCCGAGCCACGCGAACATCGCACGCGAAAACGGTTTGCCGGTGTGCGGCAGCAACGCGAATTGCTCGAAGGCGGACGCGCGGATTGCCGTATGCATGTCGATATGCCAACGCGCCCCGGGATCGCTCGGCGCGGCCGCGAAGAATTGCGTCGCGGCCTGCTCCAGCGCTGCCGCGCGCGGCGCCTCGTAGCTGTGCGGCACCTGCAGATAACGTCCGCTGAAAAGGCGGTTCAGATCGTCGTCGCGGTAACGGCAAGTTTCGCGCATGGCGTCGACGTTGCCGAGAATCACCAGCAGGCGGCAGGTCAGCGCGGCTGTGCCACGCGCGATGTCGCGCACGAGAAACGCCAGCAGCTCGATCGGCGCGGTTTCGTCGCCGTGCACGCCGGCGGAGACGAGCACACTGCGCGTGCCCTCTTCGCGCGCCGCGGGCTCCATTAGCAATACGCCGTCGTCCAGCCACGACCAGCGTACGCCACCGGCGCACGTGCCCTGTGCTTCCTGCTCGGCCGGCCGTGTGCCCGCCAGCGTGTAGGCGAGAAAATCGTCGAGCAGCGAAACCGGCATATCGCGCTCAGCGCTGGAAGTCATACAGCGAACCCAGGCCGAGAATCTGCGTCAGTTCGTCGAGCGCGGTACGCGACTCGGCGAGCAAGTGTGGATCGGTCAGATCGGCCGGCGCGAGGCGGTCGCGATAATGTTTCTCGATCCACGCATCCAGACGGCCGAACAACGTGTCGTTGATCCACACGCCTTGCGTTACCGCCGCGCGTTCCGCGTCGTCGAGCACCACACGCAGACGCAGGCACGCCGGCCCGCCGCCGTTCTTCATGCTTTCGCGCAGATCGAACACCAGCACGTCGTCGATCGGTCCCGTGTGCGCGGTCAGTTCGTCGAGGTAGGCGGCCACGCGCGGGTTTTCGCGGCATTCCTGCGGCACCACCAACACCTGCTTGCCATCCGGGCGCGTCAGCAGCTGGCTGTTGAACAGATACGAAGTGACGGCATCGGCCACGCTCACCTGCGCGTCCGGCACTTCGATCACATTGAACTCCGCCTTCAGGCCGGAGAGCTTCGTCCGCAATTCGTCGTACACCGCGTTCTGTTCGACGAACGCCAGTTGATGGCAGAACAGCGTATTGCGATTGCCGACCGCGATCACGTCGTTGTGGAATACGCCGGCGTCGATCACGTCGGGATTCTGCTGCGCGTAGACCGTAGCCGCGTCGGCCAGACCATGACGATGCGCCACGGCACGGCTCGCTTCAAACGTTTGACGCGCCGGGAAGCGCTTCGGCTCCGGTCCGCGACGATACTCGCTGCGGCCGTACACGAAGAATTCGACGCCACGTGTGCCGTATTCCGAGCAAAAGCGCGTGTGATTCGCCGCGCCTTCGTCGCCGAGCGCCGGCGTGCCGGGCAGCGCCTCATGCACCGCGAAACGGTCGGCGTCGCTGAAAATCGCGCGCAGCGTGCGGCGCGTCGATTCATGTTCGATCGCGCGATGCAGCTTGCTGCACAGATTGGCCGGCGTGAAATGCACACGGCCGTCGTGCGTATCCGCGGATGGGCTCACCGTTGCCGCATTCGCAGTCCACATGGCCGAAGCCGAACTCGCCGCGGCCAGCAACTCGGGCGCGTCTCTCGCCACGCGCGCGATCACAGTGGCGTCGTCGCCGGAAAAACCGAGCTCGCGCAACAGACGCATCGACGGCCGCTCCTGCGGCGGCAGCACGCCCTGATGAAAACCGAGATCGGCCAGTTGCTTCATCTTGCGCAGGCCTTGCTTGGCCGCGGCCTTCGGATTCGCAACCGACTTCTCGTTGTTCTGCGACGCGACGTTGCCGAACGACAGCCCCGCGTAGTTGTGCGTCGGGCCGACCAGGCCGTCGAAATTGGCTTCAGTGGCTTGCATCGTCGATCCTTAGAATTGAAGGCCCGGCGAGACGCTCGCGGGCATTTGCAGTTGCGCGCTTTCGACGGAAGCCATCGGGAACGCGCAGTAGTCGGCGGCGTAATATGCACTCGGCCGGTGATTGCCCGAGCGGCCCGGCCCGCCGAACGGCGCGCCCGACGAAGCACCGTTGGTCGGCCGGTTCCAGTTGACGATGCCGGCGCGGATCGTGCGCTGGAAGTGCGTCCAGAGCGCTTCGTCGTCGGCAAGCAGGCCGGCGGAGAGGCCGAACTCCGTGTCGTTGGCCTGCTCCAGCGCTTCGTCGAAACTGCCGTAGCGGATGATTTGCGCCAAAGGCCCGAAGTGTTCTTCGTCCGGCAGGTTCTTCACGGCGGTCACGTCGAGAATGGCCGGCGTCACAAAGCCGAGCTTCGGATCGCGCTGCTCCATTTTCAGCAGCGCTTTCGCGCCGTCGGCCAGCAGGCGTTCCTGCGCGGCGACGAGCCGCGAGGCCGCGCGCGCCGAAATCACCGCGCCCATGAACGGCTGCGGATCGGCGTTATATTCGCCGACGCTGATGCGCGAAGTGACCTCGGTGAAGCGTTCCATGAAGCGATCGCCCTGAGCATCGTTCGGCACGAATATGCGGCGCGCGCAGGTGCAACGCTGCCCCGCCGACAGAAACGCCGACTGGATCGTGTGATGCACGGCGGCGTCGATATCGGCCACCGGCCCGATCACGAGCGGATTGTTGCCGCCCATTTCCAGCGCCAGCACGATCTCCGGGCGGCCGCCAAACTGTTTGTGCAGCAATGTTCCGGTATCCGAACTACCTGTGAAGAACAGGCCGTCGATCTGCCGGTGATTGGCCAACGCAATGCCAGTGTCTTTTTCGCCTTGCACGAGGTTCAGCACACCTGCCGGCAAACCGGCGTCGCGCCAGATCTGCACCGTGAGCGCGGCCACGCCCGGTGCCAGTTCGGACGGCTTGAACACGACCGCATTACCCGCGATCAGCGCCGGCACGATATGGCCGTTCGGCAGATGCCCCGGAAAGTTATACGGCCCGAACACGGCCACCACGCCATGCGGACGATGGCGCAGCACGGCCGTGCCGTCCGCCATGGCCGAGCGCTTCTCGCCGGTGCGCTCGTTATAGGCCTGAATCGAAATCTCGACCTTCGCCGCCATCGAAGCAGCTTCAGTGCGCGCTTCCCACAACGGCTTGCCGGTTTCGCGGCCGATCGCTTCCGCCAGCGCTTCCTTGCGTTCGGTGACGAGCGCGGCGAAGCGGCGCACCACGGCGCAACGTTCGTCGAGGCTCAACGCCGACCACGTGGCGAAGGCACGGCGCGCGCTGCGCACCGCGCGGTCCACGTCGTCAGCCGAGGCGCTGTTGCCTTCCCACACCGCCGCGCCCGTGCCCGGGTTGCGCGACGCGAATGCGGGTCCTGTGCCGGCGGCCCATTCGCCGTCGATGAAAAGCTCGCTCATGATCATCCCTGTTTATGTTTCTGCGGCAGCACGCGCACGAGGTCGCCTGCCTTGACGTCGAGCGCCGCGGCCTCGGCCGCGCTCAGACGGAACACGCCGTCCTGCGGCACGCCCGCCACCACGCCGACGCGAAAATCGCCCAACGACGTATTCGACACCATCGATTTCGGCCCGTCCTGCGGCGCGCCCGAAGTGCTTGCCGCGCCGATTTCGACCGGCACCACCACGCTCTCGCGCACCGTGCGCAAGTCCGCGATATGGCATTCGAGAACCGGACCCGCGTCGAAGATATCGACGTGATTCTCGTAGCGCAGCCCTTCCGCTTCGAGCATGCGGCGCGCCGGAATCGTGTCGTTATGCGTGAGGCCCACGCAGTCCTGCGCCTCTTGCGGCAACAACTCGACATACACCGGATAGCGCGGCATCAACTCGGCGAGAAACGCCTTGCGGCCGTGCGAACTCAGGTAGTCCGCCGCGTTGAAGTCGATCTGGTAGAAATGCGAGCCGACCGCGCGCCAGAACGGCGAGGTGCCTTCCGCGTCGAAGTGGCCGCGCAATTCCGCGCACAGACGCTGCGGAAAGCGCTCGCGAAACTGCGCGAGAAACATGAAGCGCGATCGCGACAACAAACCGCCCACGCCGCTCGTGCGGTAACGCGGACTCAAAAACAGCGAGCACACTTCCGCGTAACCCGTCAGGTCGTGCGAAATGTTCAGCGCGCGCATGCGCGTCCAGATGCCGAGGTCCTGGCTCGCATGCACCACCGTGCTCACGCGATAGTTGTAGAACGGCTGCTGCAGGCCCACCGCGGTTTCGATTCCGCACACGCCGGCGACGTCGCCCGTATCCGTGTCTTCCATCACGAAGAAGTAGCCGGCTTCGTACGGCTCGGCCTTGTCTTCCATCGTGCGGCGCGCGCGTTCCACGCGTGCCGCGAGCGCCTCGCGGTCCGGCTTGAAGGTGGTCAGTCCCGGGCCGGTTTCCTGCGCGAGCCGCATGAGCGCGTCCACATCGCCTCGTTGCACAACGCGAACCACGATCATCGTGCATCTCCCGATTGTTCGTCATGCTGCGACTGGTGCAACGGCACGCAGCGCACCGTGTCGCCCTCCTGCACGCCGAGCGCGGCACGCGCCGCTTGCGGCAACGGCGCGCCGGCTTCCTTGCCCGCCGCCAGTTCGCCAAGCACGCAACGGAACTCGCCGTCCGCGCCGTTATGCGCGATCAGATACGTCGCACCGTCAGCCGCCACGTTGCTCTCGCGTACCTCGCGTGTTTCGTTGCGCGTGACGCAGGCGCTGCGATCCACTTGCGCGGTCAGCACTGGCCCCGCGTCGAAAATATCGACATAGCGATCCGTCTCGAAGCCTTCCTCGAGATGGATGTCGTACGCGAGCAAGGCTTTCGAATCCGGCTCGCCGAGCACGCGCTGCGCCGCTTCCGGCAGCAACGGCACATAGATGGGATACGTGGGCATCACTTCGGCGATGAAGGTGCGGCTGCGGCCACCCGATTCGATCTCGATGTCGGCGAAGTCGCGGCCGAAGAACTTGCGCCCCACCGCTTCCCAGAATGGCGACACGCCGTTCTCGTCGGTGACGCCGAGCAGCAGCGAAAACACCTCCGGCGTAAACCGCTTGCGATTGGCGGCGATATACATCATCCGGGCACGCGACATCAGATGCGCGGCGGCGTCGCCACGCAGCGACGGGTCGATGTAATAACCCGCGAGGCGGCTCTTGCCGGTCAGTTCATGCGACATGGTCAGCGCGTGAATCTTGCGGTTCACATGCAATTCGCGCGACGCATGAATCAGCGCGTCGTTGCGAAACGCGTAGAACGGGTCCGAATAACCGGCCGCGGCGACGATGCTCGCCGTGCCCATCAGCTTGCCGCTTGACGCATCTTCGAGCACGAACAGATAGAACTCCTCGCCCGGAAAATCGACTTCCGCGCGAAACGAGTCTTCCGACAACGCGACGCGCGCTTCAAGCGCGCGCCGGTCGTGCGGCAGGGAATGCAGCACCGGTTGCGCGGTGCGCGCCATATGCTCGAGCGCGTCGAGATCGGCGAGGCGGCCTGGGCGTACAAAGAGCATCATCGTTCCTGTTGAATGTGGCGCGTGATCAATGCTGCGGCTCAGTGCGACGCCGCTTCAGCTTTCGCGCCGACGATGCCTTCGATCGCCTGGGTCAGACGCGCGAAGCCCTCGTTCATGTCGTCGAGCGGCATGATCAGCGACGGCACGAAACGCAGCACGTCAGGACCGGCCATCAACATGATCACGCCATGCTGGCCAGCGGCCGTGACGAAGTCTTTCGCGCGGCCCTTGAATGCGTCGGTCAGTTCCGCACCGATCAACAGGCCCCTGCCGCGCACTTCCTTGAACAGGCCGAAGCGATCGTTGAGCTTCGCGAGGTGGCCCTTCAGCGCAACGCTACGCGAACGCACGCCTTCGAGCACCTTCGGATCGCTGACCAGTTCGACGACCTTTTCGGCGATCGCCGCGCCGAGCGGATTGCCGCCGTACGTCGTGCCGTGCACGCCGACCTTGAAATGCGCGGCCAGTTCAGTGGTGGTCAGCATCGCGCCGATCGGGAAGCCATTGCCGAGCGCCTTGGCGGTGGTCAGGATGTCCGGCGTCACGCCGGTTTCCTGGTACGCGTAGAAATAGCCGCTGCGGCCCACACCCGTTTGTACCTCGTCAAAAATCAACAGTGCGCCATGCTGATCGCAGGCTTCGCGCAGTGCCTTCAGGAACGCCGGATCCGCCGGGATCACGCCGCCTTCGCCCTGAATCGGCTCGACGATCACCGCGCAGGTTTGCGCGCCGATGGCTTTCTTCGCCGCTTCGATATCGTTGTAGGGCAAGTGGGTGATGCCGGCCGGCACCGGGCCGAAGCCTTCCGAATACTTCGGCTGCCCGCCGACGCTCACCGTGAAGAAAGTGCGGCCGTGAAACGACTGCGTAAACGAGATGATTTCGATCTTGTCGGCGCCGTGGCGATCGAACGCGACGCGGCGTGCCAGCTTCAACGCGGCTTCATTCGCTTCCGCGCCCGAGTTGGCGAAGAATGCGCGGTCGGCGAAAGTCAGCTCTTCGAGGCGTTTGGCCAGACGCAGCACCGGCTCGTTGGTGTAGCCATTGCCGATGTGCCACAGTTTGCCGCCCTGATCGTGCAGCACTTTCAGCAGTTCGGGATGCGCATGACCGAGCGCAGTGACGGCGATGCCGCCGGCGAAGTCGATATAGTCGCGGCCTTGCGTATCCCAGACGCGTGAGCCGAGACCGCGATCCGGCACGAAGGCGGCGGGAGAAAACACCGGCACCATGACTTCGTCGAAGGTCTGGCGTGTCACTGTCAGGTCGTTCATGGCAAATCCTCGTTACAGGTGAGAGGTAATACAGCTAGTGTAGGTAACTGCGCCCGATACGTCTTGCGCATACGCGACGCTTTCTATGAGCTTCCACGCGAGCGGGCGGCGTTCGGTGAATGAGCAGCGGGCTTGAATCCGCGCTTCGGGCCCTTGCCTCGGGCCGCGCTTTGGGTCTCGTTTCAGCCCTTGCCGCGGTCCGCGCCTTGGCCCGCGCTTCAGTCCACCTGATCCGGCCGCTCGATCAGCGCGCCCGGCCGCGGCTCGCTGGCCGCGGCGCCGCTCGCGCCGGTCTGCTTGTCGATCCAGTTGCGACGATCCTCTCGCGGCGTGACACCAAAGCGTTCGCGGTACGCATTCGAAAAGTGCGCCGCCGACGAAAACCCGCAAGCGAGGCTGATCTGCACCACCGATTTACTGGTGCGCTGCAATTGCGTGCGCGCTTTCGAAAGCCGCAGCCCCAGATAGTATTTGGACGGCATCGAGCCGAGATACTGACGAAAGAGGCGCTCCAGCTGCCGCCGCGACACGCCCACCAGACCCGCGATCTCGTCGGTGGTGAGCGGATCTTCGATATTCGCTTCCATCAGCAGCAAGGCGTCGTTCAGGCGCGGATGGCGCTCGCCCGGCGCGGTGACGAACGGAATGCGCTGACGCTCCTCGCCCGCGCGCAACGCGCCGACGCCGAGCGTATCCGCAATGCGATCCGCGAGTTCGGGGCCGTGCTCGCGGCCGATCATCGCCAGCATGAAGTCGACGGTCGCCTGGCCGCCCGCGCAGGTGGCGCGATCGCGGTCGATTTCAAAGATCTGCTGCGTGACGATGGAGCGTTCGAACTGCTCGGAGAACTGCTGATAGGTTTCCCAGTTGACGCTCACGCGGTAGCCGGACAACTGCCCTGCCATGGCGAGCCACCACACGCCGTGGTGAATGCCGGTGACGAGCGGCGTGCGCTGACCGACCCGCGAGAGGCTGGCGAGAAAGAGGCGATAGTCGGCGAACTGCTGAAACCGCTCGCTGACGATGATCAGCCAGTCGCACGCGATCGCGTCGCCGAAAGCGGCATCGGCCGGCCATTGCGCGCCGCCCGCGAGCGGCACCGCGCGGCCGTCCCACGAGCAGACCTGCACGCGGTAGAGCGCGCGGCCGTCGATTTCATTGGCGAGATTGAGGGCGTCGACAATCGGCCCGACGCCCGACATCGACACGGGCGGCAAGGCGACGATAGCGACTTGCGTGGTGCGAGCCGGGCTGGACGTGCGAGCCATCGCTGAAACGGGTTAAACGCTACGGCGCGAGCCGCGCGTTACTTCAGGCTGCCGGAAAGGAACTGCTTGAGCCGCTCGCTGCGCGGCGCGCTCAGGACTTCCGCGGGCAGGCCTTCTTCTTCGGTGCGGCCTTGATGCAGGAACATCACATGGTTCGACACGTTGCGCGCGAAACCCATTTCGTGCGTGACGACGATCATGGTGCGGCCTTCTTCGGCGAGCTTCTGCATGACCTTCAGCACTTCGCCGACCAGTTCGGGGTCGAGCGCCGAAGTCGGTTCGTCGAACAGCATCACGTCGGGGTTCATGGCCAGCGCGCGGGCAATCGCCACGCGCTGTTGCTGACCGCCCGACAGATGCGACGGATACTGCTTTTCGAGGCGAGGTGCAAGACCGACCTTCTCGAGATACTCACGCGCGCGGTCTTCGGCTTCCTTGCGCTTCAGACCCAGAACATGAATCGGCGCTTCGATGATGTTCTCGATCACGTTCATGTGCGCCCACAGGTTGAAGTGCTGGAACACCATGGCGAGCTTCGTGCGGATGCGCTGCAACTGCTTGTGATCCGCGACTTCGAGATTGCCGGCGCGGTCGGTTTTGGTCTTCACCGCTTCGCCGTCGACGACGATCTGCCCGGCGTTCGGCCGCTCGAGAAAATTGATGCAGCGCAGAAAGGTGCTCTTACCCGACCCGCTCGCACCGATAATGCTGATCACGTCGCCCTTGTTCGCATTGAGCGACACGCCCTTGAGCACTTCGTTGTCGCCGTAGCGCTTGTGGATGTCCTGTACGGCGAGCTTGCAAGCTTCGGTTTGAGTCGTGTGGAGCAAGATGCTCTCCCTTTGAAAATACGGATCAATCTTCATGACGGGGCGCGACTGCCGCGCCGCCCACTGCAAACACGGCGCGTTTCAATGCGTGCGCACCGCGAGATAGCCCAGCCAATGGCGCTCGGCGCGGCGGAACAGCGCCACCAGCACGAACGACACCACCAGATAGATCAGCGCCGCGAGGCCGAACGCGTCGAACGACTGGTAAGTGGCCGAGTTCGCGTCGCGCGCCACCTTCAGGATGTCCGGCACCGTGGCCGTGAAAGCGACCGTGGTGGCGTGCAGCATCAGGATCACTTCGTTACTGTACAACGGCAAGGCCCGGCGCAGCGCGGACGGTATCACAATGCGGCGGTACATCGTGAACCAGCTCATGCCATAGGCGCGCGCCGCTTCCACTTCGCCGTGCGAGGTCGAACGGATCGCGCCGGCGAAAATTTCCGTGGTGTACGCGCAGGTGTTCAATGCGAAGGCGAGAATCGCGCAGTGAAAACCGCTGCGGAAAAACGCGTCCAGCAGTTGATGCGAGCGCACGAATTCGAGGCTGTACATGCCGGTGTAGATGAGCAGCAGTTGCACGTACAGCGGCGTGCCGCGAAACACGTAAGTGTAAAGACGCACTGGCGTGGAGAGCCAGCGCTTCTTCGACACGCGCGCCACCGCCAGCGGAATCGCCGCGCAGAAGCCGATCCCGACCGACGCCACCAGCAGCCACAGCGTGACCGCGAGACCGGAGATGCGCTGGCCGTCCCAGTACAGAAACGCGCGCCAGAATTCATTGAGAATGTCGATCATGGTCTTAAAGCTCCGCGTGCCGCACACCGATCGAATAGCGCTTTTCCAACCAGATCAGCACGAGATTCGAAGCGGTGGTGATCGCCAGATAGATCAGCGCGGCGACCAGGATGAAGAAAAACATGTTGAAGGTGCTTTTGCCGGCGTCCTGCGCGGCTTTGACGACGTCGGCGAGACCGATGATCGACACCAGCGCGGTGGCCTTCACCAGCACCTGCCAGTTGTTGCCGATGCCCGGCAGCGCGAAACGCATCATCTGCGGAAACAGGATGCGCGTGAATACGCGCGCGCCGCTCATGCCGTACGCGCTGCCCGCTTCGAGCTGGCCGCGCGGCACGGCGAGAAAGGCGCCGCGGAAGGTCTCGGTGAAGTACGCGCCGTAGATGAAGCCGAGCGTCAGCACGCCGGCCACGAACGGATCGATATCGAACTGCGGGAGATTGAGCGCGTCGGTGAGATTGTTGACCGCGATCTGGATGCTGTAGAACAGCAGCAGCATCAGCACGAGGTCGGGCACCGAGCGGATCAGCGTCGTGTAGCCGGTCGCGATTGCCCGCAGCGGGCGGTTGAACGAAAGTTTCGCCGCCGCGCCCGCGAGGCCGAGCAGCACGGCGGCCGCCAGCGACAGGACGGACAGCTCGATCGTCTGGATCGTGCCGGCCAGCAACACCGGGCCAAAGCCGTATAGGAACACGCGTGTCTCCATCCAGGTTGTTTGAGGATGTCTCGGACGGTGTCGGCTCATGCCTGCCCGACTCGTCCAGCATGGCGCGGAGTCTCGCAAGCGAAAATTAAATTCTCAAAGGCGCACGGGCGTTTTGCTGCAACGCAACAGAGCGGCCTTTGGCGCGTTGCACGGCGTGCAGGGCTTGGTTTTGAGGGTTGTGGGAATTTGTAAGGCAGGCAGCGCGAGGCGAGCGCCGCCGCGATTTAGCAAGTTTCGGGTCGCTTTTTCGATAGACGGCGGACCGCCGGAACCCCCTAATCGATGCCCAGGCGCGCCCGAATCGCCGGCAGCATGTGCTCCACCGCCGCGCGCCCCTCCTCGATGGCAGGCGCCGCGCGATGAAAATCGAAGATCCCCATGCCGCCCAGCCGCGGCTGGATCAGAATGTCCGCCGGTTCGCCCGCCAGACGGCTGCGCGTAATCCGCACCTGCATGATGTCGATGCTTTGTGCGATCGAACTCAGCATGGACGGCACGCGCGCGCTCGGCGCGGGCGGCACGCGCACGTCGTCCGTGACGCGCGCATCGGCGGGCGCGAGCCAGCGTGGCCAGGGCTTGCCGTTGCGGCGCAGCGCGACCGCCTGCGGCTCGGCCGGGTCGATGGCCGGCGTATCGACCACCGCGCCGCCGAAATCGCGGCCGTTCAGGATATCGTTGTTCAGATCGACAGCGATCACGCAATCCGCGCGCATGCCCCGCGCCACCGAAACCGGCACCGGGTTGCTCAAACCACCGTCCACCAGCCAGACGCCGTTGTGCCACACCGGCGTGAAAATGCCGGGAATCGCAATCGAGGCGCGCACCGCCTCGACCACACTGCCGTCCTGCAGCCAGCTTTCGCGGCCCGAGTCGAGTTCGGTCGCGACCGCCGCGAACGGCATGTTCAACTGCGCGATCGAACGGCCGTTGAACTTGTCGGCGAACAACTGGATCACCTTGCGCCCGCCGAGCAGGCCGCCCGAAAGCCGCAGATCGAGCAGGCGCACCACCGTCTGCCAGGTGAGCCGCGAGACCCACTCTTCCAGCCAGTCGAGATCGCCGTTCGCATACACCGCGCCCACCAGCGCGCCGATCGACGTGCCGCAGACCACATCGGGCCGGATGCCCGCATCGTGCAGCGCGCGAATCGCGCCGATATGCGCCCAGCCGCGCGCGGCGCCGCCCCCCAACACCAGCCCGATCCGGCTGTATCGACGTCGACGTATCATGATCTTCCCCGCTTGCTCTCTTTTATCACTCACCGCTATCGCCCACGAATCACGTCAGAGCGCGATGTCGTGTACACCTTCTGATACTGGTCGAAATGCACGTTGAAAATCCCTTCTTCGGTCACGCCGCCTTCGCGCCACTTCCAGCTCCACACGGTTTCCGGCTTGAGCGGAAACACCGCGACCTGGCCGGGCTTGCCGAGCAGGCGGCGCACTTCGTCCTCGCTCATGCCGATGCGGATCTTTGCGAAGTTGGCCGCCGTCAGCACCTGCGTGATGGCCTGCAATTTACCGTCGCGATCGATGTCGACCATGTACGTATTCAAGCCTTGCGGGCCGCGCGGATATTCGAAGCGTTTCGAACCGTCGGTGAAGGTGCGCTCGGTTTCCGGCTTGCCTATCTGGTCGCGGATCTGCGCTTCGGTCGTGACGCCCGGCGTCATGTCCTTGAGCAGTAACGCGTCCGGTTTGACGGCGTTGAAGAATTCCTTGAGTTTTTGCACGGCGCGGTCGCTCTGTTGGTCGTCGCAACCGGTCAACGCGACGGACGCGGCCAGCATGGCGACAGTAAGCAGTTTCAGGCTCACAGCGGATTTCCTGTTCGGATGTGGCCCGCGAAGGCCCGCATCCTGTTGTGTAGTGTCCGCTACAGGATAACCGCGCACGGGCAAAACCGCGAGCGGGCGCCGCACGGCGGTGTGCGCAGTCGCACAGGGTGCGCAACGGTGACGTAGGCAGAGGCGGAGACGGATGCCGCGGAGGCGAAGTTAGAAGCTGCGGAGTTAGAAGCCGTGAGGCGAAGTCGGCGGCGGCGGAAGGCCACGCGAAGGTGAGGCTCCGGCCGTACGGGCGACGCGCGGGCCACACGCGAAAATCGCGCGCGAAAACGGTGGCCACAAGCAAAAAGGCGACGCTGTGCAAAGCGTCGCCGGGTCGGTCGATACGGTCGACCGGGAAAGTAAAATCGGCCGTCCGGCCGACTAAAAACGAAGCGCCACGGACGACGCGCAGCGGTCTGGTCCCGGACGAAGCGGTGAGCAACCTTGGCTGCTCACCTCGCGCCATCGCCGGAATGGCAAACCGCTGCTTGACTGGCCGCCCTGGTCCCTCGATAAGCCTTCCAAGTGCAGCTAATCTAAACGGATTGGCGGATTTAGACGAGAGCGCGTTTACACCGAATCGGCAGATGATTTGCTTTGAGTGGCAGCGCTTTCATAGGAATGCCGACCGCGCACGCGCAGCGCGCGAGATTGGCGTGCGGGAATTCAGCCTTGCGGTCGCGGTGCGCGACGCTTGCGGCGAACTCGTTCATGAGTTGCGTCAGCAAGCGTCGAATGCATGGCTATCGAGCGGGCGATGACGCCGTGTCACGGCGCTGTCGGCAATCACGGGCATTCATGCGCAAATGCCTGTCGGCCGCATCAAGGCAAAGGGAAACTGCGGTCGAAGCTCGGCCGCACGTCCAGATGCGCGCGGATCACATTGGCCGCTTCGTAGGTGTCCGCCGTGCGCTGCTGCGCGGCCACGACGCTGTCGTCGATCGCCACCGGATGCACCTGGCCGCGCTGATAGACGGTCTTCAGCACATCGGTCGGCAAACCCGTGACGCGCGACTGCATCGCCGCGACCTCGTCGGGATGCGAGAGCGCCCAGCGCTGGCCGATCGCTACGCGCCGCAAAAAGTCGGCGAGCTGCGTGCGCTTGTCGGCGATCGCGCGTTCTGTCGCCACCTGATAGCTGAGACCTTCCGAGAGGCCCACGCCGTTGGCGATGATGCGGTCGTGATCGCGCGCTTCGCCGAGCGCGGTGTACGGGTCCCACACCGACCAGGCGTCGACGCTGCCCGAGGCGAGCGCCGCTTTCGCGTCGGCCGGCGCGAGGAACACGAAGGTGACGTCGGCGAGCGGCACGTTGGCTTTCTTCAACGCGGCGAGCGCGAGGTAGTGGCCGATCGAGCCGCGCGTCGTGGCAATGCGTTTGCCCTTCAGACTCGCGGCGTCGTTCAGCGGCGAATGCGCGCCGACCACGATCGCCAGATCCAGCGGCGTCGAGCGTGTCGCCGCGACCGCTCTCACCCGCGCACCCGCGGCAAGGGCGAACACCAGCGGCGCATCGCCGAGACCGCCGACGTCGACCGCGCCCGCATTCAACGCTTCGCCGAGCGGCTGCGCGGCCGGAAAGTTGAACCATTCGATCTTGTACGGCAGGTCTTTCAACTGGCCTGACGCTTCGAGAATGCCGCGCGTTTGCAAGGACTGGTCGCCGACCTTGAGCACGGGGACATCGGCCGCATAAGATGGCGCGGCACATAGCGACGCTGACACCGCAAGCGCGGCAGCGCCAGCCGGCAGCAACTTCACGCGTTGCATAACAGATCGGATTGCAGAAGAAAAACGAGAAGTCGTCATGGCAGCGCGTACATCGTCGCATCGAGTGGATTTGCAACGACGATAAGGCACGCCTTTGTATAAGACAAACGCATTATTCTGCTAAGCAAATATGCGAATTTTCTTCGGCGACAAGCGGTGAGCGCGAACCGATACGGGTATGATCGAGCGCATTCTTTCGCGCCATCATTGGTCACCGCTCATCATGAAGATCGACGAAATCGACGCCTACGTCACCGTGATTCGCTGTGAGTCGCTGCAGCAGGCGGCGCTCTCGCTCGGCCTCACGCAACCGGCCATCACGCGCCGTCTGCAAAATTTCGAAGAAGCGCTCGGCGTCGAATTGCTCGACCGTAATACGCGGCCGCTGAAGGCAACGGCCACGGGACGCATCGTCTATGAGCAATGCCGTGTGATCCAGCGCGAACTCGACGTGCTGCGCGAGATCGTCGCCGCCGACACGCCGCCGGTCGGCACGCTGCGCCTCGGCGTCGCGCAAACGATCGCCGATATCGCGCTCAGCGAAGCGATACGCGGCCTGAAAGGGGACTATCCCGGCCTGCAGGCGCGTGCCTCGACCGGTTGGGGCGGCCAGTTGCTGCAACGCGTCGAACAGGGCGAACTCGACGCCGCCGCGATCCTGCTGCCCAGCAACAAGACCTTCGACGTGGCGCTATCGGCCCGCTCGCTTGGCCGCATCAAACTGGCCGTCGTCGCGCAGAAAGGCCTGCTGAAAAAACGTGCGCACACGCTGACGGAATGCCAGTCGATCGGTTGGGTGTTGAATCCGGACGGCTGCGGATTCCGCGATGGTTTGCAGCGCGCACTCACCGGCCTCGGGCTCGCTCTCAAGCTGAACCTGGAAACGCCCGGCACCGAGTTGCAATTGCAGCTCGTCGCCGACGGCAACGGCCTCGGTCTCGTGCCGCTGCCGCTCCTGCAGGCAAGCGCTCATGCGAATGCGCTCGATCTCGTCTCGATCAGCGACTTCAAGCCACTCATCGACATCTGGCTCGTGCAGCCGCGCGTGCTCGGCAAATTGCAGCAGCCTGTGGAGCGCTTCGGCGCCGCGATCGAGCGGCAGTTCAAGGAAGCGCGAGCGCAGCGCGCGGCCTGAAACGCGCGCGGCGCCCTGCTGTTTCGATTATCTGACTCAACTGCTGCTGCGAGCGTTGCGAGCACTTCGAGCACTCGCTGCAAGCCAGCCGCTCAGATCACGCGGAACCCATGCGTACCATCGCGCCCAAGCTGCGCGACAAGACCATATTCCCACTCCAGATACGCATTCATCGCCTCGCGCGCGTTATCCGTGCCCTCATAAGGACGCCGGTAGCGATCGATACGCGGTGACGCCAGTCGCGTCTCGCCGCTCTCGACGGGCAAGCCGGCCTCGATCCACGCCGCCGTGCCGCCGCTTAGCACCTGCACCGGCTTGCCGGTCAATGCCGCGACGTCAGGCGCCGCAAAACGCGCGAGCAGACTACTTCCGCAGGTCACCACGTAGCGCTGCGCATCGGGAAGCTTGAGCAGCGCCTTTTCCAGTTCGCCGCGAATCACGAACCACGCGCCGGGAATATGCCGCTTCACGTAATTGGCGCTGGTAGTGAAGTCGAGCACCGCCGTGCCTGGCGATTGCAACAGCGTGACGAGTTCAGCCGCGGCAATTTCGTCGGCATCGGGCGGCGTGGGCGCATGACGGGCCGTGGGCGCCGCGCCTTTTTCGCCGAAGTCGGCGGCCGTCAAACCATCGACGACATACACGTCGACATTCATCTGCGCGAGCCACGACGCGGTCATGTTGGCACGCACGCCGTCGTTATCCGCAAGGATCACGCGCGCGCCGCGCACCGGCGCGAACATATCGGTTTCCTGCACGAGCTGGCCGCCCGGCGCGCTACGAAAACCGGGCACGTGACCCGCTTCGTATTCTTCCGGCGTGCGCACGTCGAAGCGATACACGGTGCGCACGGCTTCGCCGGCCCAGCGGCGCGCTTCGTCGCGTGAGGTGCGGCCCACCCTCGCGCGATCCGCCACCGCGCGCGCGGAGTCGGCGGCGGCCAGACGCACCTTATCGTCGACGATCGGCTCGAAGCGGCGCGAACTGCCGTGCGCAAGCGCCTGCCCGGCCAGCGTCCAGCCGATCGTGCCATTGCGCAGCGCCGCAACCGGATTCGGCACGCCCGCATTGATCAGCGACTGCGCGCCGATAATGCTGCGCGTGCGCCCCGCGCAATTGACAATGATCCGCGTAGCCGGATCCGGCGCGAGCTGGCGGGCGCGCAGCACCAGTTCGGCGCCCGGCACGCTGACGCT
Organism: Paraburkholderia sp. RL17-380-BIE-A; assembly: GCF_046028085.1. Taxonomy (NCBI): domain Bacteria; kingdom Pseudomonadati; phylum Pseudomonadota; class Betaproteobacteria; order Burkholderiales; family Burkholderiaceae; genus Paraburkholderia; species Paraburkholderia sp. RL17-380-BIE-A. Next base: position 61,813 of record NZ_JARESQ010000007.1, read on the forward strand.
GCCGGGAATATTCATGGTGTGATATTCGTCGAAGCGGCGGGCGTCGAGCACCACCACGTCGGCTTCATGGTCGAGCAGCGCCTGCACTTGCGGCGCGGCGAGCGACGGCGTATGGCGCTCGCTTTCCACCAGTTCGCCAAATGCCTTGCTCGGCACGTTGACGTCCTGGAACAACTCGCCGCCGGCCTCGCGCCAGCCTTGCAAACCGCCTTCAAGCAGGGCGACGTCGGTATAACCCAACTCGGTCAAACGGCGCGCGGCGCGCTCGGCGAGCCCTTCACCGGCGTCGAACACCACAATCGGCACGGCCTGGCGCGGCAAACGCACCGGCGCGTCGAGTTCGAGCCGCGAAAGCGGCAGATTCGCTGCAAACAGCGGATGACTGCGGGCGTGCGGATCTTCCTCGCGCACGTCCACGAGCGCGATTTCCTCGTGCTCGAGCAGTGCGTAGCGCACATCTTCGAATGATCGGGTACGAAATGCCTGAACGAAACTCATGAGATCGGAGACTCCTTCGCTACATTCCAGATATTCGGCAACACGTCGTTTGCGTAGCCGGAAATAAACAGCTTGCGGGCGGCGCCGCCCGGATAGACGGACCGTTTCACCGCGCCGATATTTGCACCGTACACGTGAATGCTGATCGACGTACGGTCACCAAAAGCGTTACTCACGCGATGGATATCGCCAATGCTCGGCGACACCGCATCCACCGCGCCGGCATCGAGCCGTTTTGCCGCACCCTCTTCCTCTAGCGCGCCGTCGGCGGTGACACGATACCCCTGCGCAATTTCCGCGCCACGTAGTACGCCGATCAGCCCCCAGCCGACACGTAGCGGGAAATTGCTCAAACAAATGAGCGACACATGTTTATTCCCAACCTGCATACCAATTCGATTTTGAGACACCGGAGTCAGTAATATCTCGATCCTTACATGCCAATGAGGTGAACGAATGCCTTGGATCTACCGTCAGAACACCGGTCGAATCGAGCACGACGGCACTCTTGCCGGAGTCGGATATAGCGGACGCGGGCGAGGAAAAAATAACCCGTCGCGACAAAATGAGGCCATGATCGGACCCATTCCGCGAGGAACCTGGACGATCGGCGCGCCATTTACTCATCCACATGCCGGTCCTTACGCAATGCGACTCACACCTTTACCTGGCACTGTTACCTACCGCCGCTCAGGCTTCATGATTCACGGCGACAGCACCGCTCATCCGGGCGCTGCGTCCGACGGCTGCGTGATCGTCAATATCGTCACGCGCCGGTGCATCTGGGAAAGCGGCGACCATACGATCGCGGTGACCCTGTGAGGGCCGCCGCCATTGTGGCCATGCTGACGGCCCCTGCCCTGTGTTTCGCCGGCTCGCCTTCGCAATGCGCGAGTTGGCCAAAAAATATAACGCCGCTCATTCTGAAAAACGTCGGTATCACGGATCCGGTCAAAATCGACGACTCGAAAACCAAGGCAGTGCGGATCGCCTCGGAAAAAATCGGCAAAGACCTTTGGCGCGATGTCTACGACATCACCTTTTACGAACAAACCGGACACGCAATTGAGGTCATCACGTCAAGCGAAGCCAGTTCGGCAGAGTGCTCAATGTCCGATCCCGTCGTGTGGGTCGTGACGCAAAAAATCGACATCAAGTAGTCTGATCATTTCAGCCCTTTGCCAGTGCCGCAGACATGCTGCGAGCGCGCATCGCGAAAGGTTCAGGTAAGCACCTCGGGTTCGTGCTCGACCAGTCCCTCCAGCAGGCTCTGGAACGCGAACAGCGCGCCGCCCGGGCGGCCGACCTGCTCATGCGTGAGCGTGGCGATGTCGTGTGGAATCGCTTGCGGCGTGCCCGCGGCTTCAGCGAGCAGTTGCGCGTGGCACGCGTTGTCGAGCGCGATATACCACCACGCCGCGGCTTCCACGCTCGGACCGGCCGTGAGAATGCCGTGATTCTTCAGGATCACCGCCTTGCGCTCGCCGAGCGCGGCGGCAATGCGCGCGCCCTCATCGGTATCGAGCACGACGCCGCGAAAATCGTCGAACAACGCGTGGTCCTGATAGAACGCGCACGAGTCCTGCGTCAGCGGATCGAGCGTGCGGCCGAGCGACGACCACGCCTTGCCATACAGCGAATGCGTATGGGCCGCCGAGACCACGTCGGGGCGCGCTTCGTGAATCGCCGCGTGAATCGCGAACGCGGCCTGATTCACCGGGCCCTCGCCGACCACGATCTCGCCCTCGGCGTTTACGAGCAGCAGATCCGACACACGAATGCGGCTGAAATGCTTGCCAAACGGATTCACCCAGAAGTGATCGGGCCACTCCGGATCGCGCGCGGTAATGTGGCCGGCGAGCCCCTGATCGAAACCGTAGCGCGCAAACAGCCGGAACGCGACGGCGAGCCGCTCCTGCCGGTGGCGGCGTTCCGCTGCGAGGCTCTCGCGCGGCGCAACCTCGTCGAACCAGAATTTGCGCAGCGGCGCGTGACGCTGGATTGCCGGCGGCTCGTCGGCGGTCTTGGTGGCAACGGTGGGAGAAAGGTCGGTCATCGCGCCTCCGTTCACGCCGCCACGCGCTCGTCGCGCGCAATCCGTTCACGCGTGGCGGGAATCAGTTCACGGCCGTAGTCGATGGCGTCTTCCAACGGATCGAAGCCGCGCACGAGGAACGTCGACACACCGAGCGCGTAATACTCGGCGAGCGTATCGGCCACCTGTTCCGGCGTGCCGACGAGAGCCGTCGAATTCGAGCGGCCGCCGATTTCCTTCGCGACGCCGGTCCACAAGCGCTCGTCCACACGATCCGAGTCGCCCGATGCCGCAAGCAACCGCCGCGCGCCTTCGCTTTGCGCCGGACCGCCCCGGCCAATCCCCTGCGCCGCGCGCAGCCGCCTTGTTTCTTCGAGGATGTGTTCCGCGCGCTCCCAGGCCGCCGCTTCGGTGGCCGCGAGAATGGGCCGGAACGACACCGAGAATCGCACCGTGCGGCCGTGCTTCGCGGCTTGCGCGCGCACTCGCGCGACCTGCTCGCGCACCTGCGCCTTGGACTCACCCCATAGCGCATAGACATCCGCGTGACGGCCGGCGATTTCGAGCGCAGGCGCCGACGCGCCGCCGAAATACACTGGAATATGCGGCTGCTGCACAGGCTTCACTTCGGAGAAGCCCTGCTCGAAGCGGTAGTACTGGCCGAGGTGATCGAAGGGTTTGGCCTCGGTCCAGATGCGCCGCAGGATATGCAGGTACTCGTCGGTGCGGGCGTAGCGTTCGTCGTGCGACAGGAAGTCGCCGTCGCGGCGCTGCTCGGCGTCGTCGCCACCCGAGATGATGTGAACCGCGAGCCGGCCGCCCGAATAGTGGTCGAGCGTCGCCAGTTGACGCGCGGCGAGCGTCGGCGCGACAAAACCCGGCCGATGCGCGAGCATGAAGTGCACCTTGCTGGTCACGCTCGCCGCATGCGCGACCGTCAACAGCGCATCGGGACTCGTTGAATGATGCGGTACGAGAACGCGGTCGAAGCCGGCGGCCTCATGCGCGCGCGCAAACTGTTCGACATAGTCGATGTCGATGACCGGTCCTTGCGCCGCGTGCGTTTCGGACACCTTGCGGGTCTGGATCATGCCGATGAATTCGATGGACACGTGCGTGTCTCCCTGAATGGTTGCTGCCCGGCGGGACGGTGACGCGGCTGGCCGGATGCATGGTTCGCTTCGAGGCGTTTAAGGTAGCAGCGCGGCATGCGCATGTTAAATATTGATCGGCCATATCTATATCGGATTTGCATGTAACGGTCCGGGCTTCGATCTATGCGTCTCGCCTGCCTGGCGCCGCGCGCTAGCAAACCCCCTTTCGTGAACGTGGACATCGCGGCACCGTCAGCAGGAAAGCGGAACCTTTGCGAGAATGCCCCATCGCGCGAAAGCGCCGGAAACAACAAGTGAACAGACAATGATCCCCTTCTCGGTCCTCGACCTCTCGCCGGTTACCGCGGGCGCCACGCCGGCGGACGCGTTCAGGAATACGCTCGACCTCGCCCAGCATGCGGAAAACTGGAACTACCAGCGTTTCTGGCTGGCGGAACATCACAACATGACAGGCATTGCCAGTGCGGCGACCTCGGTGGTGATCGGCTACGTGGCGGGCGGCACCAAAAAAATTCGCGTCGGCTCGGGCGGCATCATGCTGCCGAACCATGCGCCGCTCGTCATCGCGGAACAGTTCGGCACGCTTGCCTCGCTGTACCCCGGCCGGATCGATCTGGGCCTCGGCCGCGCGCCCGGCACCGATCAGAGCACCGCTCGCGCGCTACGCCGCGATCTGCAAAACAGCGCGGACTCGTTCCCTGACGATGTGGTCGAATTGCAGCGTTATTTCGCCGACCCCGTGCCGGGCCAGCGCATTCGCGCGGTGCCGGGCGCGGGGCTGAACGTGCCGCTGTGGCTGCTCGGCTCGTCGCTCTTCAGCGCTCAACTCGCCGCGGCGCTCGGCCTGCCGTTCGCGTTCGCGTCGCATTTCGCGCCGGATTACATGCTGACCGCGCTGCAGGTGTATCGCGCGCAATTCCGTCCGTCGGCGGCGCTGGAGAAACCGTATGCGATGGTCGGCGTCAATCTGTTCGCCGCCGATACCAACGAAGAAGCGCAGCGTCTTTTCACCTCGCTGCAGCAGCAGTTCATCAATCTGCGGCGCGGCACGCCGGGTCAGTTGCAGCCGCCGGTCGAGCGGCTCGAGGCCTCGGAGATGGAATTGAATAACGTGGCGCACTCGCTCGCCTGCACGGCACTGGGCGATCGCGATACGGTGCGCGAAGCGTTGAAGTCGATCATCGATCAAACCGGTGCGGACGAGTTGATGCTCACCGCGCAGATCTACGATCACAAGGCGCGGCTGCGTTCATTCGAGATCGGCGCGCAAGTGCGTGAGGAGTTGGCGGCCGGTAGGTAAAGGCGTCGCACGGATGTAGCGTGAGCATCGGGTGTCAGATGTGAAACGCTCGTGTGAATGCCCGCATAACGGCAATGGCAACGGCGAGGGGCTGCTGCTGGCCGAACAGCGACCGATGGGTCGATCGTCATCTGGCGGCGCCCAGCTTCAGATTCCGTTCCGCCCGACCGTCTGAAGCACATCATTTGCATCGATGCCAGGAGACGCCATCGAGGTAAAGGCGAAACGGCGCAGCGCATTCAGTCTGCGCCGCGCTGGCTTCATCCATGTTCGATACCAAGCAGCCGTGCGTCCAGCCTCCGCGCTAGCGCTGCGCCGCCTTCGCGCATCACGGCGTCGTGGTTCCATTGAAAAGCGGGCCGCAACAACGGTGCCAATGCATTCATCCACGCGCGGTTCGTGCGCACACACCAGTCATAGCGGACCTTCGTATGGTTGCGTGCGTCGGTCGAAAAGCTCCACCTGCCGGCGCCGTCGACGTCGCCACTGGCTTTTCCCTCCAGCGCGACTAATGGGTCGACGCGCGTCACCCGCATATCGAACACGAGGCGATACGGCAAGCGGCCTTTCCATGTATAGCGTTGTACAAGGCCCACGCCCTGATCGGAGCCTGCTTGAAGCTGTTCCACGCGCTCGACGCTACTCCACCACTCAGGCCAGCGCGCAGAATCCTGGATTGCCGCCCAAACTTCCTCCACTGGCGCGTCGATGCGCCAGATGGTGGAAAAGCGGTATTCGACCGTCCGCAAACTGCCTCCGTTCTTAGTATTCTTCTCGTCCACCGCGCTCTGACTTCCGGCGCCGCCCAGCCTGCCGCCCCGGAGCCGCACTATCATCGAGAGCGCGAGGGCGCCCGACGCGATACGGATCGACGTAAAACTCGCTGCATCGATGCCGGTGCCCTTGAGGGCCAGCCGGCATAGCAACGAATTCGCTGCAAACGCGACCATTGCAAGCAGCGTCAGCACAGTGACACGCACGGGCGACACAGCCCTCCAAAAACGCTGAATCTTCCGCCAGTATCCGGTCATTGCGCCGCCTGTACGAGCGTCAGTGACCGGTCGTCTCTGCCCGAGCGCGGCCTTTTGCAACCGGCCCATGTCGCCCCGTTGCAGCGCTTCGCCCCTCGAAACCTGAACGATTGCTTCCTGGGCCGCCCTGTCATTCCTGAAGGCGAAGCGCACGTAACATCAATGTAATGTGAGCGTCAGCGTGCATCAACCTTCGCTGTACAGAATAAGGGTACTCACTCCCGTTTCCACGCGGTGGTGAGATCGAAGGCTTCCGTCACGGCGGCGTGAAGCTGACCAAAACCAGGTTCGGGAGGTAATTCACCTTCAAGGCCGTTAGATATGTAGCGCTGATCTTGAGTCGCTGGCCGGCTGAGGGTGGGCGATCGAAGGTGCGCCCCGGATCGCGCGCCCCTTGATGATCGGCCCGCTGGCCGTTCTACGACGCGCCGGACAACTTCGACGTGCAAAGGTTCGTCAACCCAGCGAAGGCGCCATTCGAACGTCCGTATGAAGACGCGGCCCAACGGCCGTCGATGACCGGTCACTGCCCGAGGCGGTCGATAGAAGTCGACCCCGAAGCAGACATCGCTCGCGGCTAAATGCAGGCACAGTAGGAAGGTTCTCGAAAAAGCAAAAGACGCGCAGATTGACCTGCGCGCTTCGATCCATTGCAACTACAGAATGCTCACGGCCTAAAGCAAGAACGACAACAGTGGCCTGCAGCATTCGACACCGGTGATTTACGAACCGAAGTAAATCGGCTTCATCCCATGGTTTGCATCCGGACGAATTGAGCCTTGGATTTTGTGCCCCAAGCGAGAAACATCGTTACGGAGCGAATGCAGATGTTGATGGGTTCCCGACAGAGAATTGACCGGCGGAGCCGCTTCATTCGATTGAGCGAAAGACGATACAGCCGGAATAGCGAGAGCGGCGGCCACAACCAGTGATTGAACAAGTTTCATGATCCTTACCTCCAAGACTTGATTTTCCGCAAACACCCGTTTGCGTTTCAGTGCTTTCAGTCTAGGCCGGAGGCGGCTTGTGATTAAGCTCTTGTAGAACAATTGACAGTTGCCGGAATAGGTACAAACCCTTGGTGATTCAAGGGCTGCCTGTCGGCGAAGTCCGGTTGCGCCGCGCCGCTGCTCTGTCCAAACATCGTCCTAAGCGCTCCTCGTATAGTCAAACTCATCGGAGCGGAGAATTGTTTGCAGGTATCCAGATCGTCGAGGTCGCTTCGGAAAATTGCTCCGGGCCACCTTTCGGTGGCCAGATACCATCGGCGTACGACTTGGCGCGAATCGCAATGCGCTCGTCCAGACTCTCCCAAGGCCAGATATGAGTGATGCGTGGCGCGCCATCGAGCGCGTACATGTTGACCGTTAAGCGCGAGCGCTTCGAACGTTCGGGCATTGCGGATTCCCATGCTTTCATCGTCGGCACGAGTCCACCCGGCCGCAACCAGTAAGTCCGAAACTCATAGTATTTGCCGAAGGCCCCCGGCTCTACCGGGGGAAGAAAAGGAAAGGCGGCGTAGCTTTCCATCTCGATTGCGCACTCGCTCGTGGCTGCCCCGAAAGGGTCGTCGTGATGCAGCGCGCGCCTTCTCTCACGTGCGAGTTCCTCCGCGTCTTCGAATCTTCGCAGCATGCGCACGCTTCCGAGCGTTCCGTTTTCCGAGGTCCAGGTGCCAAGCCAACGGCCGAGCGCTACACGCTGATGGAGGTATGTCTGCGCGTTCGCAATGACCTGAGGCACTTTGAGGATGTGAGACGAAAGGGTAGTCAGTTCATACAGCACGTCATTCTCCAGAGTGATCCGAATCTTCGCGGGGTACCTGTCTGCGAACTAGATTAGACTCATCCGCTGCCGCAGCGGTATTCCCTGTTCGTTCACAGCCTCTGGGAAAAAATTCACCATGTTCGACTGGCAAGATCTGCGCTACTTTCATGAGCTCGCGCGCGCCGGGTCGCTCTCCAAGGCAGCGACTGAGCTGTCGGTTGAACACGCAACGGTCGGGCGTCGCATTGCGTCACTGGAGGCGACACTTGGATTGAAGCTCGTTCATCGGCTACCCCGAAGCATTCGGTTGACCGAAGATGGACTGGTCGTCGCCGACTTTGCCGCCACGATCTCCGAAAGCGCACAGGCCATCGAGTCGTTTGCGCTACGGGCGAAGTCGGCATTGTCTGGCGTGGTGCGGATAAGCGTTCCGCCCACAGTCGGCAACTTTTGCGTCGCGCAGTACATGCAGACATTTCACGAGGCGCATCCGTCTTTAAAGATTGTCATGGCGAACACGCCAGACATCGCAGCACTCGACCGGGGCATCGCGGATATAGCGATTCGCATGGTGAAGCCAGAAGAGCCGAGCCTTTTGACGCGCCGGATCGGCATGATTCGCTTTGGCTTGTATGCGAGCCGTGCCTATGCGAGCCGGCCCGCCGCGCAGTGGTCATTCATAGCTTACGATGCGTCGCTGAATCACGTGAAGCATCAAACATGGCTGCGACGATTCGTGGATGGCAGGCCGATCGTTTTCGAAACAAGCGATGTGATCGCCCAGCAGATGGCCGCACGCAACGGTGTTGGCGTCGCGGTTTTGCCAACGGTGCTCGGCGAACGTGACGCTGAACTCGTCAGGCTCGACGTCGAAGGCGGGCCTCCGGAAACAGCACTGTGGCTGGTAACCTACCCCGACCTGCGACGCGCGCGAGCTATCAAGGCTGTCATGGCGTTCCTCGTGGATTGCATCGACCGCGAACCACTGCTGAAGTCGGCGTGAATGAGGTTGAGGTTCTGGAGTCGGAAAACAGAACACGGCCACCTATGCGCATTGACGGGAGAGCGCCATACGGAACTGTCGCGTCGCCAATCACAACGAGCGAATGACGCACAGCCGCGAAGCGTGCAACAGTACTAGCGAATGGATTGCAGCGGGTCTGCCGCGTTCGGCTCTCGCGGATACGCCGCCAGGCACAAGTCGAGCACCTCAGCGCGCAGCCACCGATGGGCCGGATCCCGGTCGAGGCGCGGATGCCAGATCGCCGAGACGTCGAAAGCGGGTGTCAGCACAGGCAGTTCGAAGCCCTGAAGCCCGTTTGCGGCGGCATGATCAGGCGTGAACGGGTTGCCGAGGCAGGAATGCGGAATGACGGCGAGCAGGTCCGAGTGGCGGGCTAGTTGCATGGCACTCGTATAGGACGGCACCACCATCACCACCTTCCGGCGCAGGCCCGGTGCCTCCAAGGCCGCGTCCACCGGGCTGACTCCATCTTTGATACGCGAGGTCGCCACATGGCCGCACGTAGTCCAGTGCTCCGCACTGATGCCGGTGCCGCTCATGTTGGGATGGCCGAGTCGGCACACGCCCACGTATCGGTCGCGAAAGAGCAGGCGTGTACGGATCTCGGGGGCCGTGGTCCTGACAGTGCCGATCTCGAGATCAACCGTGCCTTCGCGTAGTGGCTGCGCGTCCCAGTCAGGCTTGGGCGTGAAGCAAAGCCGCACGCCAGGCGCTGTGCGGTGGATCCTCTTCATCAAGGGTGCGCCGAGCAGATCGATGAAGCCTTCCCCCGCTCGCAGCGTGAAGCTTTGCTCCAGGGTGGCGACTTCGAATGTATGGTCGGCGGGGCTCAGTAAAGCCTGCGCTTCGCGGGCCAGGCCGGGAAGACGCTGGCTCAACTGCTCCGCGTAAGGTGTGAGCACCAGCGTGCGGCCGGCCTGCAGCAGCAGGCGGTCGCCCGTGGCCGCACGCAGACGCGTGAGCGTGCGACTCATGGCGGAGACGCTCAGGTTCAGTCGCCGCGCCGCGCCCGTAATGCTGCGCTCGGTCAGCAGCGCATCCAGCGCGGTCAGGAGGTTGAGGTCGACGCGTGACATCCCTCCAGCATAGCCGAAGCTGGTCAGGTATGGCGTTTGACGCAATCGTGGATTGTAGGCGGAGCGTCTGGTGCAAAGGTGGAGCGATCCCCCAGAATTCACTGCATCACCCGACGAAGAAGGAAAGCTCATGCCCCAAGCACGCAACCCGGCTCACAGTCCCACGATTCTGCTCATCGGCGCCTCGCGCGGCCTTGGCCATGCGATGGCGGCCGAGTTTCTGAAGAAGGAATGGAACATCATGGGCACCGTCCGCGCCGGCAGCGGCCGGACCCTGCTGCACGCCCTGGCCGATGCGCATCCGGACAGGGTCGAGATCGAGACGCTGGACATCACCCGGCCGGATGAGATCGACGCCCTGCACTCGCGCTTGTCCGACCGGACGTTCGACATTCTGTTCGTCAACGCCGGCACGACCAATCCGGATCCAACCGAAACCATCGGCGAGGTATCGACCGGGGATTTCGTCAACCTCATGGTTGCCAATGCACTCAGCCCGATGCGGGTGGTGGAGCGCCTTGCCGATCTTGTCCCGCCCACCGGACTGATCGGGGTCATGTCGTCCGGGCAAGGCAGCATCGCGGACAACGAGTCCGGTCAGCGAGAGGTCTATCGCGGCAGCAAGGCGGCGCTGAATCAGTTCATGCGCTGCTTTGCTGCGCGCCAGGCTCGAACGCCCCGCGCCATGCTGCTAATGGCACCGGGCTGGGTGCGCACCGACCTGGGTGGACCGGAGGGAAGACTGTCGATCGAGGAAAGCGTGCCCGGGGTCGTCAATGTACTGCTGGCCAAGCAGGGCCGTCCCGGCCTGGAATATCTCGATTATCGCGGCCGCACCGTCCGGTGGTGACGGAGATACGCCGGTATACTCAGCCAAACCCTGATCGAGCGGACCGCCGCGACCTAGCAGCGCCGTGACGGCACGGAAAGCCGTTTGGATGCCTACCGATTCGTCGGCACCGCCGCCAGCCCCGCCAGCAAGGCCCTGTGAAACGCCTTCGGGTCCTGCATCTGCGGCGCGTGCCCCAACTCCGCGAATTCGACTAGCGTCGCGTGCGGAATCGCCTTCGCTGCCGCTTTACCCAGTTCCGGATAATGGCCGATCTTCGCCCGCACCTCGGGTGGCGCCGCGTCCTTGCCGATCGCGGTGGTGTCCTTCTGGCCGATCAGCAACAGCGTCGGCATGCTCAATTGTCCCAACTCGTACACCACCGGCTGCGTGCAAATCATGTCGTACAGCAGCGCGGAATTCCACGCCACGATCTGTTTGCCAGGACCGCGGTACATGCCCGCCAGCATCTGCACCCACGGCTCGTAATCCGCGCGCCATTGCCCCGCGTAATAGGTGGCCTGCTCGTAGCGACGAATGCCGTCGGCGGTCGTCTTCAGTTCGCGCTCATACCATTGGTCCACGGAGAGCGAGGGCACGCCCTTCGCCTTCCAGTCCTCCAGACCGATGGGATTGACCAGTACCAGTTGCTGCGTCTCGTGCGGATACATCAGCGCGTAGCGGATCGCCAGCATGCCGCCCGTGGAGTGGCCGATGACGGTCGCGTCGGTCACGCCGAGCGATTGCAGCAGCGCGTGCGTATTGCGCGCGAGCTGTTGAAAGCTGTACTGATAGTGCTCGGGCTTGCTCGATTTGCAAAAGCCGATCTGGTCCGGCGCGATGACGCGATAACCCGCGTCGCTCAGTTGATGAATGGTCGCCTCCCACGTGGCTGCGCAGAAATTCTTGCCGTGCAGCAACACCGCTGTGCGGCCGTTCGGATGCGCCGGTTTGATGTCCATGTAGGCCATGTGCAGCGCCACCCCTTGCGAGGTGAAGTCGTACTGGCCGACGGGCGCCGGGTAGTCGAAGCCCTGCAGCTCGGGGCCGTAAGCCGGCCCGGCATCGCCGCCGGTGCTGCCGGCATTAGTGGCGTTGGTGGCGTTATTGGCGTTAGCGGTGACCACAGCGGCCGCACTGGCCTGACTGTCCGTGGTCTGCGCGGTGGCGGCGTTCGCCGGCGTGGCGTCAGAAGCAGCGAAAACGGCGGACGCGCAGGCGCAAGCTAGCGTGCAAACGCCTACGGTGGCGAGCAAGGAAAGGCGGCGAAAACTCATCGAGGTTTTTTTACAAAGGAAAAGCAACGGGGAGCCTGCGAGGCAGGCGCACGGCGAGGCCAGCGCCCCAACCAGCGGCCGGGAGCGGACGATTCTACGACGCCCCGCCCGACCCTGCCGCCGCCAGCGCAAGCTCATGCCGCCTCGGGCGGGCGTGGCACGCATATTGCGGCGGCTCACCTTGCGCTCTATGTGTCGTGGCGCACGGATCGCCGGGATGCAAGGGGCGATCGTGCGCAAGGTGGGCGCGTGAGCGGCGTCGGCACAATTCAGACTATTCGCCCACGGCAAATCAGTGCTAGAACTAGCAGACGGGCCCGCGAAGACGGAGCCGCCTGGCAGCACGAATGATCGGGGGAGCAAGCGACCCAAGCATCCGGGGCATACTAACCAGCAATCATCTTGCATGGGACCGGAGCAGGTGCTTTAGCTGTCGACCAGCGTTCGCGCGCAAGCGCGCTACCCGGGTCTCCTGCAAAGCGCCAAGCCCGGTCGACAAAGGAGACAGACATGGATACTCCGGCACGGCTGAACGATCTGCAGCGCACCACCCTCGCCATCGTCCTCGCGGGCGGACGGGGCACGCGGCTCGGCCCGCTTACCAACAAACGCGTCAAGCCGGCCGTGCACTTCGGCGGCAAGTACCGGATCATCGACTTCGCCCTCTCCAACTGCCTGAACTCCGGCATTCGGCGCATCGCGGTCGTCACGCAGTACAAGGCGCACTCGCTGTTGCGCCATCTGCAGCGCGGCTGGAGCTTTCTGCGCGGCGAATTCGGCGAGTTCATCGACCTGTGGCCCGCGCAACAACGGGTGGAAGGCGCGCACTGGTATCGCGGCACCGCGGACGCGGTGTTCCAGAACCTCGACATCATCCGTTCGATCCGGCCAAAATACGTGGTGGTGCTGGCGGGCGACCACATCTACAAGATGGACTACACGCGCATGATCGCCGACCACGCGGAGAGCGGCGCGGATTGCACGGTCGGCTGCATCGAGGTGCCGCGCATGGACGCCGTGGCGTTCGGCGTGATGCACGTCGACGAAAACCGCCGGGTGACCGGCTTCGTGGAAAAGCCCGCCGACCCGCCGGCCATTCCGGGCCGTCCGGACACGGCGCTCGCCAGCATGGGCATCTACGTGTTCAGCGCGGATTACCTGTATTCGCTGCTCGAAGAGAACATTTCCTCCATCGACACCGATCACGACTTCGGCAAGGACATCCTGCCGCGCGTGGTCACGCAAGGCACGGCGATCGCGCATCCGTTCAGCATGTCGTGCGTGTCGTCGGACCCGAACGTGGAACCGTACTGGCGCGACGTCGGCACGATCGACGCCTACTGGGCCGCCAATCTCGACCTCGCCTCCACCATCCCGACACTCGATCTCTACGATCGCACCTGGCCGATCTGGACTTACCAGGAGCAGTTGCCGCCCGCCAAGTTCGTGCGCGACCTGAAAGGGCTGCAAGGCTCGGGCAACAATCTGATCGTGTGCGGCGGCTGTGTGATCTCGGGCTCGCAGATTTCGCGCTCGGTGCTCTCGTCGAATGTGAAAGTGAGTTCATTCTGTAACATCAATGAGGCAGTCTTGTTGCCGCAAGTCACCGTCGGCGCGAGTTGCCGATTGCAGAAAGTGGTGATAGACCGCGGCTGCGCCATACCGGACGGCACGGTGATCGGCGAAGATCCGGTAAGCGACGCCGAGCGCTTTTACCGAACCGACGACGGCGTCGTGCTGGTCACGCCGGAAGCGTTACGGCAGACGGTGAAGTAAGGCCGGTGCCGGTGTCAGACTCAACCCGCATTCACACAGGATAGAGACGGAGCCTATGACGATTCGCGCCCTGCACGTCGCAAGCGAGCTGTATCCCCTCCTCAAAACGGGCGGTCTCGCCGACGTCGCGGGCGCGTTGCCGCCCGCGCTGATCGAGCGCGGCGCGGACGTGCGGGTGCTGTTGCCCGGCTTCCCGGCAGTGCTCGCCGGTTTGGCCGATCTCGCGCCGGTCGCGCAACTGGGCCGCCGGTTCGACGCACCGGGCGTCACGCTCGAGCGGGGCACGCTGGCGTCGAACGGCCTGGTCGTCTACGTGATCCGCGCGGACACGCTGTACGACCGTCCCGGCAATCCCTATCTCAATGACGAGCACGTGCCCTACGGCGACAACGCCCAGCGTTTCGCGCTGCTCGGCTGGGTCGCCGCGCAGCTCGCCCAGCAGTTGGACCCCACGTGGTCACCGCAGATCGTCCACGCGCACGACTGGCATGCGGGGCTCGCACCCGCCTATCTGAAAGCGGCGGAGCGCCAGCACGGCCGATCTTTCGCGCGCAGCGTCTTCACGGTGCACAACCTCGCCTATCAAGGCGTGTTTCCCGCTCATCAGTTCGGTCAATTAGGGCTGCCCGCCGATTACTTCAGCATGCACGGCGTGGAGTTTTACGGGCAACTGTCGTTTCTCAAGGCAGGCCTCTACTACAGCGACCGCATCACCACGGTCAGCCCGACCTACGCGCGCGAAATCCAGACGCTCGCCCAGGGCGGCGGACTGGACGCGCTGCTGCGCCATCGCTCGCACGATCTGAGCGGCATTCTGAACGGCGTCGACTACTCAGTCTGGAATCCCGCCAGCGACGCGCTGCTCGAAAACCACTACAACGCCACGCGCCTCGCCGGCAAACTAACGTGCAAGGAGGCGCTGCAAAAGCGCTTCGGCCTTGCGCAGAAAAGCGACGCATTGCTGTTCGGCGTGGTGAGCCGCCTGACCGAACAGAAAGGCCTCGATCTGCTGCTCGAGGCAGTGCCTGAAATTATCCGGCACGGCGGGCAACTGGTCGTCTTCGGCACCGGCGACCCGGCGTTGGAAAACGGCTTGAAGCGGGCCGCGCAGGCGCATCCGGAATCGGTGGCGGTGGAACTGGGATTCGACGAGACGCTCGCGCACACCATCGTCGCGGGCAGCGACGTGATCGCGGTGCCGTCGCGCTTCGAGCCTTGCGGGCTGACCCAGCTGTATGCGCTGGCTTATGGCTCGCTGCCGCTCGTGCATTGCGTAGGCGGCCTGGCGGACACGGTGGTGGACGCATCCCTCGAAAATCTCGCCGACGACCTCGCCACCGGCTTCGTGTTCGAACGCTTCGAGCTGAAGGGGATCGGCGCCGCGATCCGCCGCGCGTTCGCCCTGTATGGACGCCGCACCGAATGGAAAGCGACGCAGCGGCGCGCAATGCGCCAGGACTTCGGCTGGGGCGCCTCGGCGGAGCGCTATCTGGCGCTGTATCGTGAGCTCGTGTGAGGTTGGCTTGAGGTCGGCTTGAGGTCGGCTTGAGGTTCGCTCACGGCCGCCCTCGCCGCCCGCACGTTTGATGGTTCGACGCAACAACACGGGGACGGATCGACTCGCGCGCGGCAAACTCATGTATTGTTGCCTGACGATGCACAGTGTGCCGATTTCCCGCATCATCTGAAGCAGTCCTGCCGCATGAGGCGTCCCGCACCCGACGGATCGCCACCGCGGCGCAACCTTCCCGTTTTCTTTGATCGCGCCTATCCGTTCGCGCGGGCCATACCATGACGAAAAACGTTCTGAGCATCCAGTCACATGTCGTCTTCGGACACGCCGGCAACAGCGCGGCTGTGTTTCCGATGCGTCGGCTCGGGGTCAATGTCTGGCCGCTCAACACCGTACAGTTTTCCAACCACACGCAATACGGACATTGGACCGGTGGCGCGATCGACGCCTCGGAAATGGAGGATCTGGTCGACGGCATCGGCGCGATCGGCATGCTGCCGCGCTGCGACGCCGTGCTGTCCGGCTATCTGGGCACGCCCGAGCAGGCCCAGTCGGTGCTGGAAATCGTCAAGTCCGTGAAGGCCGCCAATCCTCGCGCGTGGTACTTCTGCGATCCGGTGATGGGTGCCGCGAGCGGCTGCAAGGTCGAGCCGGGCATCCAGGAGTTTCTCGTGCGCACCATGCCCGAGTTCGCCGACGCGATGGCGCCGAACCACACCGAACTGCAACGTCTGGTGGGCCGCGAGATCGAGACGCTGGAAGAAGCCGTCACCGCATGCCGCGAGATCATCGCTCGCGGGCCGAAGCTGATCCTGGTCAAACACCTGCTCGATCGCAACAGCCTCGCCGACCGCTTCAACATGCTGGTCGTCACTGAACGCGAAGCGTGGATGGGTCAGCGCCCGCTCTATCCGTTCGCACGGCAGCCGGTGGGCGTGGGCGATCTGACGAGCGCGGTGTTCGTCGCGCGTACGCTGCTCGGCGATTCGATCCGCGCCGCCTTCGAGCACACGCTCGCCGCCGTGAATGCGGTGGTGAAGGCGACCTGGCAGGCCGGGCGTTACGAACTCGAACTGGTGGCCGCGCAGAACGAAATCGCGCAGCCGCGCGAGTGGTTCGATGCGTGGGTGGCGGAGACGGCGTAAGTAGCGTGAGTCACCCGTTTGACGTGTCGTGCGCGGAACGCGACGCGGCTCGTTGGGCTCGGCCTCGGCCACCCGTCCTATAATGCGTGCCGCGTGGACGAGGTACCTGCCCGCCCGCGCCGCATTTTCAGGCATCCGGCATTCAGCAGACGAGGCATCGATGGACGGTTATATCCGCAGCGAGCGGGAAGAATATTTTGAGCAGTTGTGCATCAGCGTCGACGCTGACGAAGCACACGAACAGGAAGCGATCGAGTTCTTCGAGAATCAGTTCGACCAGGCCGACTTCGATCCCGCGCAATGGCTCGACATTGCGCTCTACTATTCGCCGGCCGTGGCGCGTGGCATCGTCGATATGGTCACGGCGGACGACAAGGCGCGTAGCAACATCGCCGAAGTGATCGCCGACAATCTCGACATCTCCTACGGCGAAGACGAATGCCAGCAATTCGCCGAGACCATCGAATTCGCGCTGAACAACGGCGTGCCGGTGGACCTCGACCTCGTGCTCGACGGTTGCCAGCGCGCAATCGACGATCTCGACACATGGGCCGACGACGACACCAAGGCGCCGCTTCTGCGTCTGCGTGAAGAGTTGTTGCGCCAGCAGGGCGAGCATTGAGCGTCCCGCTTTAGTTCGCAAGACACACTCTCCGCGGCGCATGCCTGCGGGTTCATTCCCGCCGCTGCGCCGTGGACACCCGGCCGGCGCATTCGCGCCGGTCTCTTAAGCATGTGCCGCAATCCGCACTCTCGCGACGGCATCCACACGCTATCAGCGAATGCGCTGTGCCCGCTGTGCCGAAATGCTCATTCAAAACGCCTTGAACTGCCAAGACGACAGTAAATTGGCTTTCTATATTCGGGCCAGATTGACGGACGGATGAACGCGACTGTGCGCCGGCAAAAGGAATGGGTTCGGGAAGCCCCCTAAGGGACTTCCTTCAGGCGCCTCGAAGGGAGCGTCCTCTGGCGTATTCCACTATTGTTTATGGCGCCGGATCATCCGTAGTCTCTCGATGCGCGCCGTGAGATGACCACGCTCGCGCGTCGATCCAGCGTTACTGCCTTGCCGCTTTCACAACCTGAAACTGTCGATGGAAGGAGAGACCATGAGTCTTCGCAACACGCTGAAACCGCTCGCCCTGTTAGTTGGCGCTATCTTCGCCGTCGCGCCGCCGGCCACGTTCGCCGACGATCTGCCGGTGAAGATCGGTTTTGCCGCGCCGCTGACGGGCGCCAACGCCGGCTACGGCAAGGACCTGGAGAACGGCGTCCGGCTCGCGATCGAGGAAGCCAACGCGCAGAAGATCAAGATCGGCGACAAGGTCGCGCAATTCCAGATCGTCTCCCAAGACGACCAGGCCGACCCGCGCATCGGCGTGCAGGCCGCCCAGAAACTGGTCGACTCGGGCGTTTCCGTCGTGGTGGGCCACTTCAACTCCGGCACGACAATTCCGGCCTCGCAGATCTACGAGCAGTCCGGCATTCCGGTGATCGACCCGGCTGCCACGAATCCGGTCATCACGGGACGCGGCTTCGCGAACACCTTCATGGTGATTTCCACCGACGCGCAAAACGCCGGCAACGCGGGCGTGTATGCCGTGGAAGTAACCAAGGCCAAACGCATCGCGATCATCGACGACCGGACCGCGTTCGGCCAGGGCGAGGCCGACGAGTTCGAGAAAGCAGTGAAAGCGCACGGCGGCAGCATTGTCGCGCGTGAGTACACCGACAATAAAGCGGTCGATTTCAGCACGCAGATCACCAAGCTCAAATCGACCAACGCCGATCTGATTTTCTTCGGCGGACTGGACACGCAGGCCGCCGGCTTTGCGAAGCGCATGAAGCAGCTGAACATGACCGCGCAGTTGGTGGGCGGCGGCGGCGTGATGGATCAGGACTTCATCAAGCTCGCCGGCGATTCGGCTGAAGGCGTGATGGCCTGGGAATACGGACGCCCCCTCGCGCAACTGCCAGGCGGCAAGGATTTCTCGGCGAAGTTCAAGAAGCGTTTCGGTGTGGATATCCTGTCCTACGCACCGTTTGGCTATGACGGCGCATGGGCCGCGATCAAGGCCATGCAGCAGGCCAAATCCAGCTCGCCGAACGACTACCGGCCCGTGCTGAAGGCGATCGATTTCGAAGGCGTGACAGGCAAGATTTCCTTCGATGGCACTGGCGCGCTGAAGAGCGGCGCGTCGACGCTGTACCAGGTCAAGAGTGGGGCCTGGGTGCCGATCGTAACGAAGAGCGGAAGCTAAGACAGGTTCCGGCACGGGTTCCAGGGCGGTGTCCCGCTTTTTGCGTCCGCTTTTTCCCCCGTGCCGGCGCCATCGCTACCGGTTCTTCGAATCGGCAACCTTGACCACCAGGCCGGCATCGAGATCCCGCTCGATTTTCACCAGGTCGTCGTGCATTTCGGCGAATTCATTGGCAGAACACATCTGATGTCCAAAGGCGGCGCGCAGGTGCCGCCTGACCTGCAAGAGGCGCGACACGGGATCGAAAACGTAGCTGGATGAAAACGTCAGAAACCGGTCTTGCACCGCTGTGTCCGCCGGCAAATCCGTCACTCGCACGAAGCGCGGCAGCGTCATTTCCAGCGTCTCGTCGAACTCTCCGCCAATGCACGCCCACGGCTGAGTCCTCGCAGGCTCCGCAAGCCACGCCTGCACCTGCGAACCCATGCCGCCCGCGAAACTCGTCAACGCCGGTATTGCCGTCGTGCCCTCGGTCCAGACGAAGTGCTCCACTTTCCCTTGCATCGATGTCGCAAACGGTCCCGTCGTCGTAGTGAGATCCGCCGTGCGCAATTGCGCGGTGCCGTGCAAACCCGTCTGCAATAAACGGTTCGCGGCGATCTGCTGCGTGCGTTGCCGCGTCGCGCGACGAAACGTGTTGCGTTCGATCTCTGCCGTGAAACCCGTGTCTTCCACGCGGTAAGCGTAGTGCGCCGCCCCGCTTTCATCGACGTCGATCTGCACGCGCGCATTGCGTTCGCGCAATTGAGTGGCCGGCGTGCGAGACAGGACGCCCTCGCCCACCAGCAACACCGGCCTGTCCATCACGCTCGGCGGCAGATAACCGAATGCCGTGCCGCCGGCTGTCGTATCCGCGAACAACGACAACTCAGGAATCCAGATAATCGCGTGATTGATCGCGCTTGCGCCGTAGCCGGGCACGTCCGGCAAACTGTAGTACGGCCCGAGATTGAGGAGCACCGCTTCGCTGCGGATGCCGAGCGCGGCCAGCAACGCGCCATAGAGCGCGACATGATCCTTGCAATCGCCATAGCGATTGCGCAGGATATCGATCGCCTTGTGCGGGATCGCCGCCGTCTCGCCGAGAAACAAGGCCACGTAGCGGATATTCAGGCGCATCCAGTCGTACAGTAACTGCGCCTTCACGCGTGGGTCGGCGGTGCCGGCGCTCAGCGCTTGCGCGAGGCGGACAATCGCCGGGTCGCTCATCGTCGCGTCGACCGCGGGCCCGCGATATCGCGCGGCAAAACTCGCGAAGTCCGGCACCGTCGATACCATCAACCGGTCGCCCCAGTTGGCGTAGCCCACCGCGCCCGCTTCGAGCGGCGCATACGGCCCGTGTTGATAGTCGAACTCGTAGCGCGTACGGCCATTTTCCGTGACCGGCGGCACGGCAACGTAGCCGCGCGCGTCGGCATAAAGCGGCACGTCGGCGGGCAGGTCGAAAATCAGGCGTTGCAGTTCGATGGGGTCGCGAGTCGGCTCTACCAGGTACGCGAAGGTGCCCACCTGCAACGGCTTCGTGCGGGTCTTACGAAACGCCAGATGCACGCGCGAGCCAGGTTCCACGCCCGGGAAGATCACCGTGCGCAACACGCCGTCCTCGAAACTCGGCGCGCCGGCGGAGCGTGGCTCCTGCACGTCGCGGATCGCCTCGGGACCGACCGGATGCGCGACGCCGCCCGCGTCGATGGTCTCGGCGGCCAGCAACTGCACCTGCTCGATGTCCTTGTTGAACCACACGTAGCGTTGCGCGATATCGTCGACGCCGCTCGTCGTGTTGGCGCGCAAGACCGTGTCGTCGTGCTCCTCGACGGAGCCGTCTTTCTGGATCGTGAAGAGATGAACGTCGCGCTCGATCGTGGAGGGTGCGCGATCGTCGCCGGATGCGGTGGACGCGCTATCGTCGGCGAACGCGATGGACAGCAGACACACACCCAGCGCCAACCCGAAGGCCAGCCTGAGAAAGTACGCCATGCTGGCGACGTTGCTACGCCACCTCCTCGCGCGCAGCATCACTCCGTTTCGCCGAGTTGCCCGAGTAAAGCCTGCAACCGCTCCACGTGCCTGAGCAGAAGATGGCGATGTTTTTCTATCTGCTCCAGCCGTCCCGCGAGATCGGCCTGAATCGGATCGTCGAGATCGGCGGCGGCGATCACGTCTTCCACCTTGGCGCGCATCGACGCCAGTTCCACCGGCGCATGGCTCAGATGCCGCTCGAAACGCCGCACTTCCTGAATCGCCACGTCGCGCACTTTGCGAAAGTGCGCCTGACGCCGATGCGTTTCGGCGTCGAGAATTTCTTCTTCGACACGTTTGGCCGGTCCCGGCTGGCCGAAAATCGGCTCGGGCGGCCGCAGCACCGTCTTCTTTCGCACGGGATGCGCCGTGCCGCGAAACCGCGCGAGCGGCTGTTCGTTATCGATCGCCTCGCGCGCGTTGGACGGTATGTCATGCTCGGTGTGCGGTGCGTTCATCCAGCCAGCCGGCAATCCGGTGACCGCTTCGATCCCGCGCACGAATTCCTCGCTGAATTCGCGCTGACCGGACAACATCAGCTTCAGATAGCTCGCGGAAAAGGTCATCATGCGCGCGAGGCGCGACGCCGCACCGACCTCGCGGGTCAACAGCACCAGGTTCGCTCGCCAGACCGGGAGCAGCAATTCGTCGGAATCTTCCATCGCTGGGTCTTCCATTTTTTTGCCCGATGTGAAGATCACGCGCTTAGGCGCGTCATCGTTTTGAAAGGGTAGCCGCTTCAAGCCATGACGCGCAATCCCGGCATCACATCGCATGCGCGTCGATCTGTCGTTTTTACACGCCACTGCGCGATTTCACGCCGTCGCACGCCAGTCACCGCCAGCGGCCGCTCGCGGCGCTCGTCGTTGTGAATTGACCAGCGCATTTGTCCAGCGTTCCTCCGCTCTGAACGCGCAATGTGGCATGCTTGCGAACCGTTGCGGCACGCGCCGTGCTTCAACGCTAATACCCCAACACCGAATTAAGGATTCTGTAATGAAGAAGTTTGTTCTCACCATCGCCGCTGCCGTCGCCGCTCTGAGCGCCATCGCGCCCGCACAAGCGTATGAGCATCATCACCGCGAATGCCACAAGGTGCACGTCCATCATCATTGGGAAAAGCGCTGCCATTAATGGTGCTGCCATGCCCTAACCGGCGCGGCACGTGGTGAAGCCCCGCTACTCGCGGGGCTTTTTTTCGCCGGCAGGTAGAAGACAGCGCAACGTGTTGGACGCGCTCTATACGTTCTGCGCGAAAACGGCAGCATGCAATCACGGACACATGCTGTTACACCTTTGCGGTGTCAGCCGACGCGGACACGGCTTTGCGCACCTTGCGCAGCACCGTGAACCGAGTGGAAGGAAAGATAAAACGACCGCGCGATAACGCGTGCGTCACGCCGCCTCGACGAGCTCCAACGCTTTGACGACGAGCGCTTCCAGCAAAGGCTCGACTTTCGCAGCCAGCGTTTCGTCATACGCATAGGGCATGTGCTCTTCCATATACGTGATCTGCGACAGTTCGAGCTGCAATGCATGCACGCCTTGCGACGGCTGCCCATACTCGCGCGTGATATACCCACCCTTGAAGCGACCATTGGCAACAGCCGAATAGCCGCCGTCATGTCGCTCGACGAGCGCAGCCATTTCTTCGGCCAATCCCGCCACCGCGCTCGCGCCATTGGACGTGCCGAAGTTGAAATCGGGCAGACGTCCTGCGAAGAAACGTGGCACATGCGAGCGGATCGAATGCGCTTCCCACAGCAGCACCTTGCCGTGTTTCGCTTTCAGCGCTGCAAGTTCTCCTTGCAACGCCTCGTGATACGGCTTCCAGTACGCTTCGCGACGGCGCGCGACTTCAGCTTCAGTCGGCAGTTGGCCGTCGGGATACAACGGTTCCTTGTCGAAGGTATCGACCGGCAGCAGACCGGTCGTGTCCTGCCCCGGATAGAGGTTCGCGCCATCGGGCGGACGGTTCAGGTCGATCACGTAACGCGCGTAGGTCGGCGAAAGAATCGACGCGCCCATGCGTTTTGCGAACGCGTAGAGACGGTCCAGATGCCAGTCGCAATCGTCGGTGCGCCGCGCGACGGGCGTCATCGTCGCGGCGATGTCGGCGGGGATCTGCGTACCCAGATGCGGAATCGAAATAAGGAGCGGCAGGCTTCCCTGATGCAGCGAGAAAACCGGCGTTGGGTTCGAATCAGTCATATCAGTCCGGAATCGATAAGATCGAAGAATCAGTTCAGCGGATCATGCAAGGCGCGCCGGCAGCCGCGTTATTTGAGCAGGTCCGCAAGCGCCACACGATAGCGTGCGTACGCGCCCTCTTCATCGCGATGCCGACGATTGTCCACGACCTTGTCGCCGCCTGCATACACGTCGCGAATCGGTGTTTCGCCATGCTCGCAGAATACAACGCCCGAGAGCCAGGCGTGCGGCGCATGCTCGGCAATGCTCGAATGATCCACGTCGAGCACGAGCCAATCGGCACGGCAACCCGCCTGCAAGGCGCCAACCGCGCGGCCCGTCGCGCGCGCGCCGCCTTCGAGCGCAGCGTCGTACAGACGGTCGGCGACATGCGTGGTCTGCGCCGACGCCAGCACATTGCGTTGCCGGCGCGTGAGACGCTGGCCGTATTCGAGCAAGCGCAGTTCCGCGCGCCAGTCGACGCCGATATGGCTATCCGAGCCCACGCCCATGCGTCCTTGCGCGTCGAGATATTCCTGCGCGGGAAAAATGCCGTCACCGAGATTGGCTTCGGTCGTCAGGCATAGCCCGGCAACCGCGCCACTCTTCGCGAGCGCCAGCGTTTCGCTCGTGTCGACGTGAGTGGCATGCACGAGGCACCAGCGGCTGTCTACGACGAAACGATCGAGCAGCCACTGCACCGGACGCGCGCCTTCAGTTTCGAGGCACGCGTCGACTTCAGCGGTCTGCTCGGCAATATGGATATGAACGGGCGCAGTGCTGTCGATGCCGCCGAGCAGCGCGCGCAATGAATCCGCGGATACGGCGCGCAGCGAATGCGGCGCCACGCCGTAGCGCAACGCGGCGCTTTCGGGGCGTGCCGCGCGCAACGTGCCGAGCAGATCGAGCAGACTCTCCGGCGTGTTGATGAAACGCCGCTGATCGTCACGCGGCGCGCGCGAGCCGAAGCCGCCGTACTGATACAGCACCGGCAGCATCGTCATGCCGATACCGCTCGCCGATGCCGCATCCACGACACGTTGCGCGAGTTCCGCCTGATTCGCATAGCGGCCGCCCTCAGGCGTGTGGTGCACGTAGTGAAACTCGCATACCGACGTATAACCCGCCTTCAGCATTTCGATGTACAGCCACTGCGCGACGCTCGCCAGGCCTTCCGGCGTGATGCGCGCGGCAAAGCGATACATCAGGTCGCGCCAGCTCCAGAAGTTGTCCGTAGCGCCCGCGCCGGACGCCGCGCGATATTCGGTGAGACCGGCCATTGCGCGCTGAAACGCATGCGAATGAAGGTTCGGCATGCCAGGCAATACCGGACCGACGGCCTTCTGCACACCGGCGGGCGGCGCGGACGTATCCGGCGTGACGGACGTCAACGTGCCGTTCGTGTCCCACTCCAGCAGCACGTTGCGACGCCAACCGTCGGGCAGATAAGCATGCTCGGCGAACAGCGATCGTTTCGATTGTGTTTGTGTCTGCGGTTCTGTCTGCGTTTGTGTCATCTCTCAGGTCCTAGCTCAATTCGCGCCGCTTATAAACGGTTTCACCCGCGCGTACGACTTGCGCGCACAACGGACGTCCAATCCAGTAAGCCAGCTCGGCCAGCGAATCGACCGACCACACCGCGAAGTCGGCCGCTCGTCCGGCCTGCAGCGAGCCGTGCCGATCCGCCTTGCCGAGCGCGCGCGCCGCGTGCGAAGTCACGCCTTGCAGCACTTCGGGCACGGTCATGCGGAACAGCGTGGTGGCCATGTTCATCATCAGCAGCAGCGAGGTGGCGGGCGACGTGCCGGGGTTGCTGTCGGTCGAAATCGCAATCGGCACCTCATAGCGCCGCAGCAATTCCAGCGGCGGCAACTGCGTCTCGCGGATGAAGTAATACGCGCCCGGCAGCAACACGGCCACCGTGCCGGCTTCTTTCATCGCAGCCACGCCGGCTTCGTCGAGAAATTCGAGGTGGTCGGCGGACAGCGCATGGTGGCGCGCCGCGAGTGCCGTGCCGCCGCCGTTCGACAGTTGCTCGGCATGCATTTTCACGGGCAGCTTGTAACGCTCCGCCGCCTCGAAAACGCGCTCGCTTTGTTCCAGCGAAAAACCGATGCGCTCGCAGAACACGTCGACGGCGTCGACGAGACCTTCGTCGGCAAGCGCGGGCAGCATGGTGTTGCAGACTTCGTCGATATACACGTCGGCGCGGCCGGCGAATTCGGGCGGCAACGCATGCGCGCCGAGAAACGTCGTGTAGACCGTTACCGGATAGCGCTCGCCCAATTGCCGCGCAACGCGCAGCATCTTGCGCTCACTGGCGAGATCGAGGCCATAACCGGACTTGATCTCGATCGTCGTCACGCCTTCGGCAAGCAAGGGTTCGAGCCGCGCGGCCGACTGACGCAGCAGCGAGGCTTCATCCGCGGCACGCGTGGCGCGCACCGTGGAGACAATGCCGCCGCCCTGGCGCGCGATTTCTTCGTAGCTGACGCCCGCGAGGCGCTGCGCGAATTCGTCCGCGCGCTGCCCGCCGTACACGAGGTGCGTGTGGCAATCGACGAGACCCGGCGTGACCCACGCGCCGTGCAGATCTTCGCGCGGCCATGCGGCGTATTCGGCGGGTAAATCGGGGGCCGCGCCGAGCCACACGATCGTGCCGTTTTCAACGGCGATCGCGGCATCCGGCAGCGTGTGTTGGGGATCGCCCTGCGGGCAAAGTTTCAGGTGATGCCAGACGGTTTGCTTCATCGCGTGCTCTTTGCAGCTTGTTGCGTGTCTGTGGTGGTTCGCGTGCGCGCGCCGTGACGCATCTGGGCGTGCATACGAATCGTCGTCAGCCTTGTGCGTAGCGGATACTGATGGCGAGCAAGGCGCCCTCGCCTTCTACCACGCATGACAGCGCGTTCGGTGTGTCGATACGCAGCGTGTCGCCCGCTTCGAGCGATAGCGGTTGCGCGGCGCCCGGCGTGACCCGCACGGCGCCTTGCGCGCAGTACAGCAGGACCACGTCGGCGCAAAGCGTGCGCCGCGCTGCGCCGCGCCATACTTCCACCTCACCCTGCGCCGCATCGCGACGCACCATCAGGTTGAAGTCGCGCGTCGCGCCGTCGACAAGGCGCGCGTCGATGTGCGCTTCGCCGGCGAAGCGCGCCATGTCGAGCGCTTGCGTCAACGCGTGTGTCTTCTCGCCGCCGGCTTCGTCGAGCAGCATGCCCGCACCGGACAACAACACGAGTGTGCGATCGATACCGGCAAAGCGCGAGAACGGCCCGGCTTGCGCGACATCGGCAACGCTCACCCGCCACACGAACGCGTCGAGCCCCGCGCCTTCGGGAAAAGCCGCCACTTCGCGGGTGACGCCGCCGCCGTTCTTCCACGGCGCCGCCACGAGGTCGGCGCCGCGAATCAGCGTGAGGGTTGCCCCGCTGCCGATTGGCGTGCTGTGAAGCGTGCCGTGAAGCGTCACGATCAGCGGCCCAGCATCGGCAGATTGAGACCAGCCTCGCGCGCTGTTTCCTGCGCGAGTTCATAGCCCGCATCCGCGTGACGCATCACGCCGGTTGCCGGATCGTTGAACAGCACGCGGCCGAGGCGCTCTTTCGCGGCATCCGTGCCGTCCGCAACGATCACGACGCCCGAGTGCTGGCTAAAGCCCATGCCCACGCCGCCGCCGTGATGCAGCGACACCCACGAGGCGCCGCCCGCGGTGTTCAGCAGTGCGTTGAGCAGCGGCCAGTCGCTGACCGCGTCCGAACCGTCCTTCATCGATTCGGTTTCGCGATTCGGGCTTGCCACCGAACCGGTGTCGAGGTGATCACGGCCGATCACGATCGGCGCCTTCAGTTCGCCGTTCCTGACCATTTCGTTGAACGCCTGGCCCAAACGATAGCGGTCCTTCACGCCGACCCAGCAGATTCGCGCCGGCAAGCCCTGGAACGCGATACGTTCGCGCGCCATGTCGAGCCAGTTGTGCAGATGCGGATCGTCGGGAATCAATTCCTTGACCTTGGCATCGGTCTTGTAGATATCCTCGGGATCGCCCGACAGCGCGACCCAGCGGAACGGCCCCTTGCCTTCGCAGAACAGCGGCCGGATATACGCCGGCACGAAGCCCGGGAAATCGAAGGCGTTTTCTACGCCCATTTCCAGCGCCATCTGACGGATGTTGTTGCCGTAGTCGAGCGTGGCAGCGCCGCGTTCCTGCAGCGTCAGCATGGCTTGCACCTGCTTGGCCATCGACTGCTTGGCCGGCAGGATGATGCTGTCCGGCGCGGTCTTCATCCGCTCACGCCAGTCTTCAACGCTCCAGCCTTGCGGCAGGTAGCCGTGAATCGGATCGTGCGCGCTGGTCTGGTCGGTCACGCAATCCGGCGTGATGCCGCGCGTCACGCACTCGGCGAAGACGTCGGCGGCATTGCCCAGCAGGCCGATCGACACCGGCTTGCCGGCCTGCTTCGCTTCGTCGAGCATGGCGAGCGCTTCGTCGAGCGTCTTCGCCTTTTTATCGACGTAGCGCGTCTTCAGACGGAAGTCGATGCGCGTCTCGTCGCATTCCACCGCGATCATCGAAAAACCAGCCATGGTGGCCGCGAGCGGTTGCGCGCCGCCCATGCCGCCCAGACCGCCGGTCAGAATCCAGCGGCCCTTCGGCTCGCCGTTGAAGTGCTGGTTCGCTACCGAGAAGAACGTCTCATAGGTGCCCTGCACGATGCCCTGGCTGCCGATGTAAATCCAACTGCCCGCCGTCATCTGGCCGTACATCATCAGGCCCTTGCGATCGAGTTCGTGGAAGTGTTCCCACGTCGCCCAATGCGGCACCAGATTCGAATTCGCCAGCAGCACGCGCGGCGCGTCGGCATGCGTGCGGAACACGCCGACCGGCTTGCCCGATTGAATCAACAGCGTTTCGTTTTCTTCCAGATCCTTCAGCGACTTGAGAATCTGATCGAAGCAATCCCAGTTGCGCGCGGCACGGCCGATCCCGCCGTACACGACGAGCGCATGCGGATGCTCGGCGACTTCCGGGTCCAGATTGTTCTGGATCATCCGGTACGCGGCTTCCGCGATCCAGGTCTTGCAGGTCTTTTCCGCGCCGCGCGGTGCGCGGATCGTGCGGGTGGGATCAAGACGCGGATCGATGTGTTTCGGGTTGTTCATGATGGCCCTCGGAATGCTTGTAGATAGTCGAAAAAGAATCGGATTCGGAAAAGACGGCGTGTTAGAAGTGTCCGGTAAAGCGATAACGGCTGCCGGGATGCCAGAGATTGGCGATCGAAGCGACCTGGCTTTGCGACCATGTGCGCCGATGCAGCACAAGGCACGGTTCGAGTTCGTCCATGGTCAGCAACTCGCGCGTATCGCCGTCAGCGGCGAGCGCTTCGATGCGATACTCGACGCGCTGCAACGGCGCCACGCGCACGAGATACTGGTTCGGCGTGGTGTTCGTAAAGTCCTGCAACGCGTATTCGGGCGCAACCGCCGGATTGACCCAACGCTCTTCGAGCTGCACCGGCTCGTCGTTTTCAAAATGCAGCACGCGCGAATGAAACACCGGGCTGCCCGCGCTCACCTGCATTTCCTCGGCGAGCGCTTCGTCAGCGATACTCGCGCCGATGTGCAGCACGTTCGCCTGATAGCGATGACCGCGCGCGACGATTTCGTCGGAAATGCTGCGGATCGCCACCAGTGTCGATTCGTACTTGGGACGGGCCACGAAGGTGCCCGAACCTTGCACACGCGTGAGCACCTGCTCCGAAGTCAACTCGCGCAATGCGCGGTTGACCGTCATGCGCGCAACGTTGAATTCGCGCGCCAACTCGTTTTCGGAGGGCACCTGGTCGCCTTCGGCCCATTCGCCCGCATGGATGCGCGCGAGGATGAAGTCCTTGATGCCCTGATAGGCCGGTGCGTTCATTGGCTTGATATGCGTGCTTGAGACTTACTGTTCGGACACGAAAGAGAACGGGCTCAGCTTCGCGATCGTGCCGTTCTGCACGAGACGCGTGACCGCCGCGATATCCGGTGCGAAGTAGTGGTCGAGCTCGTAATGCGCGACGTCCTTGCGCACTGCGTCCATCGCTTTCTGCAGGCTCGGGCTGGTCTTGTGCGGCGCGCGCAGATCGACGCCTTGCGCGGCGGCGAGCAACTCGATCGACAGAATGTTCGCGGTGTTTTCAGCAATGTCGCCCAGCTTGCGCGCGGCGAACGTTGCCATCGACACGTGGTCTTCCTGATTCGCCGACGTGGGCAGCGAGTCGACCGATGCCGGATGCGCGAGCGTCTTGTTTTCCGAGGCGAGCGCGGCAGCCGTGACGTGAGCGATCATGAAGCCCGAATTCACGCCACCGTCGCGCACGAGGAACGGCGGCAGGCCCGACAGCGTCGCGTCGATCAGCAGCGCGATGCGGCGTTCGGCGAGTGCGCCGATTTCAGCGGCGGCGAGCGCGAGGTTGTCGGCCGCGAAGGCAACCGGCTCCGCGTGGAAGTTGCCGCCCGACAGCACTTCGCCGGTGTCGGGGAAAATCAGCGGATTGTCGGAGACGGCGTTCGCTTCGAGCAGCAGCACGTTGGCGGCGTGGCGCATCTGATCCAGACACGCGCCCATGACTTGCGGCTGGCAGCGCAGGCTGTACGGGTCCTGCACCTTGTCGCAATCGGCGTGCGAGACGTTGATGCCGGAGCCTTGCAACAGCGAGCGGTATGCCTCGGCCGCGTCGATCTGGCCTTGATGGCCGCGCAGTTCGTGAATGCGCGCGTCGAACGGCTTGACCGAACCCATGGCCGCATCCACCGACAATGCGCCCGACACCAGCGCGGTGCGGTACAGGTCTTCAATGGCGAACATGTTGTAGAGCGCGAGCGCGGTCGAAGCCTGCGTGCCGTTCAGCAGCGCCAGACCTTCCTTGGCTTGCAGCGTGAGCGGCTTGAGGCCGACGAGCGCGAGACCTTCGGTGGCCGGCATGCGCTCGCCCTTCGCGAACACTTCGCCGACGCCGAGCAGCACCGCCGACATATGCGCGAGCGGCGCGAGGTCGCCCGATGCGCCGACCGAACCCTTGACCGGAATCACCGGCAGCACGTCGGCGTTGTACAGCGTGATCAGCGCTTCCATCACTTCACGGCGAATGCCCGAATGGCCGCGGCCGAGGCTCGAGAGCTTCAGCGCGATCAGCAGACGCACGACCGGACGCGACATCGGCTCACCCACGCCAACCGCGTGCGAGAGCACCAGATTGCGCTGCAGCAGTTCGAGCTGGTCGTGCGGAATATGCGTGCTGGCGAGGCGCCCAAAACCCGTGTTGATGCCGTAGGCCGGCTCGCCCTTCGCGGCGATGTCGGCAACGGCTTGCGCGCAGGCGTCGATCGCGGCATGGCTGGCGGGATCGAGTTGCAGCGCGACGTGTTCGCGTGCGATCTGGCGCAGTTGCGGGAGGGTCAGGTGGCCGGGCTTCAGATTCATCATGGTTGTCGTCCTGTCTATACAATTTGAAAGAAGTCTAGCGGCGTCGGCTTGTATATACAACTTGTTTTTGGAGGTTTCGGCCCAGGGGTTTCCATTAGGGCGAGATGCAGGCTTGGCTTGGATCTTGCCTTTGCGATGTCTTCAATTGACCACCCGATGTGTAGCGCCTCTCCGCTTCGAAGATCTCAACTTGTATATACACGTTCAAAAAGCGAGGCGCGAGGGGGACAAAAAGATTCCGGCCCCGACCGGCGACGACTCCGCGCCATAAGAGCGTTATAGGCGAGGCGGCTCGCGGCGTAAAAAAGCCCGCGGACTCTGGCAAGCCGCGGGCTTCGTATCAGGCCGATGAAGGGAATAACGCGGCTAAAGCTTCACGCGCGCCGCGATAAAGTCCAGAAAGCACTGCACGCGCCCCGCCAGTGACGCGCTCTGGTAATACACCGCGCTCACCCGCTGCCGCTCGTCGGCGAGCACGTTGCCGAGAATCGGTACGAGACGCTTCTCGCGCACGTCGGCGGCACTCATGAAGTCGGCCAGACAGGCGATGCCCCATCCCGTCAGCGCCAGTTGCCGCAGTGTCTCGCCACTCGACGCGGTGATCGCCGGTTCGATCTTCAGCGTTTCGGAGCCGCCCTTGCGCCCTTCCCGCAACGGCCAGCGATTCAGATGCTCCGGTGCCGTGAAGCCGATCAGCCGATGTTCCCGCAAGGCTTCCACCGATCTGGGTTCGCCATATTCGGCCAGATACGCCGGGCTCGCGAGCACCCGCAGCTTGCTGGTCCCCAATGCACGCGCATGCAAGGTCGAATCCTGCAACTCGCCGATGCGGATCGCGATATCCACCTTCTGCTCCAGCAGATCCACGATCCGTTCGTTGCTGGTCAATTCCAGCCTGATTTCCGGATATAGCGCCGAAAACGCCGTCATATGCGGCGCCACGCAATGCAGCATGAAGGGCGACGCCGCATCGACACGCAAACGCCCCGAGGGTCGCTCGCGGCCGCGCGTGACGGACTCCTCGGCCTCTTCCATCGCGTGCAGGATGGCCCGGGCGCGCTGCAGGAAAGCTTCGCCCTCTTCGGTGAGCTGCAAACGGCGCGTGGTGCGCCGCACCAGCGCCGTATCCAGCTTCTTCTCCAGGCGCGTGAGCGCGCGGCTCACGCCCGAGACCGTTTGACCCAGTTTTTCCGCAGCCGCGGTGATCGAGCCGCTGTCGATCACCGTGACGAACACCAGCAACTCGTCAGTCGAAGTTTTCATTGTTGATTTCAAATCAAGTTTGATTTGAGACTAACACGCTTTTTGCGAGAATCAAGTCGGTGGATACTGCCTGCATGTCATCGTGTTTCTCAACAAGGAGAACGACTTGAAGATTTTCATCACTGGTGCAAGCGGTTTTATCGGCGGGTCCATTGCAGCGCATCTTGCGCGCGCCGGCCACTCCGTCCGCGGTCTGATCCGCAACCCCGAACAGCGCGCCGAGCTGCAACGGCTAGGCATCGAACCCGTCATCGGCACGCTCGACGACAGCGCGTTGCTGATCGCCGAAGCAAAAGCCGCCGACGCCGTCATCAACGCCGCGAGCAGCGACCATGAAGGCGCCGTGAAAGCGTTGATCGAAGGACTCGCCGGGTCCGGCAAAACGTTCCTGCACACGAGCGGTTCGAGCATTGTCGGCGATGCATCGGGCGGCGAAGCGGGTCAGGCGCGTATCTATCACGAAGACGCGCTGCCCACGCCGAGCGCCGACAAGGCCGCGCGCGTGGCCATCGATCAACTCGTGCTCGACGCCGCGCAGCAGAACATCCGTTCGGCCGTGCTGTGCAACACGCTGATCTACGGCCACGGTGCGGTGTCCGGCAGCGCGAGCGTGCAATTGCCGCGCCTCGTGCGTCAAACACTGAAGAGCGGCGTGGTGCGCCACGTGGGCAGCGGCGGCAATATCTGGTCGAACGTGCATATCGACGACGTCGCCGAACTGTATCGCCTCGCTCTCGAAAACACGCCCGCGGGCACCTTCTACTTTGTGGAAAGCGGCGAGGCGTCGTTCCGCGACATGAGCGCCGCGATTGCGCGCACGATGGAGCTCGGCGAACCGCAAGACTGGCCGCTCGAAGAAGCGCAAAAGGAATGGGGCTACGAAATGGCCTCGTATGGCCTCGGCTCGAACAGCCGCGTGCGCGGTGAGCGCGCCCGCAAGCTGCTTGGCTGGCAACCGAAGAGAACTTCCGTGATCGACTGGATCGAGCACGACATGATGTCCGCGAAGAAGGCTTCTACCGCGGCGTAATCCATGTAAGCGCCGCCGTTGCGAATCCGTAAGCTCAACTCGATAGAATCGCGCTCACCTGATCGCGCGGCTCGACAAACCGGGTCGCGCATGAGCCCGGATTTGATCGATGACTATGGCGCTGAATTTCGATTGGCTGACCAATCTGCTGGCGATTCTTTTCGTCGTGGCGTGTCTCTACGATGCACGCTACGACGAATACGGCACGTTGACGCTGTCGGCGGCAGCGATGGGGCTCGTCGTGATGGCGATCGAAGTTTTCCTCAAGCCCGCTTTCGACATGTCGCTTTGAAGCGACAGCGCTTCGCATGTGACGCCGTGCATCGCGACGTCACACCTGTCGCGGTTGCGCGCACAACGAGCGCGCAACCGTTTGATCACACCGCGACTTCCGGCGGCGCCTGGCGAAAGCAGCGCGTAATCCAGCCGAGATAGCACAAGCCCAACACGAACCACACCGCGCCTAGCACCAGCGCCGTCTTCTCCAGACTCACCAGCAGCCACACGTCGGCGAGCGCGCCGGCCAACGGCAACAGCAGCCCGCCGATCACGCCTATCGCGTTCGCACTGCCCCGCGCGTTGAAGAACTGACGGATCACGCACAGATTGACGGCCGTGAACGCAAGGAACGCACCGAAGTTGATGAACGATGTCGAAGTGGCCACATCGAGCTTCAAGGCGACGAGACCGACAGCGCCCGCAATCGCGATGTTCAGCGCCGGCGTCTTGAACTTAGGATGCACGAAACCGAAGATGCGTTTGGGCAGCACTTCGTCACGGCCCATTGCATACAACAGACGTCCCACGCTCGCCTGCGCCGAGATGCCCGAGGCAAACTGCGCGAGAATCAGGCCCGCCAGAAACACCGTGACGAATATATCGCCACCCACTTTGCGCGCGACTTCGAAAGCCGCCGAATCCGGGTCCTTGAACACCGCGCCCGGGTGCGCGAGCTGCACGGTATAGGCCGCGATCACGAAGATCGCGCCGCCGATCAGCGCAATCAGCACGATGGCTCGCGGCATGGTCCTTTCGGGGGCGATGGTTTCTTCAGTCAGCGTCGAGACCGCGTCGAAGCCGAGATACGAATACGCGGCGATCGCCGCGCCCGCCATCGTCGCCGAGAACGGCACGTGCGGTTTGAAGAACGGCTCGGCCGACACGAGACCGCCAGGTCCGGCGGCCGCCGTCACATAGTGGCAGCACAGCACGACGAACAACGCGACGATCGCCAGTTGCACCACCATCAGCACGATGTTGAAGCGGTTCGCGAGTTCGATGCCGAGAATGTTCAACGCACTGGTCAGCACGATAAACGCGACGATCCAGATCCACGCCGGCACGTGCGGGAACGCGGCGCTCAGATACGCTGCGCCGATCAGCCAGATCACCATCGGCAGGAAGAAATAATCGAGCAAGGTGGCCCAGCCGATCATGAAGCCGAGATGCGGGTTGAAGGTCTTGCGCGTGTACGTGTAGGCCGAACCGGCCACCGGAAAGAGCCGCGCCAGTTTGCCGTAGCTGAGCGCGGTGAATACGATCGCGATCAGCGCGATCAGATAGGCGAGCGCCGCGGTGTCCTGGCTGGCGCTCGCCAGCACGCCATAGGTGCCGTAGACGATCAGCGGCGCCATGTAAGCCAGACCGAATAGCAGGACCGACGGCAGGCCGAGTGTGCGCTTCAGGTGCGCGCTGCGTGGGGCCGCGGGTTCGGCGGCGGATGATGAAGTCATACGGTGTCTCCTCTTGCGAATGGGCGAGCATCGTCCCGGGCGCGGCATGGCACGCGCCCCGGTCGAGCCGGGTCGATCGGACTTGCTGGCGGCGCGCGATTCGCGCCGATGGTCTTTGCCTGATGCGCCGGGCAGGTCCGCACCGCCGTTCAGGCGGCATGCCGGCCCGGTCGCGTGTCGGCCTGAACGTT
Source organism: Paraburkholderia sp. RL17-380-BIE-A (assembly GCF_046028085.1). Taxonomy (NCBI): domain Bacteria; kingdom Pseudomonadati; phylum Pseudomonadota; class Betaproteobacteria; order Burkholderiales; family Burkholderiaceae; genus Paraburkholderia; species Paraburkholderia sp. RL17-380-BIE-A. The sequence goes on from NZ_JARESQ010000007.1 coordinate 96,354, forward strand.
CGCTTCAGCGCGCGCGAATCACGCGCGCACGTTGGCCGTGCGCGCCGTCTTCGGTAGCGAGATCGAGCGCAATGCGCGCGTCGTGCAGATAACGATAATGTTCGCGAGCGCCTTCGAGGCGCGCGCGCTCGAGCGTTGCGCGCAGCACGACTTCCTGCCGGCCCGCGTCGCACACCACGTCGCCGAACGGATCGATCAATGCCGACTCGCCGGGAAACGTGAGGTTGTCGTCGCCGGATCCGATGCGATTGACGAGCGCGGCGAACATCTGGTTTTCCATGGCGCGCGCCACGATCGCCCGGCGATGCACCGGCCCGAACGGGTCCATGTTGCCGTTGGTCACAACCAGCAGATCGGCGCCCAGCGACGCAACCGCGCGTGCCGTTTCGGGAAATTCAATGTCGTAGCAGATCAGCAGACCGACCGTCATGCCTTTGAAGCTGCACACTTCGAAACGGTCACCCGGTTCGAACACGCCGACGTCCGACGCCCACAGGTGAGTCTTGCGATAACGCAGCGCGATCTCGCCGCGTTCGTCGATCAACACGGTGGTGTTGAAAAAGCGGCTGCCGTCGCGTTCGGCGAGGCCCACCGCAACCGCCACGCGCGCTTCGCGCGCCGCGTCGCGCACGGCGCTCAACGAAGGGCCGTCGATCGGTTCTGCCATTTCGGCAACGTTATGCCGCGTCGGAAAGCCCGACAACGTGGTTTCGGGAAACACGATCAGATCGGTTTCGGCCGAACGTTGGCCGATGATTTGCAGCACGCGTTGTACATTCGCGCCGCCGACACCTACCGCGCCATCCACGACGGGAATTTGCGCCAGTTCGAGTTGAAGCATTCTGTCTCCTGTCGACCAGAGTTAGTGCTTTAGCACTTACTCTGGTCCCATGCAAAGCGGTCGACCAGAGTTAGCGCTTTAGCGCTTACTCTGGTCCCATGCAAAGCGGTCGACCAGAGTTAGCGCTTTAGCTGTCGACCAGAGTTGGCGCTTTAGCGCTTACTCTGGTCCCATGCACAGCTCTTACTCCGGTCCCATGCAATATTGCTATCCATCCCGATTACCTTCGCGTTGAATGACAGCCGTTCTCGACCACCCCGCGATCAGGTTGGGCCTATTATTACCAGACATATTTTTGTCCGTAATTACCCTGCTGGGTTACCCTCATCGGAGCACGCATGGAACTCGAATGGCGCGATCTGGCCTTTCATCGCGAGATCGGCGCGGTTATCGAAGCCCTCGATAGCACGCAATTCTGGACTCGCCTCACGCGCGCGCTCGAACGTTATGTCGCCTTCGACAATTGGGTCGCATTGCGCTTCACAGCGGGCGAGGCACCGCTCGTGTGCGCCGAATCGCCGATGCCGGACGGCACCGTCGACACGATGTTCCAGGACTATCTGGCTGCGCTCTATCAACTCGATCCGTTTTATATCGCCGCCACCGAGAAACCCGCATCGGGCTTCGTCACGCTGGCCGATGTCGCACCGGACAACTTCTCGATGACCGATTACTACCAGCGGTACTTCAGAAAAAATATCGTCGGCGACGAGGTGCACTTCAACTACATGATCGACGCGCAACACACGCTCGCCTTTTCGCTCGGCGCGACGCATCGTTATGCCGAGCGCGATCTGGCCGTGCTCGCGCTGTGCGCGCCGTGGGTAATCGCGCTGCTGCGGCAACGCTTGCCCTACGAAGCATTCCACGCTGCGCAGCCAGCCTCCAACGAAGCAGTCGCCGAGACGGTCACGGAATCGCTCGCCGCCACCGACGCCCCCGCCTACGCGGCGCGCTTCGAGCAGGTCGCGTCGGCGGGCGGCCGCGCCTCGCTCACCGCGCGCGAAGTGGAAGTGGCGATGCTGACCTTGAGCGGATTTTCGACGCGCGCCATCGCGGAGAAACTGGCGATCTCGTTCGAGACCGTGCGCGCGCACAAGAAACACATCTATACGAAACTGAACGTCAATTCACAGTCGGAACTGTTCGCGCTGTTCTATGAAGCGGGACGCCAGGGCGCATAACGTCCCGCTCTTTTCTCGAAAGGTTGCGCTAGCGCTGCGTTCTCCGCGCTCTATCAGGAACCGCATGCAGCGCAGCCGCCTTGCGCCTTTTCTTCATAGCGGTCGTGATGCCTGACCCAGTCGGTCAGATTGCTGTCTTCATTGCGGCCCTTCGGCGTGACGTCGAGATGCGCATAGGTATTGATGAAGCGTTCGTCACCGCGTCCATAGCAGGAATACGTGTGATACACGTCGCCGTTCTCGTCCTTGTAGAAGACACTATGGCCGTGTTGTTCGTCGATGCCGACATCGTCCTCGGTGAAGTTGTAGAACGCTTTCTTGCTCGCCAACTCTTCCGGGGTGAACGACACGTGATAATCGAAATTGAAATCACTGCCGTTCGAGGACACCCAAGGGAAGGTCCAGCCCATGCGTTTCCTGAAGCTCTCGATCTTCGCGAGCGGCGCACGCGACACCGTCACGTAAGACACATCGTGATGTTCGAGATGCGTGACGATCCCTGTCATGTGATCCGACAGGAACGAGCAGCCGACGCAGCCCTCCTCCCAATCCGGGCCCAGCATGAAGTGATAGACGATCAACTGGCTGCGCCCGTCGAACAGATCGGCAAGCGTCTTGCGGCCTTGCGGCGTATCGAAGGTATAGGTCTTGTCGATCCTGACCCACGGCAGCGCGCGGCGTTTGCGAGCAAGTTCGTCGCCGGCGCGCATGTGCGCTTTTTCTTCGGCCAGCAATGCCCGGCTGGCAGCCAGCCATTCCTCCTGCGAGCCAATACGGTGTTGCGGTTCCATCTGCGTCTCCTTTGCCTGCGTCGTGCAGGTCAAACAGCACACCCCGAAGGAATTCCCCGTGGGGACTTTGGGGACATGCAAACCACTCAGGCCACGTAGCGTTCGAGCGAATCGATCCCATCTGTCCAGCCGCGACGATGATCTTCGCGCTGAGCTTCGTCGGCAAGACGTTCATGTGTGAGCGTGAGCCACGTGCCGTCACCGTCCGGCTCCAGCAGCAACGTGACCTGCGATTCATGCTCCGGGCTATAGCGCCATACCCACGAGAAAACCAGCTTGCGGTCGGGCACCACCTCCAGATACTGACCGTTGACCTCGACTTCGTTGCCGTCCGGCTTGCGATACACGATCGCGTAACGCCCGTCGACGCGCACATCCAGTTCCGCGCGCACGACGTCCGCGCCGCCCGGATGCATCCACGTCATGAATTGCGCCGGTTCCGTCCACGCGCGGAAGACTTTGGCGGGCGCGGCGTTGAGACGCCGCTGGAGGGTGAGGCTGGGCTGGGCGGACATGGGCTTTGCTCCTCTTCGACGAAAGCGGCCAGACGATCGAGTGATTCGGACCAGAAGCGCTGATAGCGGCCAAGCCACTCCATGGCTTCCTCCATCGGCCCGGCGCACAGGCGGCACGCGACCGTGCGGCCGGTTTTGCTGCGCGTGATGAGACCCGCCTCGGACAGCACGTCGAGGTGTTTCATCACCGCGGGCAAGGAGATCGCAAACGGCTCGGCGAGTTCGCTGACCGACAGATCTTTCGACGACAGACGCGCGAGCAGCGCCCGCCGAGTCGGATCGGACAGCGCGGCAAAGGTGCGATTCAATAACGCTTCATCAAACTTAACCATGAGGTTAACTATAGAAACGAAGCGACGAATGTCAAGGACAGGTACGCGTTTTCGCAAAAGCGCACCGCAAGCGGCGTGGGGAGTACGATAAAAAAGATACGCGGCGCACCGCAGATGAAGCCTGCCGCACGCCGCGTCAAGGTGGAGAACAACCGACTACAGGCTCGAGCAATGCGGCCGGTATCGCGCCACGTTGCTCTCGCTTTCCAGCACGAATTCAATCGCTTGAAGCGCGGCGTCAAGCAACGCCCCGCTCACTGCCTGCCACGGTCAGATCGCCCAACCGCCGAGATAGAAGCCGACCAGCACGATAGCGATGGCAACCGTGCCCACGTTCAGCTTGCGGTACTCGCCGCTGACCACACGGCCGATCACGAGCGTCGCGAAGCCGAGCATGATGCCTGTCACGATGTTGGCGGTCAGCACGATGAACACCGCGCACATCAGGCCCGACATGGAGTCGACCATGTCGTCCATATGCAGCTTGCTGACGTTCGAGAGCATCAGCAGGCCGACGTACATCAGCGCGGGGGCCGTCGCATACGAAGGCACGAGGCCGGCGAGCGGCGAGAAGAACATCACCACGAGGAACAGCAGACCGACCACCGCGGCCGCCATGCCGGTCTTCGCGCCGGCGGCCACGCCCACCGTCGATTCGATATACGCCGCCGCCGGTGCGCCGCCGAGCAGGCCCGAGAAAATCGAGCTCAGCGAATCGGCCGTCAGCGCGCGGCCACCGTTGATGATGCGGCCGTTTTCATCGAGTTGCCCGGCTTGCCCCGCGACGGCGCGGATCGTACCCGTCGCGTCGAACACCGCGGTCATCACGAGAGCCAGCACGCTCGGCAGCACTGCCATCGACAACGCGCCCTTGATGTCCATCGCGCCGATCAGCGAAGCGTGACCCGGCGCGCTCAGCGACGGCACGGCGAACACGCCGTGGAACGACACGGCCGGATCGATGGCGAGCGCGATCGCCGAAATCGCCACGATCACGATCAGGATCGAGCCCGGTACGCGGCGGCGCACCAGACCGAAGATGGCCGCGAGTCCCGCCACCGACATCAGCGCCGGCAGCGCCGTGATATTGCCGAGCGACACCGGCAGACCCGCGCCGGGATTCTTCACGACGAGACCCACGTCGTTGGCGGCGATCAGAAGCAGGAACAGGCCGATGCCGATCCCCGTGCCGTGCGCGATGCCTGTGGGCAGATTGCGCAGAATCCATGAACGCACGCCCGTCACCGAGATCGCGGTGAATACGACGCCCATCAGGAACACCGCGCCGAGCGCGACGTTCGGCTGCAGCCCCTTGCCGAGCACGAGGCCGAACGCGGTGAACGCCGTCAGCGAAATCGCGCAGCCGATCGCGATCGGCAGACGCGCCCACACGCCCATCAGCAGCGAGCCGAAGGCCGTGGTCAGACACACGGCGACGAACACCGCACTCGTGTCGAAGCCCGCTTTGCCGAACATGCCCGGCACGACGAACACGGAATAGACCATCGCGAGGAAGGTCGTGATACCCGCGACGATTTCCTGACGCTGCGAACTGCCGCGTGAAGAGATTTCGAAATAGCGGTCGAGAAAGCCCTTTCCGTCGAATGATTCGGCGCCGACTTCAGAAATCGGTTGGGCGTGGGGTTCCATCATGATGAGTGCCTCCTTTATCAGCGTGCTGAAACGGCCGTCGATACGGCCGCCATCAGGTTCGTCTCGTTGCGTTGATTTAATGTGGGATGTGATCTTTTTTTGCTGTCTCGAAATGTAGGGCAACACAAATATGTCTCCCATCGCATGATTGGCATGCCCGACATGTCGCGACGCTTATATCGTTCAGGGGACGGCAAACCCGCTTCATAGCCCGCGCGTTTACACCTACGGTCTGTCACAAAGATGTGAAAGGGTTTTGAGAGGTTCGACGCGTCTCAATGGACCGCGGCCATGCGACCGTGCGAACAATCGGCCCGGTGCGGCATGAACCATGCTTGGGGCAACCTGTCAGACTGCCTGCAAAACCGGAGCCGCCCAACGTCGCGGGTTACACTCTGGCCCGTACCTGTCTTAACTGCGGCGGCCCACGGGCCGTTCGCACCGGCCCATGGAGTCCTTCTTGATGAGCGGCGGTTTTTCGCGTCCTGCCTGGCGTCTCTTGCTTCTTGCTGTGTTCGCGCTTTTCGCGCTGTCCGGTTGCAGCAGCTTGCTGTGGGGTCCGCAGCAGGCGCCGATCGTGGACGCCACGGTGATGCCGGTCGAACCCGCGAGCGCGCCGGTGGCCGCCTCCGCGCCCGAACCGGTCGAGACCGAAGCGGCCGAACCCGAGCAGCCGAGAAAGCCGAAGAAACCGGTCGTCAAGCCGCACAAGGTCGAGCCTCCGCCGCCGGTTGTCACGCCTGCGCCACCGCCTCCCCCGCCCGCGCCGCTGATCGTGCTGCGCACCATCGAGCGCAACGAGGCGCGCGCGCTGCTCGACAGCGAAGTGCAGAAGCCCGACGGCAAAGTGGTCGGCCGCGCGGTCGATCTGATCGCGGACGCCGGCGGCAAGCCGCGCGAAATGGTCGTGAATCTGCAGGGTTTCCTGGGGGTCGGCGACCGCAAGGTGAACTTCCCGTGGGGCGCGTTCCGCTTCACGCCGACTGCGAAAACCGCGCCCATCACGCTCAACGCCGCCGCGATTCCGGCGAATGCGGCCAAAGCCGCTGCCGTTTTGCAATTGCCGCTGATCGACGCCACCGTCGAGCGCTCGAACGGCGCCAAGGTCGGCCGCGTGATCGACGTGCTGATCGACGCCAACGCACAGCCGCAGGCGGTCGTGCTCGACGTCAACGGCATGGTCAGCACCGAACGGCGCACGATTGCCGCCAGTTGGTCGGCGCTGCGCTTCGTCACCAAAGACAAGGAGCTGCATCCGCTACTCGAGTTGAGCGATGCGCAGATAAACGCAACGCCGCCTTATGCGAGCGACAAGCCGATCCGCGCGGTGTCGCCGGCGCCGCCTCCCGCGCCGGCGCCTGCCCCTGCTCCGGCTTCCGCGCCCGCCGCCGTTGCGGCGCCTGCGGCCGCGGCCACGACCACGGCGGTTTCCAACGCACGGGCGGCCCGATGACAGGCCGCACACTGGTAACAGCGCGCAGCTTGCGCGCGCTCGATTGGCTGAATTTTTTCGTCGCCAACGTGCAAACAGGGTTTGGACCGTTCATCGCGTCCTACCTCGCCTCGCATAAGTGGACGCAGGGCGAGATCGGCATGGCGCTGTCTGTAGGCACGATCAGCGCGATGGTGAGCCAGGTGCCTGGCGGCGCCGCCGTCGATGCGTTGCGCAACAAGAAAGGCGCGGCCGCCTGGGCGATTTTCGCGATCATCCTGAGCGCGGTGCTGCTGGCTGTCAGTCCGACGGTGCTGCCGGTGATCGCCGCCGAGGTGTTTCACGGCTTCGCGAGTTGCATGCTGACGCCGGCGCTCGCCGCGATTTCGTTCGCGCTGGTGGGACGGGCGAATCTCGGCGACCGGCTGGGGCGCAATGCGCGCTGGGCGTCGATCGGCAGCGCGGTCGCGGCCGGACTGATGGGCCTGTTCGGCGAGTACTACTCGCCGCGCGCGGTGTTCTGGCTGACCGCCGCGCTCGCCGTGCCCGCCCTCTTCGCGCTGACGATGATCCAGCGCACCGACACCGTCGAATTACCGAAGGCCGCGCCGACGCCGCAGCAGATCGAGCGGCGCGAGAGTCTGCGCGAGTTGCTGCGCGACAAGCGGATGCTGCTGTTCGCGGCGTGCATCGTGCTGTTCCATTTGTCGAATGCGGCGATGCTCAATCTTGCCGCCGGCGAAGTGACGGCCGGCATGGGCGACAACGTGCAACTCGTGATTGCGGCGTGCATCATCGTGCCGCAGGCGATCGTGGCGATCATGTCACCGTGGGTCGGGCGCTCGGCCGAACGTTGGGGACGTCGGCCGATTCTGCTGCTCGGGTTTTCAGCGCTGCCGATACGGGCGTTGCTGTTTGCCGGAATCAGCAGCCCTTATTTGCTCGTGCCGGTCCAGATGCTCGACGGTTTGAGCGCCGCCGTGTTTGGGGTGATGCTGCCGCTGATTGCCGCCGATGTGGCCGGCGATAAGGGACGCTATAACCTGTGTATCGGATTGTTCGGGTTGGCGGCCGGGATTGGGGCTACGTTGAGTACTACGGCGGCTGGGTTCGTGGCCGATCATTTTGGGAATGCCGTGAGCTTTTTTGGTCTCGCCGCGGCTGGGGCGTTGGCTGTTTTGCTCGTGTGGGCGGCCATGCCGGAGACTCGCGAGGCGGCTGCTGACGGGGAAGCGCCGGTGGCGGATGGGGAGAAGTCGGCGGCTCGGTGATGGTGGTGCTTTTTTGCCTGGCGGCGGTTTGTTTTTTTGTTGTGGTTTTTGGGTGTTGGCCTTTCCTTGCTTTGTTAGTGGTCTATTGGCGTTGCCCCTGTGCGGGGCGGCACCTCCTTTCTTTGCCGCGGCAAAGAAAGGAGGCAAAGAAAGCCGCTTTACACCGCCAGCTCATAAGCGGGTCTCCCGCACAGCCACGGTAGTGGTGCATCTGGAATCCGTGCTCTCGCACACTCCGCGTTTGTGACAAGGCCGTCATTCTTCCGGCGGCGCTGCGCGCGCCGTCGCGGTAGTTCGGCAAAACGTTTGTAGTTCAGGGATCGGTCTGCGATGCGCGGCCGCGATTTTTTGATCTCTTTCGGCGGCCACAATAGTTAGGAGAACTGAGCGCGAATAGAATTCATCGCTTCTTTCCTAATCGGATTCGCCATGGTGGCTGCCGTCTCCGCGGCAGTCGCCAGCTTGGCAAGAGGATCTGGATTGACGACGCTCGCAAGGAAAACTGACGAGATTCTGGCTGCTTCGCGGGCTGATCGCGGGCCTTCAACCGATGGCGCCTGCATCGGTATAGGCACGAATGACCGCGACGGCGCGCGCAGCGCCGCCGGAAGAATGACTGCCTTGTCACAAGCGCCGAATGTGCGAGGGCACGGATTCCAGATGCACCACTACCGTGGCTGCGCGGGGGACCCGCTTATGAGCTGGCGGTTCAAAGCGGCTTTCTTTGCCTACTTTCTTTGCCGCGGCAAAGAAAGTAGGTGCCGCCCCGCACAGGGGCAACGCCAATAGACCACTAAGAAAGCAAGGAAAGGCCAACAACCAGAAGCCCACAGCCCCGAAAACCAAAACCAAAAGAAAAAACCACTACCCAATATCCCGCCCAGCAGTCTCCCGCATAAACGGCAACGGCAACAAGGAAACCACCCCACACCCAATCAGATACCAAGCCGGCGCGAGATTACTCCCGGAAACCTGAATCAACCAGGTAGCAAAAAACTGCGCAAACCCACCAAAAATAGAAACCCCGAGACAATAAACAATCGACATCCCGGTAGCACGAATCTCACGCGGAAACATTTCCGGCAACATGACGATATTAGGCACCGCGGTAAACGCAACCAGCACACCCAGCACCGCCACCACCGACAACAAAACCGGCACCGTAGGCGAAGCATTGATAATCATGAACGCAGGATAAACAGCCACGATCAGCAGCACACGAGAAACCCACAACACGCGCTTACGCCCAACACGATCCGACAACGCGCCAGCAAAAGGCGAGCAGATCACCGTCACTACCGCAGCACTCCACGCGGCCCAGAGCGCCGACGACATCGGCAAATGCAGAATCCGGATCGCGTACGTGGACAGATAAAACAGCACGATATAGTTCGCCGCCGTACCGCCGATCGTCGTCAGAACGCCCGTCGTAATCACGCCGGAATGCTCGCGAAACAGCTTGCGCACCGGCTGCGAGGCGGGCTGTAAAGCCGCCGCACTCCCGCCTGAGTGCGGCGCCGAGCCGTCTTCGATACCCGGCAGCGTCTCATCCAGATGCCGCCGGATATAGATGCCGATCGGCCCCATCGCCATGCCGATCACGAACGGCACGCGCCAGCCCCAGCTCTCCAGCGCCGCGGTCGAAAGCGCCGCCGCCAACGCGACACCCAGCAGCGATCCGCACACCGTGTTCAAGCCCTGGCTCACGAACTGCCAACTGCCGTAGAAGCCGCGCGTTTTATTGCTACCGTATTCAAGCAGCAGCGACGTCGATGCACCAATCTCACCACCCAGAGCAAAGCCCTGAATCAGCCGCGCGAGAATCACCAGCAGCGGCGCAGCGACACCAATCGCCGCATAAGTCGGCGCGAACGCGATGATCGCGGAACCGAGCGTCATCAGCCACAGGGTGAGGCTCATCGCGGCCTTGCGGCCCGCGCGATCGGCATACGCCCCGAGCACGATGCCGCCCACCGGCCGCATGATGAAACCCACGCCGAACGTGCCGACCGCAAGCATCAGTTGCGCAAGTTGCCCTTCCACCGGGAAATACAGCTTGCCGATGATCGTCGCAAAGAAGCTGTAGATCGTGAAGTCGAAAAACTCGAGACCGTTGCCGAGCGTAATCGCGGCAATCGCTTTAGCGTGGCTCGCGCGCCTCGCCGGTTGCGCTGCCGTCGCACTCTGCATGCTCAACGCTTCGGTGCCCGCGGGTTGCGGTGTGGCGGAATAGTCCATCTGTGTCTCCGTGATGTGCTTCCTGCAGATGCGCGGCTTGACCCGCCCATGCAAACGCTGCTGCGTCAGACCAGAAACGCCTGCGCGAGTCTCACCCAGTAAGCCGCGCCAGTGGCGAGGCAATCGTCGTTGAAGTCGTAGCCGGGGTTGTGGACCATGCAGCCGCCCTCGCCGTCACCATTGCCGATGATGAGGTAGCTGCCGGCGCAACGCTCCAGCAGGAACGCGAAGTCTTCGCTGCCGGTGAGCGGCTGCATATCGGCGATCAGGCCGCCTTCGCCGAGCCAGTCGAGCGCGACTTGCCGCGCAAGACCGGTCATTGCCGCGTCGTTGACGAGAACCGGATAGCGGCGCTGATAATCCACATGCGCCTGCGCGCCGAACACGGCCGCCTGGCCGCACGCCACCGCCGTGATGCGCTCCTGCAAGTAATCACGTACCTCGGGTTTCAACGCGCGCACCGAAAGACGCATCTCGGCCGTCTCCGGAATCACGTTCGGCGCTTCGCCCGCGTGAATCGCGCCGACGGTAATGATCGCCATATCGAGCGGCGCGATGTTGCGCGAGACGATGGACTGCAACGCGAGCACGATTTGCGCGCACACCACCACCGGATCGACCGCCTTATGCGGCACCGCGCCATGACCGCCGCGCCCGGTCACCTTGATGATCACCGTATCCGACGAAGCCATGAAAGACCCGGGCAGGAAGCCGAACTTGCCGGTCGGGAAACCCGGCATGTTGTGCATCGCAAACACGGCGTCGCACGGAAATTTGTCGAACAGGCCGTCTTCGAGCATTTTTTTCGCGCCGGCCAACCCTTCTTCAGCGGGCTGGAAAATCAGATTCAACGTACCGTCGAAGCACTTTTCCTGCGCCAGATGTTTGGCCGCGGCGAGCAGCATGGCCGTGTGACCGTCATGGCCGCATGCGTGCATCTTGCCGGGCACCTTGCTCGCGTACGGCAGTCCGGTGGTCTCGTGAATCGGCAGCGCATCCATGTCGGCGCGCAGCCCCAGTTTGCGCGTGCTGGCGCCAACTTTCAGTTGCCCGACAACACCCGTTTGACCCAGCCCGCGGTGCACGGTGTAGCCCCACTCCTGCAAGCGTTCGGCGACCAGATCGCCGGTGGCGAACTCTTCGTAAGCCAGCTCGGGCTGCGCGTGAATGCGGCGGCGCAGCGCGATCATTTCGTCTTCGAGTTCGGCGATGCCCGCCGGAATGGCCATGGTGTTCACGTCGTGTCTCCATCAATGAAAGCGTGAACCCAGCATAACGACGCCGATTTTCCAGCGGCAGGCGTAGAATCGTTGCGGCAGCAACCGCTGGTTGCCACCCTATTCGCTCATTGTCAGATGAAACTGCATCAACTCAGCACATTAGCGGCGATTGCCGATACTGGAAGTATCCGGGCCGCCGCCCGTTCGCTCGACCTGTCGCCCGCTGCCGTGACCAAGGCCATGCGCGAACTGGAAGCCGATCTACAGGCGCCGCTGGTGGTGCGCAGCGCAAGCGGCGTCGCGTTTACCGAGTTCGGCCGCGCGCTGGTCGTGCATGCGCGCGTGGTGCTCGGGCAATTGCAGCGGGCGCAAGCCGAGATCGAAGCGCTACGCGGCGCCGCCGCGGGCAAGCTGTCGATCGGCGTCACGCCGTGGGTCGCGCTGACGTTTCTGCCGCTTACCGTGCAGCGGTTCCGCCAGCGCATGCCGGAAGTGCAACTGGAATTCTTCGAAGGCTTGCTCGCGGTCGTGCAGCCGCGTCTGCGCGACGGCAGCCTCGATTTTTCGATTGGTCGGCCGCCGCCCGCGTCGCCGCAATCGGAGTTTCACAACGTGCCGCTGTTCTCCACGCATTCGGCCGTGGTCGCGCGGCGCGATCATCCGAAAGCCGGTTGCCGCACGCTGCTCGAACTGGAAGACGCGGAGTGGGTATTGAACTGGGACCCGGCAAGCCGCGAGTCGATCTCGGACAATGTGTTCCGCAAGCGCGGCATGCAGGTGCCGCACACCATTCATCTGGCGCACTCGCTGGCGGTCGTGCTGGGTTTGCTCGCGCGCACGGACATGCTCAGCATTTTTCCGTGGCCGCTCGTTGAAGTGACGCTCGCGAAGGAGCAGTTGTGGGCGCTGCCGCTGCGAGAGACGGTCGACGAAACCATTGTCAGCATCACGTCACGCCGCAGCGCGCCGACGAGTCCGGCGGCCGCGTGCTTTCTCGAATGCCTGCGTGAAGTCATAGACGAAGGAGCGCGCTCGCAAGATGCCGAGCAGCGCCGCTTGTTTCATTCGATCGAATTGCTGCTTTAGTCGCGGCATGCGTGGGAGCATGCCGCTGCGCACACTCAGGCGCCGTAACCGACCACGCCCTTGATCTCCAGAAAGTCTTCCAGACCGAACTCGCCGTACTCGCGGCCATTGCCCGATTGCTTGAAGCCGCCGAACGGCGCGTCGGGATTGTAGTCCGCGTAGTTCAGATAGATCGTGCCGGTGCGCAGGCGCTTCGCCACCGCGCGGGCGTGCTCGAGCGAGCCGGATTGCACGTAGCCGGCGAGACCGTAGAGGCTGTCGTTGGCCATCGCGATGGCTTCATCTTCGGAGTCGTATGCGAGGATCGACAGGACGGGTCCGAAAATTTCCTCACGCGCGATCGTCATCTCCGGCGTGACCTTGCCGAATACCGTCGGCCGCACGAAGTAGCCGTTCTTCGATCCTTCCGGACGGCCCAAGCCGCCGGCCACCAGCGTGGCGCCCTCTTCCATGCCCACGCCGATCAGCCGCTGGATCTTGTCGAACTGCTGCTCGCTGATCACCGGCCCGAGATCCGTATCCGCCGCATTGGCAGGACCGACGCGCAGCGCTTCGGCGGCCTCTTTCGCATAGGCCAGCGCTTCGGCTTCATGCGCACGCGGCACGAACATGCGCGTGGGCGCATCGCACGATTGGCCGCTGTTGTCGAAACAGGCACGCGTGCCACGCATGACGGCTTCTTTCAGGTCGGCGTCTTCGAGAATCAGGTTGGCCGATTTGCCGCCCAGTTCCTGATGCACGCGCTTGACCGTATCCGCCGCGGCCTTCGCGACCAGCACGCCCGCGCGCGTCGAACCGGTGAACGACATCATGTCGATGTCAGGATGCGACGACATTGCTTCGCCCACGGTGCGGCCCTCGCCGTTCACGAGGTTGAACACGCCGGCCGGCACGCCCGCTTCGTCGAGGATCTCGGCGAAGATGATCCCCGACAGCGGCGCCAGTTCCGACGGCTTGAGCACCATCGTGCAGCCTGCCGCGAGCGCGGGCGCAACCTTGGTGGTGATCTGCAAAGCCGGCCAGTTCCACGGCGTGATCAGCCCGCACACGCCCACGGCTTCCTTGCGGATCAGAATGCCGTTTTTCAGAGACTCGAACTCGAACGTGTCGAGCGTGCGGATCATCGTTTCCAGATGCGCGACGCCGGTCCACGCCTGCGCGTCGTTCGCGTACTGGAGCGGCGCGCCCATCTCGCGGCTGATCGCATGCACCATGTCGTCGTAGCGCTTGCGATAGACGTCGAGGATCGCTTGCAGCAGATCGATGCGCTCCGCGATCGTCGTTTCGCTATAGGCGGGAAACGCGCGCTTCGCGGCCGCGACGGCGCGATCGACATCCGCCGCGCTGCCGAGTGATATCTGCGCGAACGCGGTGGCGGTGGACGGATCGATAACGTCGAGCGTGGCGGCGTTGGCCTGCTCGATCGACCCGAGCGGCTCGACCCATTGACCGTCGATATAGAACTGCTTGGCGTGTTGCATGAGGCTTGTCCTTTACGTGAATGTTTCAGGTCAGACGGGGGGCCAATCGCACCCGCGGCGGCGTCACCCGCTTTACATCGACGCCGCTCAATCTGAATGTCTTCAAATCGAAATTCATCGCTACGCAGCTTTGGCTCAGACTCCGGCTTCGAATCCATTTTTCGCATCGACTCAACGATAGCGACATCGATCCATTCCACCAGGAGAGACACATGAGCACCACTTTCACCCGCATCGACGCTAAAGGCCCAGGCGCATCCGGCCTGAACCCGGCCCTGCACGATCCGGCCGACGTCATTCTCGAAGGCGCCAGGGCACCGCACGCCCTCAATGCTTACTCCGACGCCACCAACATGTTGTCCGCCGGCGTGTGGCAATGCGATGCGGGCACGCTGAAGCTGGCCGACCTGCCGATCCACGAAGTCTGCGTGCTGATCGAAGGCGAAGTCGTGATCACCAGCGACGACGGCCGCAGCGAACGCTATGCAGCCGGCGACGCCTTCATCCTGCACAAAGGCTTCTCGGGTACGTGGCACATGCCGGTGGCGACCAAGAAGTACAGCATCGTGTACTGCGGTTGATTCACACTGCATCGCTGCATTGCTTCGTTGCTTCACCTGCAACCGCACCCGCACCTGTACCCGCTAAGGTGCGGTTTTTTTATTCCGGCGGCAACACAAAAAAAACGCGTCCGCCACCACTGCGCGGAAGCCATGGGCTACATCGGAAAACCCAGCGCCTTGATCGAATTGATCCACAGACGCCGCCAGCCGCCGCGATCGTCCGCGCCGTCGAACGCATTGAAAGTGATCTTCGCGGCGATCCAGCGCACGGGTTCCGGCGGTATATACGACGGCCCCTTGCGCGAGATGTCGAGCGACGTGATCACCGTATCGCGATGCCATAGCATGTCGAGCCCCATCTTCGCGCCGAAGCGGCTGCCCGCCACGCCGAAGCCCGTATAACCAGCGACGAACACGCTCTTGCCGCCGTGATAGCGGCGCGCGAACACGGCTCCGCGCGAGCAGTAGTCGATCGGGCCGCCCCATGCATGCGTGAAACGCACGTCGTCGAGTTGCGGGAAGGTGCGGTAGAACGCTTCGGCGAGTTTGTAATAGGTGCTTTCGTCGCGATCGGCTGCGGGATTCGGGTCGCCGCCGAAGTGATAGCTCACCCGGCCGCCAAAGATGATGCGATTGTCTTGGGTGAGCCGGAAATAATTGAGCTGCGTGCGCGTGTCGTAAATGCCCTGGCGATTCTTCCTGCCGATGCGCGCCATCTGCTCTTCGCTCAATGGCGCGGTCGCGATGATGTGATCGCGCACCTGCATCACCCGGCGCTTGATGTCGGTCACGCCGACGTCCGCGGTGCCGGTGCCGAGCAGCACGCGCGGCGTTTCGATGCGGCCCGCCTGCGTGTGCACGATCATCGTCGCGCCGCGGTCTTCGAGGCGCGTGAGCGGCGAATGTTCATGCAGGCGCACGCCGAGTTTCAGCGCCGCGCCCTTCAGCCCCCACGCGAGCTTGGCCGGATGAATCGTGCCGCTGCGGTTGCGTGACCACATCGCACCCGCGAAGAGCGGCGAATCGAGCTGCTCGCGCGCGCCTTCGCTGTCGAGCAACACCACGTCATGTCCATGCGCGATATGCAGTTCGTAGTCACCCTTCAGGTGGCCCAGGTGGCCCGGGTCGACCGCGACGGTCATCTCGCCGTTCCATTCGACATCCGCTTCAATGCCGTAGCGCGTCAACGACGCCTTGAAGCCGTCGAGATTGTCCTGCCCCAGCTTTTCGAGCACGTCGAGGTCTTGCGGAAAGACCCGTGTCGCATTCGGCAGACCGTGCATCACCGAAGTCGAGATGATGCCGCCCGGACGGCCCGAAGCGCCGTAAGCCACCTTGCCCGCCTCGATCAGCACGACGTCGAGCGACGGGTCGGCTTCTTTCGCCTGAATCGCGGCCCATAAACCGGTAAAGCCGCCGCCCACCACGACCAGATCCGCGCAAGTCGGACCGATCAGTTCCCGTTCGACAGCCAACGCGCGCGGATTGTCCAGCCAGAACGGAAATAGCTTTACCCCTTCAAACGCGCGCTTTACTGACTCGCTCATGCTGTTTGCCTGCCTGATTTGAAAACCATTACTCGTACCGCACGATTCTGCACGCATCGGCGCGCGCTTCAACCTGCGTCCTGCGTGTCCAGCACCGCTTCTTCACGTTCCGCACGCGTGGCGCGCTGCGCTTTCGCCTGCCCTTGCGCGGCTGCTTTGAGCCGGCTCGCCGGGACCACCGGATGCACGTTCATATTGCGCTGCGAACCCGCACGCAACCAGCGTCGGCCTTGCGGTCCGTACACGCCGTCCGGCTCCGGGAAACACTGCAGCAACGTGAGGTAGAGCGTGCAGGCCAGCGTCAGCGAAACCGGCATGCTGATGTCGAGGCCGCCGGCGAGCTGCCCGAGCGGGCCCACGAACTGATCCGGCAGATTGACGAAGCACAGGCCGATCACCGCGCTCGGAATCCACGCGCCCATCGCGCGCCAGTTCCAGCCGTGCGTGAACCAGTAGTGGCCGCCTCGACCGCCGCGATTGAACACCTGCAAATCGTCGGACAGGTAGAAGCCGCGCCGGGTCACGAAACCGATGATCATGATCATCATCCATGGGGAACTGCAGACGTTGATCAGCACCGAGAACGTCGACACGCTTTCCACCAGATTGAACGCGAAGCGGCCGAGAAAAATGAAGCCGATTGCGAGACTGCCGATCAGCAACGTGGCGCGCACACGGTTCAGGAATGTCGGAAACATGCTCGACATGTCGAGCCCGGTGCCGTACAGCGCCGTCGTGCCCGTCGACATGCCGCCGATGATCGCAATCAGGCACACCGGCAGAAAGAACCAGTTCGGCGAGATCGCCAGCAACCCGCCCACGTAGTTATTCGACGCGATGAAATCCGGCGCCTTGCCGGCGATGATCGTCGCCGTGGCGAGGCCGAAGAAGGACGGCACGAAGGTGGCGAGTTGCGCGAGCATCACGGCGAGAATCGTGTTCTTTTTCGGCGTGTCCCGCGGAATATAGCGGGCCCAGTCGCCGAGCGTCGAGGCGAACGACACGGGATTGCTCATCGCGACCAGCACGGCGCTCACGAACGCCGGCCAGAAACCCGCCGAACCGAGCGCGACCTTGCCGGCATACGCACTGTCGAACGGACCGGCGAACGCGGCGATACCGACCACGAACAGCAGGCTCGCGGCCCACACCGCAATCTTGTTGACCCACAGCATGAAGCGGAAACCGTAGATGCACACCGTCAGCACCAGCACCGCGAAAAGACCGTAAGCGAAGCTCAACGTCATCCCGTTGACCGGCAGGCCGAGCAGATGATTCGCGCCGCCCACCAGCGCATCGCCCGAACTCCACACCGCCAGCGAGAAGAACGCGACCGAGGTCAGCAACGCGAGAAACGAGCCGACGATCCGCCCATGAATGCCGAAATGCGCGCCGGAGGAAACCGGGTCACTGGTGCCGTTACGCGGACCGAACAGGCTCATTGGCGCGAGGATGCACGAACCGATCAATACGCCGATCAAGATGGAATAGACGCCCGCCTTGAACGACAGGCCGAGCAGCACTGGAAAGCTGCCGAGCACCGAGGTGGAAAAGGTATTGCAGCCGCCGAACAGCAAGCGGAACAGATCGATCGGCCGCGCATATCGCGAGCGATCCGGAATGCGTTCGAAACCAAATGTTTCGACTTGAGTGATGCTGTTGCTGCTCATTGTCTCCGATTCCTGTAACGGCCAGGTCAATCACAATGGCTCGCCACAGGGGTGCGGCGTCCACTTTTCTCAGATGTCTGGACGCCACTGTAAAGACAATCGCCGCGGGCAAAAATATCGTCCGCCCAACCTTTACTTCGATCGCCGGCGATGTAACGGAAAAGCCTTTTCCCATAAGGCTCTACGGGTACGCCGGAAGGTCGCCTCGCGACTCGCCAGGCGGCACGGCCGGCGCAAACGTCGAAGCGAATAGCGAGAATCGATGCGTGTTACGCGCCGCCCGCCTGACGCGCCTGGCGGCGCTTTTTTGCCGCGGCGACGGTTGGCAGCGGCACCGGCACCGCGCCGGACATGCCGTGCTCGATCAAAAAATCGCGGAACAGACCGGCGACGTGCGGCAAGCGTTTGTCCGACATATGCATCACGTACCAGTCGCGTTCGATCGGATTGGCGGGCAGCGGCAGCAACGCGAGCAGGCCCGCCTGAAACTCCAGCGAACAGGCGTGCAGCGACAGGAACGCGATACCCAATCCAGCCTCCACCAGTTGCTTGATAGCCTCGTTGCTCGACAACTCGGAGCCGATGTGCAGCTTGTGCCCGGCGAGGCGAAACAGATTCTCGACGGTCGAGCGCGTGCCCGAACCTCGCTCCCGCACGAAAAGATTCGCGCTTTGCAGGTCGTCGAGCGACAAACGTTTTTTCTTCATCAACGCGTGCGCGGGCGAGGCGACGAATGCCATTGGATGCCTCGCGAACGCGGTCGCCGCCGTGCGCAATTCGCGCGGCGCACTGCCCATCACCGCGAGATCGATTTCATGCGTAGCCAGCATGCGGATGATGTCGGCGCGATTGCCGACCTTGAACTGCACTTTCACTTGCGGACGCGCTTCGGTAAAACGCACGAGAAACGGCGGGATCAGATACTCGGCCGTGGTGATCGCGCCGATGCGCAGCGTGCCGCCCTGCTCGCCGTGCAACGCGGCCAGATCGTCCGCCGCGCCGTTCCACAGGTCGAGGATTTCCAGCGCATAGCGGGCGAGAATCTCGCCGGCCGCGGTCAACTGCACACCACGCCCCACGCGCTGCAAGAGCGGCGCGCCCGCGGCCTCTTCCAGCAAACGCACCTGGAGCGAAACGGCCGGCTGTGTGAGCCGCAATTCCTCGGCCGCGCGCGACACGCTGCCGAGCTTCGCAACCGTATGCAAGGCCTTCAACTGACGAAACGTGGCGACTTTTAACATAAGTGAAAACCTATATGTTCTTCATAAACATTAAATTGTGCTGCGGTTTCCGCCGATTTTATACTGGCCTCACAGATCAACCGGAAATCTTCGGTATCGCGCTCCACGCAGCGCCATCACCGGCCCGGCAGGAATAACGTTCGGAGGAAAGCGATCATGGTCGGAATCGATCAGCAGGCAGGCGCAACAACGCAGCGTGCGCAGCATATGCAACACGCGCAACGGACGGACAACACGGCGGCGCATCGGATCGTCATCGTCGGTGGCGGCGTGGGCGGACTCGGGCTCGCCACGCGACTGTGCGAATCGCTCGGGCGCGCCGGTCTCGCGCACATCGTGCTGGTCGACCGCTGGCCCACGCACTTCTGGAAGCCGCTGCTGCACGAAGCCGCTTCGGGCCAGCTCGATCCCGCCACGCATCAACTGCAATATGCGGTACAGGCGCAACGGCACGGCTTCGAATTCGAACAGGGCGAGCTCACTGCGCTCAATCGCGCGCAGCGTCATATCACCCTGAGCGCGCTGCGCGATGCCAACGGCCGCGAAATCCTGCCGTCACGGCAGATCGCCTTCGACACACTGGTGCTGGCCATGGGCAGCGTCACGCAGTATTTCGGCGTGCCCGGCGCCGCCGAACATGCATTGCCGCTCGAATCGGTCGCGCATGCCGAAGCCTTCCGCCGCAAGCTGCTCGACGCCTGCCTGCGCGCCAACCACGCACGCCGGGCACGGACCGCGCAAGCGGACACGCCGGTGTCGATCAACATCATCGGTGCTGGCGCGACCGGCGTCGAACTCGCCGCGGCGCTGCGCGACACGGTGCGCTTGCTGAATCGCTACAGCCCGTTTTCGCTCGATCCGGTGCGCGACTTTCGCATCCGCCTGATCGAAAGCAGCGGGCGCGTACTGCCCGCGCTGTCCGAAACGATTTCGGCGCGCGCGCAGCGGATGCTCGACAGCCTCGGCGTGGAAGTGTTGAGCGCGACACGTGTCACCGAAGTACGCGCCGACGCCGTGCTGACTGAAGGCGGTGCGCCGCTCGCCAGCGACATCGCGATCTGGACAGCGGGTATCGCGGGGCCGCCGGTATTGCGCACGCTCGACGGCATCGCGGTGAACCGCAACGCGCAGGTGAGCGTGAATCGCACACTGCAGTGCACGAACGACGCGAACGTGTTTGGTCTGGGCGATTGCGCGGCCTGCCCCGCCGACAACCCAGGCGCGTTCCTCGCGCCGCGTGCGCAGGTCGCGCACCAGCAGGCGATGTTTCTCGCGCGCGCATTGAAGTGCCGCGTGGCGGGTGAAGCGCTGCCGGAGTTCATCTATCGGGACGCCGGTACGCTGGTCGGCTTCGGGCGTGAAGGCGCGATTGGCAGCCTCAGCAGCAGCCTGCTGACGCAGCCGGTGTTCGTCGACGGTTGGCTCGCTACTGCCGTCTACAAGCTCATTTATCGGCGCCACGTCATGTCGCTGACCGGTTTCGCACGCATGGCGCTCGACACGGCGAGCCACTGGCTGCGCAGACGCGTGCATCCGGTGATCCGTCTGCACTGAGCGAAACGAGGCGACTCACGGGTATCGTGAGTCGCCACAGGCCATCGTCCACCGACACCCTTCACCGTGGCGCAATCCGGCGCCTACCGCGCAAGCCACTCCGCGTGCCACGCGGAAGCCACCATGCGCATCAAGTACCGCAACCGAGGATGCATGCGCGATATATGACGAAATTGTCATCTTGCTCTCATCTTGAAATCGAGCAGCAAATCGTACGATGAGGCCGTTTCACTTTCGACTCGTACCGTATGCGGCATTTTCAAAGAATGCGAAGCCTGACAATGCGCATCGCCCATTTCGGCGCGGGCTTCCCGGCACAATGGGAACGGCTTCAGATCGAACGGCCGGTCTCGCTGGCGGCCGCCCTGGTTGTCATTGCGATCAGCTCCCTGGCGTTCTGGTGGAATCAGCCTGACGGGTTGTTCGACGGCGGCCAGCCGTCCTGCGCATCCTCGTCCGCATCCGCATCATTATCCGGGAAGCCGGGTGGCCAGGACGGCGCGTTGTTCACGCGCGGCCTGCTCTCGCTCGAAGTGTTTTCCGCCATGGCGCGCACGTCGACCCGCCCGTCGAACCCTCTGCCCGCAGCAGATCAGAGCCTGGAGGCATCTCATGCCTCCCTGTCATGCAGTCCCGTCACGCGCATGGGCCGCTGAAAAGCGTCACCGGAGAAAACACCATGCGTATCCTGATCGTCGAAGACGAAATCAAAACCGGCACGTACCTGCGAAAGGGATTGACCGAGGCGGGCTTTACCGTCGACTGGGTGGAAGACGGCGTGACGGGCCAGCATCGCGCGCTGACGGAAGACTACGACCTGATCATCCTCGACGTCATGCTGCCCGGCCAGGACGGGTGGACGGTGCTGAAAAACCTGCGCCGCACGCATTCGACTTCGGTGCTGCTGCTCACCGCGCGAGACGAGGTGGACGACAAGGTGCGCGGCCTCGAAATGGGCGGCGACGACTATCTCGGCAAACCGTTCGACTTCGCCGAACTGCTGGCCCGTGTCCGCAGCATCCTGCGGCGCGGACAAGCCCGCGACGCCGCCTCGTTGCAAGTGTCGAATCTGGTGCTCGATCTGACGCGCCGCAAGGCCACGCGCCAGGGCGACACGATCCTGCTCACGGCCAAGGAATTTGCGTTGCTGTGGCTGCTGATGCGTCGTCAGGGAGAAATCCTGCCTCGCTCGACCATCGCCTCCCAGGTGTGGGACATGAACTTCGACAGCGACACGAACGTCGTGGACGCCGCGATCCGGCGCCTGCGCGCGAAAGTCGACGACCACTACGAACCGCGGTTGATCCACACCGTACGCGGCATGGGCTACGTACTGGAAGAGCGCTACACGTCCCTGCCATGATGCGAAGTCTATTCGCGGCAATGCGTCCGCGCGCGACAGCGCGGATCATGAAGCCGCCTGTGCGACTCCTGCCACGCACCTTGCGCGGCAGGCTGTCGATCCTGTTCGCCCTGTCGACCTCGGCAGTGCTGGTTTTCAACGGCCTGTTGCTGTACCACGGCCTGAAAACGCGCCTCGAAGCGACGTCGGGTCACGAGATGGCCACCACCCTCGCCACGCTGCAAACGCGCCTGCGCACCATGCCCGATCTCGCGACGGTCAGCGCCGATCGTGCGACCTGGCACAACCAGTTGCACGGTCACAAGAACCTCGATATCGCATTGTTCGACACGCGCAGCGCACCGCTCATCCGCACCAGTGGCTATTGGCCGAATGCGGAAACGATGACCGTGCGCGCCGGCGCCGCTCCCGTACCCGTGTCAGCGAGGACACAGCCGCTGCGCTTTCTGGTGGCGACGGCGCCGCTCGGCGACCTGTCCGGCACCGAGGTGCGCGTGGTCGTGCAATACGATGCGACTAGCGAACACGCGTTATTGCGCGCTTACGCGCTCAACGTGCTGTTTGTCATCGCGACCGGGACGCTTGTGAATGCGCTGCTCGCGTGGTCGATCGCCCGTTTGGGCCTGCGGCCGCTAGCCTGTTTGACGGCGCGTGCCGAACGGATTTCCAGCAGCCATCTTGCGCGGCCGTTGCCCGAGCACGACATGCCGGGTGAACTGAAGGAGTTGAGCCGCGCCTTCAACCGGATGCTGGCCCGCCTGCACGAGTCCTTCACGCGCCTCACGCAGTTTTCTTCGGATCTCGCGCACGACATGCGCACTCCGCTCACCAACTTGCTGGCCGAAGCCCAGGTGGCGCTATCGCAACCGCGTTCCGCGGATGAATATCGCGGCGTGATCGAATCGAGCGTGGACGAATTCCAGCGCCTCGCGCGTCTGATCGACAGCATGTTGTTTCTCGCCCGCGCGGATAGCGGTCACCACCGGCTGGCGCTGCAGTCTGTCGACGCGCGCAGCGAGGCGATGCGGATCGCCGGCTACTACGAAACCATGGCTGCGGATGCCGGCGTCGAGATCGTCGTATCGGGCGATGCACACTTTCAAGGCGATGTGCCGCTGGTGCAACGGGCGCTGAGTAATCTGATTTCAAACGCGTTGAGCCACGCGCCGCGCGGCAGTGTTGTCAACGTGCAGTGCGACGAGCGCCGGCGCTATGCTCTGCTGTCGGTGTCGGATAGCGGGGCGGGTATCGCCAGTCCGCATCTGGAGCGGATCTTCGACCGGTTCTACCGGGTCGATCCATCACGCCATAACTCGGCGAGCGGCACCGGTCTCGGACTTGCCATCGTCAAGTCGATCATGGACGAACATCAAGGCGAATGCAGCGTGGAAAGCGTGGCGCATGTGCGCACCACTTTCAGTCTGCGCTTTCCGAAGCACCCGCCTCATCCCTTTTATCCCTCTCATCCCCCTCATCCGCCTGGTATTTGAGCGAAACGCAGGTCGGCTTGCGTCGGCGATTCGCCGCGAGTCGGGTTACGCCGGGCGGACTTTCAGTCCAGAAACTCTGCCGCCCGCTTGCGCAGCACCGCGCCGAAGTCGTCGAGCCAACCGATCGACAAACGCCAGCTCTGCCAGTACAGGTCGACATCGATCGGCTTGCCGGGCGCCATTTCCACCAGTTCGCCGTTGGCCAGATGCGGGGCGATCATGCGCTCCGGGCACATGCCCCAGCCGAGGCCCGTCACGCAGGCGCGCAAAAAACCGGCGACATGCGGAATCCAGTGCAACGGCGGATCGAGTTCCGCGCGCGTGATGCGGCGCATGAAGCGCTTTTGCAACTGGTCCTTGGGATTGAAGTCGACGCACGGCGTGTGGCGCAAGCTCTCGCGCGTCACGCCGCCTGCAAAGTGACGTGCGAGAAAGTCCGGTGAACAGACCGCCAGATAACGCATCCGCCCAAGACGCGTGGAGCGGCAACCTTGCACCGGCTCGGCTTGCGTGGTGACCGCGCCTTGCACGCTGCCGTCGCGAATCCGCTCCGCTGTATGGTCCTGATCGTCGATTACCAGATCGAGCAACATCTCCCGCTCTACGCAAAATTGCGCGACCGCATCGATAAACCAGGTGCCGACGCTGTCGTCGTTGACGGCCACGCGCAGCGCCGGCCATGGTTCGACCAGCGCGCCGGGCAGCGCCGGCAGGCGGCCGGTCAACTCCGCTTCCAGCAATTGCACGCGTTCGGTGTGCCGGCACAGCAGCGCGCCCGAAGTGGTCGCGACGCAGGGCTGGCCGCGTTTCACCAGCACGCTGCCCACGCGCTCTTCGAGCAGCTTGACCCGCTGCGACACCGCGGACGGCGTCACGTTCAGTTCGCTGGCGGCGCGGTCGAACGAGCCGTGACGCACCACGGCGGCCAGCGCGTCGAGCAACGCATAGTCGAGCATTAGCGTTCCTTAATCGGCGTTAAGTAAATTAGCTTCTCTTATTCCAAGCAAACCCGCAGACTAGCCCCGTTCGCTTCTCCCGTCTACTGGATCGATTATGAACTGGCTGTCTTTTTCCCACGGCGCCGCCTTGTGCGCATCCCTGATCGTCACCATCGGCGCGCAAAACGCCTTCGTGCTGCGTCAGGGCATCATGCGTTCGCACGTCGGCAAGATCGTCGCGCTGTGTGCGCTGTCGGACTTCATTCTGATCGGCGCGGGCGTCGGCGGCGCATCGGTGCTGGTCGAGCGTTATCCGGTGTTCGTGCACGCCATGCTGTATGTCGGGCTCGCCTATCTGGCGTGGTTCGGATTCAACGCGTTGCGCCGCGCGGTGCGGCCGGAACACGCGGTGCTGGAAAGCGACGGCGGTGGCGCGGCACCTGTGCAGCGCGCCGTACCGATCATTCTGATGACGCTCGCCTTCACGTGGCTCAATCCGCACGTGTATCTCGACACGTTCCTGCTGATCGGCACGGCCGGCGCACGCGAACCCGAAGGCGCGCGGGTTGCCTTCGCGCTGGGCGCGATGGCGGTCAGCGGAATCTGGTTCATCGGGCTGGGTTACGGCGCGCGCGCCCTCGCGCCGCTCTTCAAGCGGGCGACGGCCTGGCGTGTGCTGGATGGCGCGATCGGCAGCATGGTGTTGCTGCTCGCGGTGACGCAACTGCGGTGAAGGCCGGGTTACCCGTGACTGTCGATCCAGGCGCGCGCCCATTCCAAACCTGCGCGTTGCGCTTCTTCTTCAGTATCGAAGTGGGCGAGAATGCCCGACGCCTCGATCAGCTTGCCGGCTTGCGTAATGGTTCCGCTCGCTCCATACCGCTCGGGCTGCAATATGCCCTCCTGCTGCAGGATGGCATGCCCCCAGACGGTGTAGCCGTGATAAGTCTCGGATTCCATTAGCGCATGACCTCAGCCGTGGCACCGCGCGAATCCACACGCAATACATTGCCCTCCGGCGTTATCTGCCGTGGAATCTCGGTCATGTCCGGTACGTGCACGGGCACGTTTTCTCGCGTATCCGTCTTCGCGGCGAGCTTCGTCACTGCTGCCGGCGCTGCCGGCGAACGCCGCGCATGCACCGCCACGGCATGCGGACCAACGTGTCTGCCCGCTGCCGGCTTGCGTGCTCCAGCCGGGCGATGCGGCATGCTCGCTCGCGCTTCTGGCGGGTTCCAGATCTCGACGTAGTGCTCCCCGGCGATTCCCGTCGAAGCCACCGTGAGCAGCATTGCGCCCAAGCCGAAAATTCGAAACATGTTCTCTCCGTATGCTCTTTCGCGCGGTTCACGCCCGGCGTGAAGAATATCGCGAAATAGTACCTGCTCGCCGTGACGAAACGCACTGCGAGCTACTGTACATCCATACAGGTATTTGCGCAATCGGATGAGTGTGCGAACTTTTGAAGCTTGTGAAAACGCGTCCGGATCAGATGGGTTTGTCGCTCGCCGGTTTGCCGAAACGGGTCGGCGCTTTCTCGCCGTCTTTTTCGAAGTCGCTATAGGTCCAGTCGAATTTCGCGGTCGACGTCGCGAGCGAACGGCTCACTCCAATACCGTATTCGGTCAGATACGTACGACGCGTCTTGTTCTGGATGATGCCGTCCTTGGTGTCCTCGCAGTCGAAGTCGATCGCCTTGCCGGTAAGCGTGGCATTGACCTGCGAAGCCGGATAGTAGTGGCCCGTGTGACAGCGCGACACGGTCGTGCGGAAGTTGGTGATCTGCACCGTCGTGCCGACCTTGAAGGTTGTGGTGTACGTCGTATCTTCCTTCGGCGCATCGAACGCGAACTGGTTGTTGTCGCTGTCATGCACGACGAACGGAATGAACGCCATTGTCTGCGAGTAGGAAGCCGTCTCCTGTTTCAGGCTGTACACGTTCAGGTACGAAAGACTGAACGTCGCGCCGCTCGGTACGTCGTTAGACGACGTCTCGAGCACCTGCTGGACCAAACCCGTGTCCTTGGCGTTGATCAGTGTGGCTTTGAAATCGCTCTTCATCGCGACGGCGCCGACGTGCCCTGACAGCGTGCCCGACATCGTCAGAATCTTGAACGGCAGCGTGTGCTCGCCTGGAGCGGGCAGTTTGTCGCGCACCCCGGAAGGCAACGATTCGATGCTGAAATGCGTTGCGAGATACCCCGGCTTGTCCCGGGCTATGTCCTTGACCGGCACGAACTGGGCGCACCCGGACAACAGGGCGATGGACGCCAATGACACGCCGGCCAGCACGCTGGTCTTCTTGATCTGCATACTCTTTCAATCCCCTATCGACTTATCGCAACCCGAGTGTTCCCGTGCCCGTCGGCTAACGCGCCGCAAGACGAGCGTGCCGATCTGCATATCGGCGCCCGGGAATGAATCTTTAGCGCGTATTCGGTTCGAGC
This sequence comes from Paraburkholderia sp. RL17-380-BIE-A, assembly GCF_046028085.1. NCBI lineage: Bacteria > Pseudomonadati > Pseudomonadota > Betaproteobacteria > Burkholderiales > Burkholderiaceae > Paraburkholderia > Paraburkholderia sp. RL17-380-BIE-A. The sequence continues at coordinate 123,211 of NZ_JARESQ010000007.1, forward strand.
GTGAGGATTCAGAGAGCCGACGGACAAGCTATCCGACAACCCACGCCCACGCCGCCCGCAGGCGACGCGCGCGGTTTTCGAAGAGATAGGAGGCAATCAACGCCAGGAGACCGGAAATAGCACCCGTCACGATGTGCTCGACATACGGGATGCGGTAATGACTCGCGTGCGAATAAGCGTCGCCTATCGTCGTCAGGACGCCGACGACAAGCGCATTGCCGTATCGATGCGTGTAGAGCTTCGCCGCAGGTGTGAAGGTCAGGAGTACGGCGAGGAGTCCGGTGAGCAGACCAGTATGGAATGCAATTGCCCAGTGGGCAAAACTCATGACATTGCCCCAACTCCCTGGCATGCAGGTCATGCACGCGCTGGTCGGCTGCCAGAAACGCTGGATAAAGAGCCTGGCGCGGCGCTTCCACTCGGTTGACATGATGTTTCCCCACCGATGTCGTTGACATGGCCGACGCCGCCATGCGTTTCGTTGGAGCGGTGTCCAGACCGTTTAACCAGATTGCCGTCAACGTCATGGATGCATGAAATCCGCAAGCCGTCGAGGCCGGGCGAGAACGCCCGCATGGTCGAATACTACACCGCGACTGAACGGCCGGCGTTAGGTCCGGAACCAGAATCCGGCGCTTGCGTTTATCGCTGCGACTCTGCAGCCAATGGGGTTTGGCGACATGGGTTTGGCGACATGGGTTTGGCCACATGCGCTTGGCCACATTTCCTGCTTGGCGGAAAAACAGCCAGGCGCTAGCGCGTGGCTACGCGCAACCAGAATCCGCGCACCGTGCGGTCCGCAAAAAGCTAAAAACTCATTGCAAACCCGAGCGACACACCGTGCACGTTGTGTCCGAACACGTATCGCACCATCGCACGCGTGCGAGTGATGAAGATCGGATATTTGCTGCTATCGAGTTCCAGTCCGACGCCCAACGACGTGAGGTCGTTGAACCCCAGCACGCCAGCGCTGTCGCCAAAGTAGTGGGAATAAGCGGCTTCCAGCACATAGCGGATCGGCCGGTCCAATGCATGCCAGCCGGTAGGCGCGCGCCAGCGGGTCCACAGGCTCACTTGCTGCGCCATGGCCGAACCCTGAACGGCCTCCGACGAACCGCCGAAGCTGCACAGGTAGATGTCGGTGGCACGCAGTTCGGCATCGATTTCATAGTTCTCGCGGTAGTGCTCGTAGTCGAGCATTAATGAGCCACCGTAGCCGTACGCGTCAAGCGAGCCGTTTTCGAGGAACTGCAGATTGCGGTCAGTGACGTGATTGAAGACTGACTGCCCCACTTTCAGATCGCTTGAAACACGCCCGATCGTGCCATTCAGGATCGGACGGAACACCAGTTCATCCGTGATCCGGAAATCCCAGCCGATGCCCACCGTGCCGCTGAACGTGTTCCATCTTGTCGGCACCGCACGCTGCTCGGCGCCATTCGTAGCGATAAAGATAGGATCGTAACGGCTGTAGGCGAGCGTGCCCTCCATGTACAACGGGACGGATTTGCTGATGGTGAAACCGCCGCCAAACTGCGTCTGACCGAAACCTGGATTGCCGGTAGTGCCGCTATTGACCGACAGGTTACTGGTCGTAACGTCCGGGACCGTTGTGTAGGTCATGATCGCGAGCACGGCGTTGGCATGTTGCTTCACATCGCCGCCGACCACGGTATTGCGCGTCGATTGGCCCGGCCCGGCCTGTGCATTCGACAGACAGGGCAACAGGGTGAAGGCCAGGGCGGCGCACGCCGATGACGCGCCGCACGACCAATGCATCCGGAGCGCGGGCATGGTCAAACGACCTCGTCATTTGTCTGCGCGACTGCAAGCTGCCACACAGCGTACCGAACGCACATGACCCACTCCTGTCGATCTGATCGCTTTGTTTGTCTTCCACGAGACTGGCATTGCGTGCCAGTACAACACTTCCGGACAACCGATCTGGCGCGTGACGACCGCTCCACCTTTCGCGGCACTTCGAGTGGATTACATTGAGAGCCGCCCAATTGTATCGTTGATACGCGGCGATACTTTTCGGCGAAGTTCTACTGTAGTCGGTGAAGATGGTTGAGCGACAGCGGTGACTGCCGATCTGCGATCGGCGGAAACAGTCAAACTACTTCGTTCTCTCGCCACGAGATAGTGGCAGGGGCCATTTTCAAACTGTATGGACCGCCGGTGCCGGCCTTCGAGTTCAGCCATCGCTTCACGGTCTGCCCGTGGCATGGGCTTGCAGCGGACCCTCATTGGTATCGAATGACTGCGGTCCGTGGCGCCTTGCCAGAAGAATGCTGGGCGCTTTGTTCTGGTGGCGCTTCAACACTATCTTCTGGAGCCGGCCAGACTTCGTCCTCCTGAAGACCCGTCCGAGTCATTCAGATGCGATCCACCTCCCTCCCGTTACAAACCCTCTTCGGCCGATCGTCGAGGACGATCATGAGACCGACCGCGACCTTTAAAAACAGCGCTCCTTCAGCCAATGAGATCGGCGCCTGTCGTAAGAACAATTTTTCCGAAGTGTGTACCGGAATCGATCAGCTCGTGAGCGCCGCGAGCGTCGGCAAGCGCAAAAGTCTGGTAGACAACCGGCTTGATCATGCCGCTCTCGATGAGCGGCCAGACCTGCCGCTCCAGTTCATTGATGATGGTCGCCTTATCCGCGGACGTGCGTGATCGCAAAGTCGAGCCCATATGCGTCAGACGCTTCGTCAACATCGGCACGAGGTTGAGATCCTTCGCCGGCCCCTTGATCACGCCCACCTGGAGGATCCGCCCATCCATCGCCGCGGCGTCATAATTTCTGGCCACGTAGTCACCGGCAATGATGTCGAGGATCACGTCGGCGCCTCTTCCGTCGGTAGACCGCTTCGTTTCGGCGACGAAATCGTCCTCGCGGTAATTGATCGCGACGTCCGCACCCAACGCCAGGCTCGCCTCCCGATGCGCCTCGGAACCCACCGTCGTGATGATTTTCGCAGCGCCGAATGCCTTCGCCAGCATGGTCGCCGTGGTGCCGATACCGGACGCACCGCCATGGATCAGCACCGATTCGCCGGCAACCAGCTTGCCGCGCTGGAACAGGTTCAGCCATACGGTCATAAACGTTTCGGGCATCGCCCCCGCTTCCACCAACGTCAGGCCTTTGGGAATGTGCATCGTGTTGCAGGCGTGCGCGACCGCGTATTCTGCGTAGCCACCACCGGGAATCAATGCACACACCAGTTCGCCGATCTGGAATTGGGACACGTCGGAGCCTAGTGCAACCACCTGACCTGCCACTTCCAGCCCCGAAATGTCCGACGCGCCGGCGGGCGGATCATAAAGCCCCTTGCGCTGGAAAACATCTGGGCCGTTCACGGCCGCCGCGTGGATGTGAATCAGAACCTGATCGGAGGCCGGCATCGGAACCGGGCGCGTAGTCGGCACGAGGACCTCAGGACCTCCGGGCTGTTTGATCTCGATGGCCGTCATCGACGACGGTACGCGAAAAGTTGAAGCAGACATGGATACCACCCCTTCTATGGATGAGGCTCGTTTAATCCGGGAGGATCAGCGAACGAGCAACGCCTGAAATCAGTATAGGCCTCGACATTGATGAATTCGCGCAGCATTATTCACACTGACAGATGCAAATTTGCATCAGGAGAGCAGCACGATGAACTGGGATGACGCGCGAGTGTTTCTCGCGGTGGAGCGCGAAAAAACGCTCCGTGGAGCGGCCAGGACACTCAATCTCGATCAGGCCACGGTCGGCAGACGGATTGCGGCACTGGAGCACGCCCTACGTGCAACGCTCTTCCTGCGCACCTCTGAGGGTTACGCGTTGACCGCCGCAGGGGAGGCAGCGCTGAAATCGGCGGAGAAAATGGAGCACTCCGCACACGAACTCGTCAGACGAACGCAAGGCACGGATACGCGCCTTGCGGGGGATGTAAGAGTCACCAGCACCGACTCGATCGCGCTCGAATTCCTGTTGCCCGCCATCGAACGCCTGCATGCCTTGCATCCCGAAGTGCGCGTCCTGCTCGACACGTCGACGCGCATGCTGAATCTGGCAAAGCGTGAAGCGGATATCGCGGTCCGCTCAGTCAGGCCGGATAATCCCGATCTTGTTGCGCGGCGCCTCGCTCGCTGGCCGATGGCGCTCTTTGCATCGAACGCTTATCTGGAGCAGCACGGCAAGCCGGTTGCCGGCTTCGCATTCGCGGGCCACGATCTTGTCGTCTATCAGGGAAGCTGGACAGGTAGTCGCTCACCGACGCTTGCTGGCGCTCTTGCTGGCGAACCGATACATGCCGGGCGCATTGTATCGACCTTCAATTCCAGCCTGATGCTGCGTACCGCGGTAAAGGCCGGCCTCGGCATCGGTGAGCTTCCGATACATCTGGCTGAACACGACGGCCTGGTCCAGCTATGGCCTGAACCCGCACGTGGGGCGGTCTACGAGATCTGGCTCGTCACGCATCAGGACCTTCGGCATACCGCGCGCATCGCAGCGATGATTGACGGCATCGTCTCCGCATTCGAAGATCACACAACCCACACGAGATAGCCATCCACGACCTGGCTCCGGCGTCGGCGTGTCGCGTTACGTGCCCGAGCGGCCATTTTATGCAGACCGTCAGCCCTTCAATGCACCACCGCGCAACACCGCGGCCGTCGCCGTTTGGCACGACAAAACTCCTTTAGCCGCGGCTCCTTCAAAATACTTTCGTAATTTCCGTCTTGCTTTCGGAAGGGCATCGCGCCGTGGGTCCAGCACCTTCCAGATGGTGCACCTATCACGAGTGCGTCGGAATCGTCGCCCACTTCCGCAGGTAGGAGAGAACGGCAATGAAGCGCTCAAATCGACGTGCCGCAATGATCACGGCCACCCTGGCAGCGTTGATGTCTGCAACGTATGGTCAGATCACTTTCGCCGCCACCGACGGCGAGCCCGCTCATGAAGCAAGCATAGCGACCACGACGGGGTACGACGCGGCGGCGCCCTGTAAAGCGCAGGCGAGCAATGCGAATTCCCCGCTCACCCTGCTCGTCCAGCCTCCCGCAGGCGGCACCATGCGGCTCACGTATGTTCCGGCTGACGGTTGGAAGCTCGACGCCGCAGATGCGGCGCCCAAGGCGGCCAAGGGCCGGGTCACACCAGTGGGAACGTCGCGACGTGAGGATAACCGAGGTACGAGCCAGCCGATCACCGTGTTTATCGACGGTCCAACCGGCTATACCTACATCTGGAGACAGGACCTGGGCTGGACGTTTGCCGGCCGGGTCACGGACCGGATTCAATGAGCGATGCGCAGGATAGAGACTTGATGGGCCACGCCGATGGGACAATCCGGCTAAAGTCTCGCCCTCAGCGGTAGGGCTACCGAGGAATACATATCGCACGAAACCCCGCTGCAATGCGGGGTTTTTCGATTTTGCGATGCGGCATTAGTGTCTGTGCCGGTGCAGCCAGCCCATGTGGTGCGAATCAAGCCAATGGGTCATTCCATCCGCAGGGTGATCACGCCTGTATCGTCGCGCAGCCATCAACACAGCCGCCAACACGACCGCCAGGCCGACAACGAAGTAGATCATGGACTGAGTCATGGTAGCCTCCTTATCAGGTCGCGACCATCTTTATATTGTAGGTCAGTGATTACCGAAATGGAGTGCGGTGCAAGCGCACGATTTCACCGCTTGCATCAACACGCGAGCTTGCGTCGATACACGCCGTTGGCTGCCATTCGGAATTCCGACCGACCTCCACGGCACCATGTGGTGCTCTGACGAAACATTGCTCATGCTAAAGAATCTCTGGTACGTCGTCGCCCCTTCCACCCAACTGACCGACGCGCTGATGCCGGTGCGACTGCTCGGCCAGCCTTTCGTCGCGTTTCGTGACGCCGCCGGCCAGCCGCGCCTGCTCTCCGACATCTGCGTGCATCGCGGCGGCTCGCTGTCGGCGGGCGTCAAAGTCGGTGAGACAGTTCAATGTCCCTATCACGGCTGGCGCTTCGGTGGCGACGGCGTCTGCAGCCACATCCCCGCGCAGCCCGACTTGCGGATTCCCGCCAAGGCACGTGTCGACGCGTATCCCGTGCAGGAACGCTTCGGCTGGATCTGGGCGTTCATCGGCGATCTGCCGGAACAAGAACGGCCGCCGCTGCCTGCGCTGGATTGGGTCGATGATCCCGCTGTGCGCGTCGTGCGCGGCCATTTCGACTGGGACGCCAGTTGGGACCGGGTGGTCGAAAACGGTCTGGACTTCGCACACGCGCCATTCGTTCACGGTTCGACGTTCGGCGACCCGGATCACCCGGAGATCGCCGCGTTCGACATTGAAAGCCACGAATGGAGCGCGATCGCGCGAATGACGATGCGCCGCCCGGTGCGTAGCGGCTGGCTGCGCCGCAAGCCGACCGGCGAACATGTCGAGGTCGCGACGACACCCGGCTTCCACCTGTCCGGACCGTGCGCAACGCTCGAACTGAAGCCGCGCGACGGCTGGACGATCCATATCGTCTCGGCACACGTCCCCGTCGACGCGAACCGCACGCTCACCTGGTGGATGATGGGTCGCACCTTCCTGCGCTCGCCGCTGTTCGACCGGAACACCATCACGCGCAATCTGCGGATTTTCGAACAGGATCACGAAGTCCTGAAGCGCGTGCGTCCCGAGCGCGTGCCGGATACGTGGCAGCAGGAAGTGTCGGTCAAATCCGACGCCTTGCAGATCGCGTTTCGAAAGCGCGTGAAAGAACTCGAAGCGCGCGGCTGGCGGATCGACGAAGAACGGCTGGCGCGCGAGTACACGGGGCGCGTCGCGTGCGCGGTGCCCGGTCCGGCGCGCCGCGAGGTGGTCAGCTGGGCAATCGATGCGATTCCGTTGCGCCCCGCTTCATCGCGCGACGCGGATAGCCAGAACCGTCAAACAGAAACCGCCTGAAGGCGGGTGCGGCATTGAACGAATTTCGTGAGCCAAACCGAATCCGTTGACCGCGCGCCGTGCGTCAGTCGAAACGAAAAAGGCAACTGGGCTACAGGAGTTGCGGACACGCGCCATTTGGCAGAGAGTCAAAGCAGTTCGCAGCAGCCCTATCCAGACCGGGACAAGCTCCGTGCTCCAATGATTCAGGAAGCAACAGAACCCCGCCCCGGTCAACGGCGCCCTACTCCACCGTAACGGACTTCGCCAGATTTCTCGGCTTGTCGACATCGGTCCCACGCGCGCACGCCGTATGGTAAGCAAGCAACTGCAACGGCACCACATGCAGAAGCGGTGACAACGGCCCATAGTGCTCCGGCATTCTGATGACGTGAATGCCGGGTTCACTGCCGATGCGCGTGTCGGCGTCGGCGAACACATACAGTTCGCCCCCACGCGCCTTCACTTCCTGAAGATTCGACTTCAGCTTTTCGAGCAGCGTGTCGTTCGGTGCGATCGTCACGACCGGCATCGCATCCGTAACAAGCGCCAATGGCCCATGCTTCAACTCACCGGCCGGATAAGCCTCCGCATGAATGTACGAAATCTCCTTGAGCTTGAGCGCTCCTTCCAGCGCGATCGGATAGTGCGAACCGCGTCCGAGGAACAGCGCGCTTTCCTTCCCGGAAAACTTCTCCGACCACGCGATGATCTGCGGCTCCAGCGCCAGCACGGCGTTCAACGCAGCCGGCAGATGGCGCAACTGGCGCACATAGTCGGCTTCCTGCGCGGCGCTCACCGTGCCGCGGATCTTGCCCAACGTCGCGGCAAGCACGAACAGGCCGACCAGCTGCGTGGTGAACGCCTTCGTGGATGCCACACCGATCTCGCGGCCCGCGTGCGTATGAAACGACAGTGACGTGAGGCGCACCATCGCGCTCGTCGCCACGTTGCAAACCGACAGCGTATGGGTATGCCCCAGCGATTGCGCATGCTTCAAGGCTGCGAGCGTGTCGGCCGTTTCGCCGGATTGGGAAATCACCACCACCAGCGCCTTCGGATTGCGCACCGAATCCCGGTAGCGGTATTCGCTGGCAATTTCGACTTGCGTCGGAATCTTCGCAATCGATTCGAGCCAGTACTTGGCCGTCAGTCCCGAGTAATAGCTCGTGCCGCAAGCGAGGATTAACAAGCTGTCGATATTCGCAAACACGTCCGCCGCCTGTTCGCCGAATAGCGAGGCATCGAGCGACTCGCCTTGCGGCACCGTGTCGGCGATCGCGCGCGGCTGCTCGAAAATTTCCTTCTGCATGAAATGCCGGAACGGCCCGAGTTCCACGCCGCCGCCATAGGCTGCGACCGTGCGCACTTCACGCTGCACGTCGGCGCCTTCGCGGCTCACGACCCGCACGCCTTCAAGCGTCAACTCGCACACGTCGCCCTCTTCCAGGAAGATGAAGCGCTCGGTCTCGCCGGCCAAAGCCAGCGCGTCGGAAGCGAGAAAATTCTCGCCTTCACCGAGGCCGACGACCAGCGGCGAACCTTGCCGCGCGCCCACCACGAGATGCGGATGAGCCTTGTGCTCGACCGCGATCGCATACGCGCCGTCCAGCTGCTTCACGGCTTCGCGAACCGCCTCGAACAGATTGCCGCGATACAGGCTGTGCACGAGGTGCGCGACCACTTCGGTGTCGGTCTGCGAAACGAACACATAACCCTTGGCGCGCAGCATCTCGCGCAACGGCTCGTAGTTTTCGATGATGCCGTTGTGCACCAGCGCCAGTTCGTCCTTGGAAAAGATCGGATGCGCGTTGTCCGTGACCGGCGCGCCGTGCGTCGCCCAACGGGTGTGCGCGACGCCCGTGCCGCCTTCGAGATGCGTCTCGCGCGCCTGCGTATCGAGGTCCGCGACCCGCGCGGTGCTGCGCGCGCGGCGCGGACCGGCGGCGGCCAGCACGGCGACGCCGCACGAGTCGTAGCCGCGATACTCCAGACGACGCAGTCCTTCGATCAGAACCGGGACGATGTTACGTTGCGCTACCGCGCCGACAATGCCACACATAAAATTGCTTTCCCACGAGATGTTGTATCGGATGGGGCGAGCCGCCCCGGATCGAGCTGAGCCTCAGGCGTAACCGGCAGGATTGGTCGACTGCCAGCGCCAGTGGTCCGCGCACATACGTTCGATGCCGTACTGCGCGCGCCAGCCGAGCAGCTTTTCAGCGGCGGCCGGGTCGGCGAAACAGGACGCCACGTCGCCTGGACGGCGCGCCACGATTTCATAAGGCACCGGTCGCGCCGACGCCTTTTCGAACGAACGCACCACGTCCAGCACGCTATAGCCCTGCCCCGTGCCGAGATTCACGACGAAGCTCGCATCGCGTTCGACCAGCGCGTCGAGCGCGGCCAGGTGTCCGCGCGCGAGATCCACCACGTGGATGTAATCACGCACGCCGGTGCCGTCCGGAGTGTCGTAATCGCCGCCGAACACCCGCAGCTTCTCCAGCTTGCCCACCGCCACTTGCGCGACATACGGCATGAGGTTGTTCGGAACGCCGCCCGGATCTTCGCCGATCAGACCGCTTTCGTGCGCACCAACCGGATTGAAATAGCGCAACGTGGCGATACGCCACGACGGATCCGACACTTCCAGATCGCGCAGCACCTGTTCGGCAATCAGCTTGGTCTGGCCGTACGGATTGGTGGCCGACAGCGGAAACGATTCGTCGATCGGCGAGGTCTTCGGCACGCCGTACACGGTGGCCGACGAGCTGAACACGAACTGCTTCACATTGCGTGCACGCATGACCGCGAGCAGCGTCAGCAGACTGCCGAGATTGTTGTCGTAATACTCGATCGGTTTCGAGACCGACTCACCCACCGCTTTGAGCGCCGCGAAGTGAATCGCGCCGGTCACGGGATGGGCGTCGAAAATGCGTTGCAACGCGGCTTCATCGCGCGAATCCGTTTCGTAGAACGCCACGCGCTTGCCGGTGATCTGCTCGACGCGCTGGAGCGATTCGCGGTTGCTATTGACGAGGTTATCGACCACGACCACGTCGTAGCCGCCGTTCAGCAATTCGACACAGGTATGCGAGCCGATAAAGCCGGCGCCGCCGGTTACCAGAATCGTGCCTTTCAAAGCCATGCGAAATTCCCCTTTATATCGATTCAACTCGGGCGGCTCGACCGCTCATTGCCGTTCGGCCGGACCCACGCCGACGGTTGCGAGTCCGCCGTCCGTCACGTAAGGCACGATCCCGGCTTCGGTAATACGCGCGGCAGTGGCGGCCGCGCATGATTCGTCGGCGGGATCGCAATAGTCGATGGCGAGCACCGGCAGCCTGTACTGATCGCGGATGATCGCCGCCTGCTTCAGCAGCCAGTCGCGATCGGCCTGCGGCACATCCGTATAGCGCTGCTTGCCTGCATCCCAACCGCGATACAGCGATTCGAACGCCACCACGTAGGCGAGGTCATGGACCTGAGGCAACACCTCGAAGCCGCGGTTGAAGATCAGCTTCGCGCGCGGATAACGCGCCTTGATCGCGCGGATGACCCGCACCAGCCCCGCTTCCTGCGCGGCTCGCGTGGCGTCGGTTTTGGCGATCAGGTGGTAGGAGTCGAGCGTATCGAGGAAAAAGCCGCGATAGCCTTTTTTCCATAGCGGCGCGATCACCTTGTCCACGAAGAACGCCGGCCATTCGGCCGCCGTCTGATCGACCACATGCGAAGCCCACGCCTCATTGACACCCGGCATCCACGCTGACGGCATCGCGCTGTAATACGAGCGATGCGGGTTCACCTCCCCCACGCTCACATACGCGAACCACGCCGGATGCGCCTTCGCATGCGCACGTGGATCGAAGCGCGCGTCGGGTTCGATCACCACGACGTCGAATGGCGCCAGGTCTTCGACGGGCGGATTCGCGCCGTAGTACAGCGCCACCGAAGGCCCCACGGGCGCGTTCGCCGCGCCCTGCGCGTGCGCCACCGAAGCCAGCGCGCCGAGCGCGGCCATGCGCGCGAGCCGGCTCACACGCCGCAGCAGTGCGCGCAAGGGAGAACAACGTCGGTCGTGATCGTGCTCAGGCAAAGCCAGGTCCTCTTTCATGTTGTATGGGCAAAGCCGCCCGCATCAGGTGGCGGGCGTTAGCTGCCTGACGGCAGGAACGACCACCAGCAGATGCTGTCGAGCGACACCGTCGAGATCGACGGACTGAACCCCGCCTGCAGCGCGGCCGTCCACGCGGTTTGCGCGGTCGAACTCGCCGTGCATGACGACGTGTAGTCGAGCGATCCCGCAAAGAACCCGCTGCGCCCAAGGTTCTGCTCGGTGCTTTGCCACGACTTCAACTGTTGCACCACCGACGTGCTCGTCGACGGCAGGAAGACCTGCTCGGCGATCACGCCGTCGATCAGCCACGGAAACGATATGCCTCCGGTGGTCCCGCCGATAGCCTGCACCGGCGCGGCGTTGGGCACCAGCGCGAGATCCGGAAAACGGTCGCGCAATTGCTTGACGAGATCGAGCCCGCCCTGCGCACACGTTGCATCGCATGGAGCGGCGGACGAACTGGCGCCGTGTCCGACGATCTCGAAGTTATCCAGCATGAACCCGTCGACACCGGTTGCCGCAAGACGAGCCGCCACGTAGTTGACGATCAGATTCTGATAGTCGGCGTTGGCGGGGTTCATCCAGTATTCCTGGTAACCCTGATATTTGCTGATTTGCGCCGAGGTATTCGCGCCGCACGACACGAAGCCCGAGGGCACCGTGTTCCAGTATGTCCGGGATTTCTCGCAGGCGCCGAAATTCAGATAGCTGAGGACTTTCGCGCCGTTCGCCTTCAACGCCGCGATCTGCGCGGCGGAAAAGGCAGGCGTGCCGGTGCCCGGATCCGCATCGATCACGATCAGCTTGAACATGGCCGCGGCCTGCGCGATGTCGATCGCGCTGCCCCACCCGTAATAGACCGCCCAAACCGGCGAGACCGGCAACGCGCGGGCCGACGAGATCACCGGCGCGGGACTCATCGGTTGGGTGGTGGTGCCGGTATTGGTATTCGCGTTCGTCGAACCGGTCGAGTTGGCCGAGTTGGTCGAGTTGGCGGCGTTAGTCCCACTGCCGCTGGCCGGCGACGCCGATGCCGCAGTCGAGCCACCCGAGCCGGACGCGCCGCCCCCGCCTCCGCCGCAAGCGGCCATCAAGCCGGTAGCGGCGACGACGGCAGCCGTGCTGATCCATCGGCGCGCTACAAGATCGCTAGAATGGGCATGGAAGGCAAGGCGCGCGCGGGCGGCCCGCAGAAGCGGGCCAAGGTGATACTGATGCATGGTGGAATCCGGAGTCGAACGGTGTCAGCCTGAGGGTGCGGGCGCGCCGGCTCGACTCGCGAAGCGCGCCACGTTCTCACCGTTTTGCAACAGCAGGCCGAGCGCGAGGCCGAGTCGAAAACAGCAACGCCTTTTTCTTCAACCCCGCAACATATACGTTTCGTATTCCAAAGACATGAATTTGCGGTCGAGCACCTTCACGGCTGCCACCACCACGACCAGCAACGCCAGTGCAAATCCGTAGCCGTAGAAGTCCGGCCCGAGTCGCAGCGTAATGCCCGTGAACAGTCCGTTCAGCACGACGAATGCGCCGGTGAGCCGCAGCACGACGCGCCGCCCGTCGAGATAGAAGAACACGTTGAGCAAGCCCAGCAGCAGCACCTGCAAACTCGCCGACACCACGTCGACGACCAGCAGCGGCATATACAGCGGTGAAATGCCGAGCGAGCCCAGCACGCGCTCGCCGAAAGCGATGATCAGCAACAGCACGACTGCCTGCACCTTGATGATTTCGTACAGACCGGCACGCACGCTGCCCACCATCATGTCGCGCATTTCGTTGATATGGCGCAGGGTCGCGCCGCTGCGCACCGCGTCGTAGAAGGCGTCGTAGTACTCGACGAAATCCGCCTCGATACGCACGAGGAACGTCGCCATGCCGGGCATCACGCACACGTAGGCGATAAAAATCGGAATGTCGTAAATCACCGAGGCGCGCAGCGGCCCGATGACCGCGGCGCCCGTACCCGGCGCATACCAGAACATGAACTTGTCGAGCCACACGCCGATGTTGAACAACAAGCCGACCAGCGCCAGGCTCGGATAGGCGAAGCGCCGCTCGAACACTTCAAACGAAACGAAACGCTCGCTGCGGTAATTGCGGTAGATGAGGCCGGACAACCCGGCGAGCAGAACGATGTGCCCCGCCACGAAGCCGCCGAGCAGACCAACCAGTCCATAGCCGTTCAACGCGAGCGCGAGGCACACCACACACGCATAGCCCACGGCGAACACCAGCAGGATTTGCCGATACTGCTTCACGCTCGACAAGAAGATCACGGCGATCCAGATATTGCTGACCACCACAAAGCCCGTGATCATCAGCAAGCGGTAGATCAGCGGCTCCGCGCGGAAGCCCACCAGCATCGCGATCACCGCGACCACGCTGGCGAGAATCGACGACACCAGCACCACGCCGTTATAGTTCGACAGCACGAGGTCATCGCGCTTTTCGAACAGGCGATCGGAAATGAACCGCGTGAACGACAGTTGCAGCGGCCCGGTCAGAATCAGGCTGAGCGCGATCAGATACGTGACCGACACCTGAAACTGCACGATCGCGAAGGTCGGAATCACCGAGGTGAGACTGATCAAGCCGATGATCAGGATGCCGAAGATCGACAGGATCAGCGGTCCGGAGCTGATCAGGCCCGCGTACGCATAAGCGCGCGCCACGCCCGCGAGCGTGTCGCGGCGCATGATCTTGCGCAATTCGAAGCCAATACCCGCCATCAGCGTGTCTCCTGCGATTGAACGGGCTGCACCGGCTGCACGCGCGGCTCGGCCTTGGATTGATTGCCATGGTGCATCGGGCAGCGCGCCGCGTCGGCGGCCTTGCCGTTGCGCTCGCGATCCGGCATGGCGGCAAGGCGCTCATACAGCGTGCGATAGCGGTCGATCATCTGCTTCTTGGTGTAATAACGGCGCACGCGCGCCAGTCCTGCCTGCTGCGCGGCATGCCAGCGGGTCTCGTCGGCGAGCAGCGACAGCACCGCCTGGGCGAATGCCGCCGGATCCGCGAGTTGAACCACCATGCCGGCCGAACCCAGCGCGCGGTCTTCCGGATCCATGCCTTCGATCAGTTGACGGCACGAACCCACATCCGTCGTGATGGCCGGCACGCCGGCCGCGAAGCCCTCCAGCACCACCAGCGGCAGCGCCTCGCTGATCGAGGTCAGCGCGATCACGTCGACTTGCGGCAGCATGTCGTCGATACGCTGAAAGCCGAGGAACTTCACATTGCGGCCGAGCCCGAGACTCTCCACGAGCGCACGGCATTCGAGCGCATACGCGGGATCCTCTTCTTCCGGTCCGATGATCCAGCCTTCGAGATCCGGCATGGTGCGCGACGCAATGAAGATCGCGCGAATGAAAGTCTTGATGTCCTTGATCGGCACGACTCGCCCGATCAGCGCCACCACGCGGTGCGAACGCGGCTTGCGTTGCGCGACCAGCGGGCCCAGAGCGTCGACGTCGATCCCGTTCGGAATGCATTGCGTACGCTCGGCGCGCGCGCCGTCGGTGACCTGGCGCAGACGGTTCGCTTCGTACAGCGCGACGATGTCGTCCGCGGCGTCGTAGGCGAGCTTGCCGATCGCTTCGAAGAAGCGCACCCACAGTTCGCGGAAATAGCTGACGCGTGAAATATCGCGTTCGAACACACCCCGGTTATCGCGAATCCACTGGCTTTGCAGCAAGTCGATCTTGCGTTCCTTCGTATAGATGCCGTGTTCGGAGATCAGCAACGGACGGCCCGTGCGGTAATGCATCAGCGCGCCGAGAAAACCGCCATATCCTGTCGATACCGTGTGATAGACACGCGCGGGCAGCAACTGCTCGGCGACGCGCGCGAGTTGCCACAACGGCTTGTGCATGATTCGCACGGTCCAGAAGTAGTCGGTAAACGACGGATCCGTACAGTACTTCTGATACTGATCGACGATGGTGTCCCATGCCGCGCGGCTCGACAGGAACTGTTCCTCGTTCAGCGCGCCGTGCGCGCCGAGCATCGGGATCATGCTCGCCATCAGTTCGCCGGCGTCGTGGGCCTTGCGCGGATCGCGCAGGGCGTCGTGCAAGGCCTGCGAGCGCGCGAACGCGGCGGCGTCGCCAGCCACCGCGCGCGGCTGAAAGTCCGCCACGGCCTGCTCGTACAGGTAGTGCGTTTCGAGATGCACGACGTTGTCCGGCAGCGCATACGCCACGCCGTTGTAGTCCTGTTCCCGGCTGCCGATAAAGACAATCGCGAAGCGCGTCTCGGGATACGAGCGGATCATTTCATTGACCCAGCTCGACACGCCGCCCCGCACGAACGGGAACGTGCCTTCGAGCAGCAGGCAGACATCGGCATCGGCGGCACGCCGGATCGGGAGTTCTTTCATCATGACCAGTACTTCACAACCGGTTTGAGTGTGGGCAACGCGGCAGCATTGCCCAGCGATGCGAGAAGCTGCGAAACACGCGCGTAGTCGCCGCGCAGGAAGTCGGCTTCCGCGAGCCACGGCACCAGCCGTTCACGCGGAAAGCCGAGTTCGAGCGCATGCGCGATGTATTCGTGCGCGGCATTGGGCAACGCGTTCGCCAATGCGAGACGGCCGCGGATCAGCCACAGCGCGGCATCGGTCGGATCGGTTTCTAGCGCCGTCTGCGCATAGCGGTCGGCCTGCTGCAGCGTGTGGCGGTAGACCGCGCCCTGCACCAGGTTCTGGTACACGAGTTCGAAATAGAGCTCGGCCAGCATGCGGTTGAGCGCGTGGCGCTCGGTGTCGTTGCCGGTCACTTCCAGCGCTTTGCTGGTGCGGAAGATCTTCTGCATGATTTCGTTTTCGGCGTGATCCAGCGTGCCGTAAGCGATCAGGCGAATGTCTTCGAGCGGGTCGGCCAGCAACTCACGCAGCAGCGTGCCGGTGGTACGGGTCGGCATGCTCTGGATCGCCACGAGGGCGGACAGGCGGTCGGTCGGCGAGACCTGGGTATTCGCGAGGCGCGCCTGCAGGCGCGCGCCGCCGCCATGCGACACGCGCGACACCAGGTACGTGACGAATTCCGGGCGCGGCACGTCGGTGAGTTGATCGCTCTCCTTGCCGGCCGGAAAGAGCGCCGCCCAGATGCAACTGGTCAGCACCACGAGGCCGCCGAAAACCGGCACGAACGTGCAGGCGAACCACAGGAACAGCAACGACAGCGCCCGCGGCTCGCGATAATTCAGCGGCAACCACAAGCGGAACGCGACCGCCTCGGCGAGTCCGGCCACCGCCTGCAGCGCCAGAAAGCGCAGCAGCGGATCGATCGCGCCGGCCGGTTGCAGCAGGCTCGCGATCGCCAGGTATTGCACGATCATGGCCACCACGGCCGCCAGCACGCTGACGATGAGAGAAAGTGTCTTAGACATCGAGGCCGCTTCGTTTGAGAAGACGCACCAGCGCTGCGCCCGGATCGTCGCCCTCGAGGTGGAGCGTATGAACACCCACGCGCGCGCGTTCCAGGTCGGTGTTGAACTGTGCCGTCAGGCTGGCTTCGATACGGGCCAGATAGCCGTCGATACCGGTCGTGTCGGTGGCGGGCATCAGATTCACCAGCACCGACTGCTTGGCCGTTTGCACCGGCCACATCACGTCGAGCGAACGACGGCGGCGCATGACGTGCTCGAACAGCGAGTCGCCCTCTTCATCGCGCGGGAACGCCAGCGCGACGAGCGACGACGCCACGCCCGCCTTTTGCTGCAGACGTGCGAGACGGCTCAGATCGAGCGCGAATTCATACGGGCAGTTCGGCACACGGTCGAGAATGCGCTGCACGAATGCCGAATGTTCGACGCCGTCCGCGTAATAGCCGAGCAGCACCAGCAACAGTTGCAGGTTGTCGAAATTGAGCGACAGGAACGGCATGCGCTTGACCACCAGCAGCGCGCGCAGCTCGCCGTCCGCCGAGACCAGCGGTGCGCAGACCAGGTACTGGCTGACCGGCACGACCGTGTCTTCGTTCTTCAGGTGCGCGACGCTCAGCGTGTTGAGCGCGTGCATGACGAGTTCGTCGTGCATTTCGAGTTCGAATGCGTCGCCGATCCGTGCGATCGCCTCGGCGCCAAGCTTGCCGTCACGCACCGGATACAGCGCCGCGACCTCGATCTGGCAGGCTTGCGCGACGAATTCGAGCAACCCGCTCGCGCCGCCCAGCGGGTGGCCTTCCTTGGCGACCGCCGGCACGGCGAGCGCCGTATCGTTGGAGACGGACAGGCGGCGCAATTCGGTAATCGAGTCGCGCAGCGTGGTCGGGCGCGAAAGCAGGTCCTTTTCGAGCCGCTCGTGGGACAGCCGCATCAGATAGTGACTGTTGGTCAATGCGACGAGACGGTCGTTCAGGTAATCGTTCAGCGAGGACGCGCGCTCGGCGCGGCTGCCCCACGTATCGCCGAAGTGCCCGGCGAGAATCGTCTGGATCAGGCCGCCCGCGAAATACAACGCGGGGAACGGCCCGCCATGCGGGTAAAAGAGCGCCCATGCGCCGAGCATAAAGGCCCCGGTCAGCAGGCCGAGCAGGCTGCCGTAGCGCAGCGCTACCAGCAGCGACACCAGCCACAGCCACGGAAAACCGGAGTGCAGCAGCAACGGGTCTTCCGGATGAAGCCAGCGGGCCACGGCCAGTACGACCAGCACGAGCACGACGGTCTCCACGATCGCGAACGGCCGCGCCACCGCGGGCGCCAGAAAGCGGCGCACGCGTCCGAGATTGCCGAACGGATGCGCATGGCGCGGCTTGGATGCGCCCGGGTTGTTTTCCACGGCTGCGGTATTCACGGCCATTTCCTTTTATACAGGTCGGGTTTCAGCTTGCGGCCTGCATGTCAGGCGCAAGCCGAAACCTTGGGAATAAGCTTACTGACGCGCTTGCAACGGCGACAGAACCTTGGCGATCAGCGAGGTCGCCACGCTCGAGAGACCCGAGCGGCTCCAGCCCGTACGCGTGCCCGTCGCGCTCCACACCACGGCGCCGTTCGACACATCGATCAGTTCGAAAGTCACGCCGACCACCGGCTCGCCATCCACGCCGGTCTTGTAGCGCCATTCTTCGACCGCGCCCGAGAGGACATAGCGGGCGTTCTGCGAACGCGCCCATTCCAGCGACTTGTCGCTGTCGGCGCGCTGCGTCGTGTCGAACAGCGAATTGCGGTTCGCGTCGGCCGGCGCGATGCGCACGTCGGCGATACCGCCCGCGCGCAGTGTGTTGGCCGCGATCGATTCGGCGCTATGTCCGGCATCCGGCGTTTCAGTGTAGTTGGCGATCGACACCACCGCCACCTTGTCGCCGCGCGCGAGCGCGGGGCCCGAGGTCTGATGCACCGTGCCGCATGCGCTCACCAGCACCGCCAGGGCGGTTGCCGCGACACACCAGGCGCTCGCACGAGCCAATCGTTTAATGCCGTACATGAAGAATTCTCCTTGGGATATTTATGCGAAATCCGGGTCAATAAAACCAGCTATAGCGAGCGCCGATCTGGGTCACCGGCGTACCGAGACGCGAGACGCGCTGATGCGAGAAATAGAGCGCCGCATGATCGCCGCCGAACACCGTGCCCGCGAGGCCCAGACTGAGCGACGGCCCCCAGCCCTGGAACGAGTCGTGCAATACGCCGACGTCGAGGAACGGCCGCCACGCACGCGTGTACTGATCGATCAGATCGTTGCCGAAGCCGAAGAAGACCCCGTATTGCGAGTACGTCTGCGGGATGAACGTCGACGCGCTAACCGGACCGGCGCTCACGGGAATCAGCCGCGAAATCAGGCCGTCGGCCTCGCCGCTTGCGCTGTAGTCGCCATGCGCACCGATCAGCCGCAGCGTGTAGTCGGGATAATTCGTGCGGATGCGATAACCGATTTCACCGGTCGAGAGCACGCCGCTGCCCAGATAGTTGCGCGCCTGGCTATAGAAGCGATCGGCTTCGACCGTGCCCGTGGCATACAGACTCTGCGTCGCACGGTACGTGATCGTGCCGACCACGTTGTCCTTCATGCCGCCCACCTGCAACGCCTGCGACTCGCGCGCCGTCTGGTTGCGGCCTGCCTTCAAGGCCACCGACAGCGGCGAATTCCTGCCCCACTCCGCAGCCACCGCCACGCTATAGAAACTGTCGAGCGCTTCGCGGCGGCCCACGGTGACCATGAAGGCCGTGTCGTAGGTTTGACGCCGCGCGAAAAACTCCACCGAACGGTCCACCGACGGCACGTTGGTGAGCTGCCCCTGATCCGTGGAGTGCTGGAAGCGCTGCACACCGTTCACACCGACCATGTACAGATCCGCGATCTTGATGCTGCCCGCCAACGTCTGTTCGATGTAATCGAGCGGATGCTCGACGTAACTGGTTACGGTCGCGTCGAGCGATTGCGGCCACGTCAGCGCGGTCTGCTCCAGACGGCTATGCAACTCCGAATCGTAGGGCGCGCCTTCCAGCCCCTGGAACGCGAGGTTTTCAGCCGCGCCCGGACGGTCCACCGCGATCGACGCATCGATACGGTTGTAGATCGGCAAACGCGCGCCTTGCTGGTCGAGCAGCCGCTCCATGGCGGGCTTGTCGTTCTCGGCGAGCGCGATCGCGATCAGTTGCTCCGAAGGCTGCACGAGGACGTTGGCGTACTGGCGAGCCAGCCAGCGCTTGGCCAACGGATTCGCTTCGTGCGACATCGCCCAGGCGAGCGCCACGTCGCGCGCCACTGACGAGCTCAGCGTCGCCTGATCCGGCGACGCCACGGCGGCGTGCGCTTTCATGGGCTGCGCGGGCGGCAAGCCGGCCGCGTCGCCGAGCAGCGTACGGCGTGCTTCGGCGTTGTCGTTGCGGCCCGCGTCGCTCGCGAGCAGATCGATCAGGAAGGCCTTCGACACGTCCGCGTTTTCGAAGATCGATGCGAGCGTGACGCGACGGCCGAGCATCTGCTCACGCACTTCGCTGCCCTGCGAGGCGCGCGTGCGCAGCACGATCTGACCTTGCGCGCTGTTGGCGCGCACCTCGCCCTCTTCCTGCTGCATCTGACGCCAGACGTTGCGGCGGATCGACCACGCGAGATCGCTGCGCCCCGCCATTTCCTGCGCTTCCGCATAAGTCAGTTGCCAGAGCGGATCGCGCGACATGGCCGCCGATTGCAGACGCAAATACTTGAGCGCCGCTTCCGGCCGGTTCAGACGCATCTGC
This sequence comes from Paraburkholderia sp. RL17-380-BIE-A, assembly GCF_046028085.1. Classification (NCBI taxonomy): domain Bacteria; kingdom Pseudomonadati; phylum Pseudomonadota; class Betaproteobacteria; order Burkholderiales; family Burkholderiaceae; genus Paraburkholderia; species Paraburkholderia sp. RL17-380-BIE-A. The sequence goes on from NZ_JARESQ010000007.1 coordinate 143,424, forward strand.
GCGGCGGCCAGCGGCCCCCACAAAGACGGTGCCTGCGCGGGCACATCGCGCCATTCGGCGACCGCCTCACGCAGTTGTGCTTCGCTGCCGTAGTCCACCAGCGTCCAGAGCAGCGCGGCGCGCAAGTCGAGCGTCGCGCCCGGCAACGCCACCGCGTGTTGCAGGTCGTGCAGCGCGTCGAGCGGACGGTCGATCTGCCGATAGTATTCGGCGCGCACGCGCAGAAAAGCCGGGTCGGCTTCAGCGGCCGCCACTTGCTCGGGCGTCAGGCTTTTCAGCAACGCATCGACGCGATCGTATTGCTCCGCGTCGGTGTAATAGTGGATCGCGCTTTGCAGCGCGCGCTGCGACTGGTCCCGGCGGAACTGCAACTCGGACGTGCGGGCCGCGTCGACGGGATAGGCGTCGTAGAAATACGTCATCGCGCTCAGGTCTTCGGGCGCGGCCTTGCCGCTCGCCAGCAGATGCTTGTAGGCGTCGTTCGCGATGTCGTCACGCTGCAACAGACGCGCGAGTTGCGCGGCATTGCGCCAGAACAGCGTGTCGTCGTCCTTGGCGCCCTTACGCGCGGCGAGCAGCGTGCCGAGCGCGCCCTTGTAGTCGCCGTGGCGATACAGCAGGCTCGCCGTGCGCATCGCGTATTGGGTGTTCGACGGGTACAGCTGGTTCAGCTTGCGGTAATAGGCCAGCGCTTCGTCGTCGTGGCCCGAGCGTTCGGCGAGCTGGCCCAGGCGCGAGTCGATCGCTTCCGCAGGCGAATTGCGTTGGCGGCTGCGCAGGAATGCGAGCGCGTCGTCCGGGCGGCCCAGACGTTCGTAGGCTGCCACCACCGAGTCGATCAGCTTGAGATCGCCGGGCGCCGCATTCGACGCCTGGATCAACGCGGCCAGATAGGCGTTGTCGTCGTTGAGCATCGGCGCGAGACGCATCACGTTTTTCCAGCCTTCCGGGTCGTGCGTGGCCTGGGCGTAAGTGAGCCACATCTGCAAGGCGAGCGGCGACGCGTGGTTCCATTCAGCAACCTGAGCGAGGCGCTTGGTCCAGACCGGCGAGCCCGGATTCTTGCTGACCTGCTCGGTCGCTACGCGCTGTGCGTTCGGCAGATCGTTCGATTCAAGGAACGATTGATAGAGCAGGCTCGGAACATCGTTCGACGCGGCTGCGGCGTTCGATCCGGCTGCGGGGCTCGACGCGCCCGTCGGTGCGGATGCCGCGGCCGTATTGGCTGCGGGGCTCGACGCCGCTGCGGCGGCTGCGGCGGCTGCGGCGGCTGCGGTAGATGCAGCAGATGCGGAATGCCCCGCTGCCACGGTGGATGCCGCGACGCGTACGAGATGCACGTCACCCGCGCCATGCGTGCGGGTGCGCAACGCACGCGCCGCGCCGGCTTGCGGGCCGTCCATATAAGCGTACTGCGCCGGCAAACCGCCTTCGTGCGCGCGTTCGCGGATGAAGTCGACAAGACGCAGCGCGCCGTCTTCGTCCGGCTGTGCCTGCGCATAGCCGGCCAGCGCCTTCGCGTAACGGTCGACCAGATCCGGACGATGCGCGGCGCGCGCCAGGTTCAGCAAGACGACGAGCGTCTCGTGATCGTGAGCAAACGCGGCGCCGTGTTCGTTGGCGGCGGCCAGCGCTTCGTCGAGCAGATTGCCCGATTGCAAGGCCCGAATGCCGGCGATGAAGCACTGACGCTGCGCATCGAAGGTCGCCGCGGCCGCTTGCAGGCGGAACCAGGCGTTCGCCGCGCCGCGATAGTCGCCGCCGTACATGGCGAAGCGCACCACTTCGCGGTTCCAGCGCGTTTGCTGCGCCGGATCCTGCGCGGCGAGGCGCGCATAGAGTTGGCCGGCGAGTTGTTGCGCGTTCACCGAGGCGGCTGCCTCAGCCAGCATCTGCAGATCGGCATTCGACCACGACAGGGCCGCCGCATTCGTGAGCTGGGTACGCAAGCGCGCGAGCGCGGCCTCGCGACCCGGATCATTGGCGGGCAGCGCGAACGTCTCGCGCGTGTCGACGCTCAGGCGCAACAACTGCGCCGCGCGATGCATCTGTTCGCTGGGAATCGCCTCCATGCGGGTGGCGATACGGCGCGCGTCCTCGTTGCGCCCCAGACGCACATATTGCGTGCCGAGCACCGAGAGGATTTCCGTGTTGTCGGGCTGCACGCGCAGCCATGCTTCGAGATAGGCAATGCTGAGATCGCTCGGCGCGTCGGTCGACGTCATCCGGCTGCGCAGTCCGCCGCGCGGATGCACGAGGTACAGCGTGATCAACACCACACCGGCGAGCAGCAGAACGAGCCACGTGGGCGCGATACGAGGACGATTATCGGCCACAGGCGACCTCGACTGACTTGTAGTTCAGCTTGTGGCCGATATCGGCCTGCGTATCGAAACGCAGGAAATCACCGTCGCGACGCGTGGCGACAGCCTGGTTGTTGACACTGACCTTGCACTGCTGCGCGTTGGCCAGCTTGACGAACGGCTGGTAATGGCCGGCGAATTCGAAACGCATGCCCTGCGGCGTGCGCCGGAAGTTGCGCACGAAACCGTTGGCTTCGCCGATATACGGCGACGCGCTCTGGGTCGCGGCGCCGCCGATCGCAAAGCGGGCGCTGCCGCCGTCGATATGGATATAGGTGCCGTCGGGGCCGTTCGCGAAACCGGTCACGCCCGAAGCGTTATCCAGCGACGGTTTGGCCGCCTGCGGCCAGTGCAGCTCGCGCACTTCGCCATTGCCGCGCACGATCCAGTCGCCCGCCTGCGGGCCCACCTCTTTCGCCACCGCGAACGTGTGCCAGTCGAGCACCTTGCGGATGTACTCGCTCACGTAGACCGGCATGACCGGCTGCTTGAGCACCGTCGAAAAGATCTGGTCGAGCGCGCGCAACGAGGCCACCTTGGTGCCGCTGTACATGTGGTAATAGATGTCGATCGGCTTGAAGCGCAGCGGCCGGTCGGTCATCGAGAAAGTTTCGAGCACGCGCGTGAAGCCATAGAACGGGCCTTGCCAGTCGTTCGTGTAGACGTTCTCGTCCTGGTTCGGCGCATACACCTGATAGGCGCCAGGGCCCTTGTCCACACCGATCGGCGCGATATTGGTCCAGCTATTGGCCGACTTCGTGATGACCGTGTCGCCGCCGTTGAAGTTGTAGACGCCCGCCTCGTACACCTTGCGCACCACGAAGCCCGGCGGCCGGCAATCGCCCGACCACTGCAGAATCACGGTCTTCTTGCCGGCCGGCGCGAGACGCGTGTTGATATAGTCGATCGAACCGGTGATCTCACGGTCGATATTGAAGTGATAACCCGGAATGTTCAGCGAGAACGCCGCGTCGCCGCCTCCGCGGTCCACTTGCGCGCCGGTCTTGCTGTCCACCTGCTCCCATTGGAACGGATGCGAATACGTGTGCGTGCCGATTTCGACGTGCGGCAGCGCGAACATTTTGCGGGCGATCTCTTCCAGACGCGGCGAGATCTCCGGATGCAGGCCCTTCGGACCGACCTCGCCTTCGATCACCGAGAGTGTCATCGGCACCTGGTAGCGGGTGAATATCTGCTGATACAGCGCTTCGCCCGAATAGTCGGGGCCGGGGAACTCGGCGCGCGAGGCGAAACCGTCGCCGTCCACGTGCGACATGAACAGACGCCGGCCGTTTTCGGTCGTGACGCTCGGCGACGGCATGTCCTGCAAATGCAGCGCCGCTTTCATGAACGCCATCGGTTGAATGGCCCAACGCTCCTGCTCGATGCTGTCGAGCGAGGTCACCGTGTAGGGACTCAGCGCATAGCCGCCCCACGGCGTGAGCGCGACCTGATCGAGCAGCACGCCGTTGGCCGACACGCGCAGCAACGGCTGGCTGCGCGAACCCACGCGCACGCCTTGCAGATCGCGCGGCTCCGGCTTCGGGCTGATTTCGAAGCCGACCATCGGGTCGCTCTTGACCACCGTGACCGGCGCGGCCAGCGTGCCGCCCACCGCTTGCAGATCGAGCGCCGCGCCGGCCGAACCGGCGGCGTCGAAGCCGAACTGGCCGAGGAAAGCGACCGGAATGTGATCCGCCATGCGGGCGGCGACCCAGCGTTGCCACGCCTCGGGATCGGGCACCGCGCCGCGCTGGATCCACGCGACCACGCCCGCATAACGGTCTGGCGTGATGGCGTCCGGCAGATGCGACGAGAAGTCGGCGTACTCGACGTCGTAGCCCATATAGTTGAGCGGCGTGGCCAGATCGCGCACGCCGGCGCTCAGGTCGAGCGGGTCTTTGGTGTCGCGGTCCTGCACGACGAGAATCTTGCGCGGCAGCACTTCGATCTTGCCGATGCCGACCACGTCGCGGGCCTTGCTCGTGACATACGGCAGCATGCCGGCCGACACGACGCGCGCGGCCGTATCACGGGCGCATTGCCGGTCGTTGCGGGCGCAATACTCCAGCGACACGACAGGCACGCTGGTTTGCTGCGTGAACGCGCGGGCCGCCGCAATGCGTTGCGCGCGCAACGATTCCGCGACTTCGAGAAGCTGGCCGCTGTCGTCCACGCCGCGAATCAGCGAATCGCCGACCACCGCGTAGAGCGACTTCGCATACGGCAGCGCGTTGCGCATGACGTCGGCGCCGCCCGCCACGAGCCGCGCGTCCGGATGCGCATCATGAATACGCCCGGCCGCGGCGATGGCCGCGGGCGTGTCGAGCAGGAAGCCGCGATAGCCGCGCTGCCACAGCGGCTCAATCTGACTGGAGAGGAAAGCCTCGGCCGAACCGGCGGACTCCGCACCGTTAGTGCGCGCGATCCACGTGGTATGGGCCAGCGGATGGGCCGCCGGATCAAAGCCGGTAGCCGGATCGACCACGACGGCGTCGAATGCCTGCAATTCGCCGACTGGCGGATTGGCCGCGTAAAAGAAGGCCAGGTTGGGCTGGGAGGAAGCAGAACTGGCGGCCGCGGCAGCGGACTGCAACGGCGCAACCTCAGCATGCGTCACGAGCGGTGCGATACCGGCCGTGCCGAGCATGACCGCAATCAAGGTGCGTGTAAGAAATCGTTCGCCCGCACTTTCGACAACCCCGCAAGAGTCCCAGCCGGCGCGCGCCCGGGTCCGCTTCTTCATCGCCAAAATCTTTTCCCCGTTCAGTCTGAACGCGAGCGGCGTTAACTCCGTATGGAGAAAATTTCCGCTAGCTGATTTTAAAGCCGGCCCAATCTGCATTATTTACACGACGCAAATTCGACGTTGCGACGGATGCGAAACCGACTCTTTGTTTGTTTCCTGCTAAGGCCGAGCAAGATAGCACATCAGATAGGACCGTCTCAAGCTCGCATACGCCAATGTCTGACGCTGGACAGTTAAACAATGAAAAACGCATCCACTTGAATTGAAAGGCAAACGATTGCGCGCCGAAGTGCGAACGCTATTGCCCGACCCGCTCCTCCAAAATCGATTCGTCAAGCGATTCGTGAATGTGTTGGTAAATCGCTGCAGCAAGTCCGATCGATACTCCGCCGAACTTCAATCTTCTGATCAATAATCGTAAAAAATTTGAACTGGCGTGCTTTTTCGTAAAGCGTTCGATTCATTTAAATGATTTGGACAACGCACGTGTGGTACAAAAATACCGAAAAGCAAATTCCCAAAAACGATATCGGAACATCGGTCACACGCCTCTCGCTTCAAACGCGGCAAAAAAAATCGAACGGCGCCCTAAAGAAATCCGAAGGGATGCCGTTAGCGCAGTTGGGCAAACCCGGAGCGATCCGGCGACGCAAAACTATAGGGACTCCCCTGCGGGAGTTTGCCAGTTGCCCGCCGTATCCACGGCGGGCCAATCGACAGCGGTTTCAAAAGACCGCGTCAGGAGGCTACATGCAAAAAAATCGGGGAATGGGTGCGGTTGCGGTTGAATTTGCATTTGCATTTGCTGCTTCGGAATCGGCGGAGAAAACCCGCCTCCTGGGCCGAACCGGCAAATGTTTGAAACGGGCCGGACTGATCGCGGGCCTATTAGTGGGATGCCTGAACGGCACTGCCTTCGCGGCCACCACCACAACCACCAGCGTCGTCGTCCCCTCCTACTTCAACGCCACCAGTAGCGTCGCGAACTGGAACAGTCTCACGACCACGGCGCGCAAAGTGCCGACCACCGCCATTCTGAATCCGAACAGCGGCCCCGGCGTCAAGGAAGATCCGAACTATGCCGCCGCCGTCGCCAAACTGCGCGCCGCGGGCGGCAAGGTACTGGGCTATGTGTCCACGTCTTACGGCAAGCGCTCGCTGTCGGCGGTCGTGACCGACATCAACACCTATGTGGCGCTGTATAAGGTGGACGGCTTCTTCATCGACGAGATGACGTCCGACAGCCAGATGTCGCACATCCAGTTCTACCAGTCGATCTACAACTACATCAAAGGGCTGAACGCCACCTATTCGGTAACGGCCAATCCGGGCACCAACATTCCTGAGTTGTACGCGAGCCTGCCGACGGCCGACCAGTTCGTCGTGTTCGAGAGCACCGCCAAGAGCTACGCGAAATACCAGCCGATGAGCTGGCAGGCCGCCTATCCGAAGAGCCGCTTCGTGCACATGGTGTACGGCGCGACCGCCGCGCAACTGCCGGGCGTCGTGCAATACGCGAAGGCGCACGGCGCGGGCGGCGTGTATGTGACGTCGCTGTCCGGTGGCAATCCGTATAAGGCACTGCCGCCCTACTGGAACGATGAGGTGACGGACGCCGCCAAGCCTTGATGCGTCAACTCATGGCGGCATGACTCATGCCGCCATGATGCTAGCCGCGGCGGGCGCGATGCGTTTCGTTTCAATGTCCGTCGGTTGAGAACTGTATGTGTTGAGCGCTTTGCCCTGCCGACGGTTTTCGTCTGCAGGGCTTTTGCGTTGCGCGCGGGGGCGCGTTTTATGGAAGTTTGCCGATAATCGCGCTGCACTCGTCCTTCGTAAAAGCGCGCAGCGTTCGTGTGCGGACGTTGCCGGCCGAGCCCAGCGCGTATCCGAATGACACAAAGCTTTGCTCGTCCGGTGCTTCGATCAGCGTGACAATGTCATATTCGCCCAACGTCCAGTAGATCTCTTTCATTTCACAGCCAAAGGTCTTGGCTAATTCCGCCGCTTGACCCGCACGCTGCGGGCTGTTTTTGATGTTACGGATTCCCTGATCAGTGAATTGTGCAAGTACCACATACGTCGCCATGACGATTCCCCTTACGATTGACACGAGACGGGATTCAGACGCGCAAGTCGGATCGCGAACGCTATTGCGCCGTTGATGCGCGAAAACGTTCTGCGCGCAATCCAAGTGTAGGTAATGGCAACGCGCGCCACCGGATGTTTGCTGTGATGCGCGCGACAATCATCTCTCGTGCCGATTCCTCACACGCGAATGCAACGCCCGGTGAATACACCGGCGCGAGGTCGCGCCGGTTGATCACGGAGGTCGATTCAATGCGTGCGGGGCCGGATAACGATGTTATCTGGAGGCGCCCGATCCGTCGGCGCCTGCGCGGGTAACTCCAGCGCATCGAGGCTCGTGTCGACCCTGTCGAGCATGGCGCGGGCGCGGTGCATATCGAGCGCACCTTCCCATCGCGCCACCACGATGGTCGCCACTCCGTTGCCGATCAGGTTCGTGACCGCTCGCGCCTCGTTGAGAAAGCGGTCGACACCTAACAGCAGCACCAGTCCGGACACGGGGATCTTGTGCATCGAGGCCAGCGTGGCGGCCAGTGCGACGAACCCGGCTCCCGCTACGCCCGCCGACCCTTTGGATGTCAGCAGCAGCACGCCGAGAAGCAGAAGCTGGTCCCAGATCGTCAGGTGGATGTTCAGCGCTTGCGCAACGAACATCGAAGCCATGGTCAGGTAAATCGCCGTACCGTCGGCATTGAACGTATAGCCTGTGGGCAGCACCATCCCGACCACAGGGCGCGAACAACCCAGCTTCTCCATTTTGATCATCATCTGCGGCAGCACTGCTTCGGTCGAAGCCGTACCGAGCGTAATGAAGATTTCGTCCTTGATGTAGCGGAGGTACTTCCACAGCGACAATCCGCTCATTCGCATGACCAGTCCAAGCACGACGACCACGAAGAAAATCGAGGTCAGGTAAAGGCACAGCATCAACTGACCGAACGATGCCAGCGTGCCGATTCCGTACTTCGCGATGGTAAATGCCATGCCGCCAAACGCGCCGACAGGCGCGACATACATCACGATTCGCACGACGCCGAACATGCCCTGAAGGAACATGTCGAGCATGTCGACGAACGGCGCGGTACGTGGACCCAGTTTGGCGAGAGCGATCGCGAACAGCAGCGAAAAGAAAATGATCGGCAGGATATCGCCATTCGCAAACGCGCCGACAACGCTGTTCGGCACGATGCTCATGAAGAACTCGAGCATGCCGTGCTGTTGCGCCGCATGGGTGTAGGTGGAAATCGACGAACTGTCGATATGGGCGGGATCGATGTTCATACCGCTGCCCGGCTTGATGACGTTCACGACAACGAGGCCAACGGCAAGAGCAATCGTCGAGGCAACCTCGAAGTACACGAGCGCCTTGACGCCCACGCGGCCGGCCTCATGAAGGTCGTTCATACGGGCAATGCCGACGACAACGGATGCGAAGATGATCGGCGCAAGCAGCATCCGGATCAGTTTGATGAACAGATCGCCCAGTGGCTTGAGTTGAGAACCGATGTCAGGGTAGAAATGGCCGACGAGCACACCGGCAACAATGCCAATCAGGACCTGTACGTAGAGCCTGGAAAGCGATTTTCCAATCTTTGAAACCCGCATGACTGTCTCCTATGCGTGGCATCTTCTAATGAAATTCAGGGTGAGCACTCGCTGCGGCATCCACCACCGCGGTGCGCACGGACCGAATTCTCCGGCGTTCTCTTTGTCTGTTTTTGTGAACGCCACGCCGACACACGTGCCGGCGTGTAGGGTTGCTAATGACTTATGCGGACAGCTTTTGCATCTCGGCAAAGAGATCGGCCTTTCCTTCGAAGCCGATGCCCGGCAGATCGGGCATGGTGATATAGCCGTTGTCCACTTTCACGCCGTCCGGGAAACCGCCGTAGGGCTGGAAAAGGTCCGGATACGATTCGTTGCCGCCCAGCCCGAGGCCGGCGGCGATGTTCAACGACATCTGGTGTCCGCCGTGCGGAATGCAGCGGCTCGGCGACCAGCCGTGCTGATGCAGCATATCGAGCGTGCGCAGATATTCGACGAGGCCATAGCTCAACGCGCAATCGAACTGCAGCCAGTCACGATCAGGACGCATGCCGCCGTAGCGAATGAGGTTGCGAGCATCCTGCATCGAGAACAGGTCTTCGCCGGTCGCCATGGGCTTGTCGTAGTAATTGCGAAGCGTGGCCTGCAATTCGTAGTCGAGCGGATCGCCCGGTTCTTCGTACCAGAACAGGTCGTATTGCGAGAGCGCTTTGGCGTACTGGATCGCCGTGTCGAGATCGAAGCGGCCATTGGCGTCGACAGCAAGTTTCTGTCCGTCACCCAGCACGCTCAGAATCGAGTCGATGCGGCGCAGATCTTCATCGAGCGAAGCACCGCCGATTTTCTTCTTCACGACCGTATAGCCCCGGTCAATGTAGCTGCGCATTTCGTCTTTCAGCTTTCCATGGTCCTGGCCGGGATAGTAATAACCGCCCGCCGCATAAACGAAAATCTTGCGGTCCGGTTGCCCATTACCGTAGCGGTCAGCCAGCAACTGAAACAGCGGCTTGCCTTCGATCTTCGCCACCGCGTCCCAGATTGCCATGTCGATGGTGCCGATCGCCACCGAGCGTTCGCCATGGCCGCCCGGCTTTTCATTCTGGAACATGGTGGCCCAGATCCTGTGCGGATCGAGGTTGTCGCCGGCGTCGTTGACGAGCGTGGTGGGATCGGCTTCGAGAATGCGCGGAATGAAGCGCTCGCGCATCAGCTTGCCCTGGCCATAGCGGCCATTGGAATTGAAGCCGTAACCGACTACCGGCTTTCCGTCGCGCATGACATCCGTCACCACGGCGACGAGGCTCAGCGTCATCTTGCTGAAGTCGATGTAGGCATTGCGGATCGGGGAACTGATCGGAACGGTTTTTTCGCGGATTTCAACGATTCTCATCGCGGGGTCTCCTGAGTTTTGGGCACGTATTGCATGCGTCAGGCTGCAATGGAAACTAGCTTATCCGCGAAACGCCGCGCTAGAATTCGCCTAAATTCATTTCATTTTTTACTTTAGGCGAATAACCAGAGTGGCCACTGACCCGGCATCCGATTTCGAGTTTTTCATCCTCCTTGCCAGACTGAAAAGCCTGTCGGGCGCGGCGCGCGCTCTCGACCTCACCCCGCCGGCGGCAACCAAACGTCTGGGGCTGATCGAACAGAAACTGGGCGCGCGGCTGGTCAACAGAACCACGCGCAGCGTCAGCCTGACGCCGGAAGGCGAGACCTATCTGCACTATGCCGCGCAAATTGTCGGGCAGATCCGGCAGATGGAAGACGAGATATCCGGGACTCGGTCGGACCCTCATGGCCTGTTACGGATCAATGCCACGCTGGGTTTCGGGCGTACGACCATCGCGCCGCTCGTGTCTGACTTCGCGAAGCGCTTTCCGAATGTCGAAATTCAGTTTGAAGTCACCGACCGGCCCATCGACCTCGTGGAAGAAGCATTCGACATGGCGATCCGCTTCGGCGAGCTTCCCGACAGCCGGCTTAGCGCGCGGCGCATCATGAGCAATCGCCGTTTTCTTTGCGCCTCGCCCAAATACCTCGAACGCTTTGGGACACCGGAACGCGTGGAGGACCTCGTTCGGCACCGTTGCATCATTCATCGGCAGAACGACGATGCCTATGGCGTCTGGCGATATATGCAGGGCGACCACACCGAAGCGCTGAAAGTCAAAGGAGCGCTGTCGAGCAATGACGGCGATATCGTGCTGCGGTGGGCGCTCGACGGGCACGGCATATTGATCCGCTCCGAATGGGATCTGGCGAAGTACGTTCAGAGCGGCAGATTAAAACTCGTCTTGCCGGAAACGGTACTGCCGTCGGCCGATCTGTTTGTCTACTATCCCAGCCAGCGGAACCAGACCGCGCGCGCACGCGCATTCATCGACTTTCTGATCGATCACTTTCAGGCGCCGTTTATCCCCGTCGAAACTGGCGCTTTGATCTACGCTCAAAAGAAGAAAACAGGCCGTAAGCCATGAGCCGTGCGCCGCAGCGGTGTGACTTTGTCTTTCAGAAAGGCTGAGGCACACGGAAGGCATGATGGGCTCGAACGCGCAACGCACCCACCCGCGATCCAGGGCAACGCACGAGATGCCCGGTCTGGGCACACCTATTGCTCTATTCCGCTCGCCGGCAAATAACCCGTCAAGGCACGCAGTGCCCACAACGAGTCGCCGTTTCTCATGATCAATCCAGCAATCCACCGGTGGGAGGCCCCATGCTTCGATACGCTGCAATCTTCTTCATTATCGCAATCATCGCCGCAGTATTCGGCTTTGGCGGCATTGCCGCAGGCGCGACGGAAATCGCCAAGATCCTGTTCTTCATCTTCGTGGTGATCTTCCTCGTCACCTTGCTGATGGGCGTGATGCGACGCTGATGAGCGCCTAGTCCGTTTAGGCGGAAACACCCCTATCCCGGCGCGAGAATCAGCACTACGTTGCAATACTTGCCACACGGTATTGCAATTATTGCTGCCCGTGCCGGGGTTCTTCCCTGGATTTCTTCCCTCCTTGCTCCGCCCGCCGCCCCCCTGCTCTGCAATAGCGCCAGAACTGCTTTGATTCTGAACTTTAATTGGTTCGCTTGCGTGAGCGCTTTCGCTACATTGAACGTCCAGATCAAGATCGATCACAAGGACAATCAATGGCACTGGTTCGGGGTTTTGCATTCTTCGCTGCGGCACACCAATCGCCCGCTCGCCGCGCGCGCGTTCTGCGCAAGTTCATGACGACAGCAGCGGCCGCGCTCGCGCTGTGCTTCGTTGGCAGCACGCAGGCTGCGCCGCTTGCCGAACTGAAGCTCGACTACGCGTATTACTCGCCGGAAAGCCTCGTCATCAAGCGCAACGGCTGGCTGGAACAGGAGTTCGCCGCCGACCATACCCCGGTCAAATGGGTGCTCAGCCTCGGCAGCAACCGCGCGCTCGAGTATCTGAACAGCGGCGCGATCGATATCGGCTCGACGGCGGGTCTGGCCGCCGTTCTCGGCAAGGCGAACGGCAATCCGATCCGCGCCGTCTATATTTTTTCGCGCCCCGAGTGGACCGCGCTCGTCGTACGCAAGGACTCGCCCATCAAGAGTCTCGCCGACCTGAAAGGCAAGAAGATCGCCGCAACCAAGGGCACCGACCCGTTCCTCTTCACGTTGCGCGCGCTGCATACGGCGGGACTGTCGCGCGACGACGTCGAACTCGTGAATCTCCAGCATCCGGATGGACGCACCGCCCTTACCAATGGACAGGTCGACGCATGGGCCGGTCTCGATCCGCACATGGCCGCCGCGCAGGTGGACGACGGCGCGCGCCTCTTGTACCGGAACGTCGACTTCAATACGTGGGGCTTCCTGAACGCGCGCGAGGACTTCATCCGCGAGCATGGGGACGCGCTCGCCCGCGTGCTGAAGGTGTATGAGAAGGCGCGCGTGTGGATCGCCGCGCATCCCGACGACACGGCGAAGATCGTCTCCGAAGAATCGAAGGTGTCGCTCGCGGTCGCGAAGCTGCAACTCAGCCGTAACGACTTCAGCCACCCGCAGCCCGGCGCGCAGCAGATCGCCGCGCTCAAAGCCGCGGCGCCGATTCTCGTCGATGAGCAACTGGTGAAGAGCGGCACGGATCTCAACCAGGTCATCGACGCGTTGATCGATCCGAAAATCGCCCAACCCGTCATCGCGTCCGCTAACACCAACGCGAAATAATGCGCTCAATACGAATCTCCCAAGCAGTCAGTGCATGCACCGGCGGTGGCAACCATGGCCGCCACTGAAGAGACGCTCGCGCTTGCGAGCCGCGCGTCGCAACGGCTGTCCGCGAACGAGCCAGTGCTGGATCAGCGCACCCGCGACCCGTTGCGCCCGTGGCGCTATGCCGGGCTTGCGCTGCCGGTTCTGTTTCTCGCAGCGATCGAAGCGCTGGTCCGGTCGTCCGTGTTGCCGGCGCATCTCGTGCCCGCGCCGAGTTCTATCGTAGAAACGCTGTGGGAACTCGGCGGCACACGCCTCGCGCGGCATGTCGGCGCGAGCGTCGCGCGCGTGTGTGCAGGCTTTGCGCTCGGCTCCGCGTTCGCATTGCTGATCGGCGCGGCCATGGGGCTGAGTCGCCGCGTCGATGCACTGCTCGACCCCGCGTTTCAGGCGCTGCGCGCGATTCCTTCGCTCGCCTGGGTGCCGATCCTTTTGCTCTGGATGGGTATCGACGAAGCCCCCAAAATCACGCTGATCGCGATCGGCGCATTCTTTCCGGTGCAGCTTGGCGTCGTGGCCGGCATACAGGGCGTCGACCGCAAGCTGATCGAGTTCGGTGAAGTCAACCGGCTGACGCGACGCGCGCTGTTCACACGCATCCTCCTGCCCGCGTCGATGCCGCAGATTTTCACGGGCTTGCGTACCGGCCTGAGCCTTGCGTGGATGTTCATGGTCGCCGCGGAGCTGATCGCCGCGACACGCGGACTCGGCTATCTGCTGAGCGACGGGCGCGAGACCGGCCGGCCGGATCTCGTTTTCGGCGCGATCCTGCTGCTCGCGCTGCTCGGCAAACTGAGCGACGGGGCCTTCAAGGCGATCGAGACGCGCATGCTGTCCTGGCGCGACGCACGCAATGGGCCGGGAGACGCACAATGAGCCACGCTCCCGCCCCCATGCTCGAAGTGCGCGGGCTAACCCGGCGCTTCGGGCAACGCACGGTGTTCGAACAGGTATCGTTTGAAGTGGCTCGCGGTGAGATCGTCAGTCTGGTCGGCCCCAGCGGATGTGGAAAAAGCACGCTGCTGCGCGCGATTGCAGGCCTCGATCGGGACACCGCCGGTTCGGTGCTGCTCGAGAAGCAACCGCAGCGCGGACCTTCCGGGAAGATCGGCGTGATCTTTCAGGAGCCCCGGCTGCTGCCGTGGCTAAGCGTTGCCGACAATATCGCGTTCGCCGCCGGACCGCGACAGGGACACGATCCACGCGTCGATGCGCTGCTCGCCGAGGTCGGCTTGCCAGGCATTCGCGATGCGCTGCCCAAGCGGCTGTCGGGCGGCATGGCGCAACGCGTGGCGCTGGCGCGCGGCCTGTTCGCGGAGCCCGACCTGCTGCTGCTCGACGAGCCGTTCAGCGCCGTCGACGCGATCACGCGCTCACGCTTGCAACACGTCCTGCTTTCGTTGACGCACGCACACAGGACAGCCGCGCTGCTGGTCACGCACGATCTCGACGAAGCGCTTTATCTTTCTGACCGCGTGCTGTTGCTGTCGCCGCCTGGAGATGGGCGCCCGAGCCGCATCGCGCGTGAGATCCACATCGCTGCGCCGCGCCCTCGAAACTTGCGCGATCCTGCGCTGGACGCGCTGCGCGATGATTTGCTCGAAGGAATCGCGCACAGTGGGCTGACAGTCGACGATTAAAGCCCGATCAAATTGACGATTCATCGCGCCGATACATTTAGATCGTTGTGAGCTGCGCCTCGCCAGCCATTGACTCACGCTCGGCGCGTCCCAGTGTTCACGCCGCTCGCGCAATCTGCGCTCGCGCGCTCAATCGATGCGACCAGTTGGCGAGCGTGCGCGTCGCCACCGGCGGCTTGCTCAGGATCGCGCTGTCGTAACGCTTGCCGTCGAAGCGCACGAAATCGACGATACGAAACCCCTGGCCACGGTAAAACGCGATCAGATGCGCGGCCGGTTGCGGCGTATCGAGCGCAAGCTCGGCATAACCTCGCGTCGCGGCCCAATGGTCGGCGAATGCGATCAGCAAGGTGCCGATCCCGCGCGCCTGCCACACCGGCTCGACCGCGAACTGCCGCAAGCTGGCGATATCGTCGCGACGGTAAAGCTCGCAGGCCGACTCACGGTCCGGGGCATAGAGCGTCATCGTACCCACGATGCGTCCGGCGCATACCGCCACATAGCAATCGCCGCGCGTTGCGCGCAGGCGTGTCGTCTCGACGGTCTGATCGACGCAAGTGCAATTGAGGCCCATCGCGCCGAGCGGCGTGAAGGCGCGATGCAACATTGCCGTCAGCGCAACGAACGAATCGCGCGCCGGATCGAAGCGGCGCAATTCGACACGGCCCACGCCGTGACACACGTAATCGATACGAACGGATTGTTGCGTCGTTGCACGTCGCTTCACGTTGAGCACCTCGCGGTATCAGGATGCCCGAAGTGTAGATTTCGAGTGGGTGCGTCTCAAGAAAAAATGTCGTAAAAACTCACATGGGAGCACCGGATGCGGCACTAGCCCACAGCCGACGCAAGCTGCGGCTCGCCTTCGCGCAAGCCGAGATGCAATTCCTCGCAGAGGAACGTTTGCAAAGTCTGCACGGCCGCCGCCTGCGCGCCGGAAACCTCCCGCATGAAGAGCCCGAAGTCCGCCGTGGGCGCATCGGGCAAACCCTCAGCCTGGCCCAGCACGCGCATCGATTCCGAACGGATGTTGCCGTCGAGCAGCACCGATACGCCAAGCCCGGCTTCGACGGCGGATTGCACGGCCGGCAAGCTGGTGCTCGTGCACACGATGCGCCACGCGATCCCCGCGCGCCGTAGCGCCGTCAGCACCTGCTGCTGCCACAGACACGCGTCGCCGAATGCCACCACCGGCAACGGCGCCCGCGCGTCGCGGCCAAAGCCGCGCGCGCCGACCCAGAAGAGGGGCTGCGTCCACGTAAGAAGCGGCGCGGCGTCGACCAGCGCGGGATCGCCGACCACCACGTCGAGGCTGCCGTCCGCGAGCCGGTTCGACAATGCCGCACTGCTGTCGACCACGATTTCCAGCGCCACTTGCGGGTATGCGATCGAAAAACGCCGCAATGCCCGCGGCAAACGGCCGACCGCGATGTCCTCCAGCATACCGAGCCGCACGGTGCCGGACACTTGCCCGGCGCCCAACGCGCGGCGCGCGTCGGCACCCGCGCCGAGGATCGTGTGAGCATAGGGCAGCAACAGATGCCCGGCTTCGGTGAGTTGCACGCCGCGCGGCGAGCGGTCGAGCAAACGCTGCCCCAGTTCTTCTTCGAGCCGGCGCAACTGCATGCTCACCGCTGCCTGGGTACGCGCGAGCCGCGCCGCCGCCACACCCACCGCGCCCGTCTCAGCCACGGTGACAAAGGCGCGCAGCAGGCTGCTGTCGAGATCTCGGGTCATAAAAGTTCTTGAAGTCGGCATAAGAAATATCAACTTATCTTAATACCGCACGCACCGATAAGATAGGGTCAACAGATTCCATCGAGCGGCACACCGACGACCATGCAGGACACGACTATTCAATCCCCGCTGAATTCCTCGCAGAACGACGTGAAGCCGGCCCGCGCCGCCGCCGGGGCGGCGTTGCTGTGCGTGCTGTCGATGTCGAGCGTGCAATTCGGCGCCGCCCTCTCCGCACCGACGATGGCCGCATACGGTTCGCTCAGCACCACGTGGCTGCGCCTGTGCTGGGCGGCGCTGGTGCTCGCGCTGCTGGTGCGCCCGCGCTTCAGAAGCTACTCGCGTTCGCACTGGATGGCCGCCGGCGCGCTCGGCGCGGCGATGGCCGGCATGACGTTGTGCTTCTTCACGGCGCTCCAGCGCATTCCGCTAGGGCTTGCCGTCGCGATCGACTTTCTCGGGCCGCTCGCAGTGGCGACCTTCGCGGTGCGCCGCGCGCGGGCATTGCTGTGGCCCGCGCTGGCGATTGCCGGTGTGATACTGCTTTCGCGCGATCGCGCCGGCTGGATCGGCGAACCGCTCGGCGTGCTGCTCGCGTGCGCCGCGGCGCTCGGCTGGGGCAGCTATATCGTGTTGATGAAAAAGACCGGCACCCTGTTCGCGGGACTCGAAGGACTGTCGGTGTCGCTGATCGCCGCCGCGCTCGTGGCCACGCCGTTCGGACTGGCGCAAAGCGGGCTGCACGTCGCGGGCGCCCAGGTCGCGGCGACGGCGGGCCTCGCGCTACTGGTCCCGCTGCTGCCGTATGCGCTCGAAATGGTGGCATTGCGGCACATGCCGGCCGGTTCATTCGGGATCCTGATGAGTGTCGAACCGGCAATCGGCGCGTTAGCGGGCTTCGTCGTGCTGAATCAGGCGATGGGGGTATTGCAGATCGCGGGTTCGCTGCTGGTGGTCACTGCAAGTGTCGGCGCCGTGGTCGCAAGCCGCTGATCGGAAGCGCAGGACAGCGGCACGCGCGGCTGCACTCCGCGCTGCGCTCAGGCGATGTTTTCCGCTTCGTAGAGACGCCGGCCCGCGGCATCCTTCGCGCCGAGGATCGGCTCGAAATCGATTGGCCACTCAATGCCAATGTCGGGATCGCGCCACAGGATGCAGCGCTCCAGTTCGGGAAACCAGTATTCCGTGGTCTTCCACAAACACTCGGCGACGTCGGACAGCACCACGAAACCGTGCGCAAAGCCCGGCGGCACCCAGATCTGCCGGTGGTTGGCCGCGCTCAGATGCGCCCCGCACCACTTGCCGAAATTCGGCGAATTGAGCCGTACGTCCACGGCGACGCCGAACACTTCGCCCACGACGACCCGCATGAGCCGCCCTTGAGGACGCTGCACCTGATAGTGCAGCCCGCGCAATACGCCATGCACCGCGCTCGAATGCCGGTCCTGCACAAACTGGAAAGCTTGCGAGACGTCACAGTTAAACTCGTCCTCGCTAAAGCTCTCGAAGCAGAAGCCGAATTCGTCGCAAAACACCTCGGGCTCGATGAGCTTGACCTCCGGCAATGCCGTCGCGATCACCTTGTTGCCCATTGCCGCTGTACTCGTAAGAAGCTAGACCGGCGAAAACGCGGCCGTCATGACGGCCGCGTCCAATTCGCATAAGGCGCGCGGCTAATGGCGCAGCCGCATTCACCAACACTACGCCTGCGTCACGACGCGGCTGCGGGCGCGATATTCCGTTGGAGATAACGCCATGCGCTTGCGGAAGATTTTCGCCAGACGATCGCCATTACCCGTACCACTGCGGCGCGCGATCTTGTCGACCGGTAATTCGGTCTCGGTCAGGAAGTTGCAGGCAATGCGCAGGCGTATCTGCAACAGATAGTCCGACGGGGTGACCTGCATTTCGTGCTTGAAACGCCGCAGAAAATTGCGCTCGCTCATCGCCGCCACCTGCGCGGCGTCCGCCACCGAAACCGGACGGTCGCAATTCGCCTCCATCCACCGCGCCGCGGCACGGATTTTTTCGGCCACGCTGAGCGTGCCACCTTCAGCCGGCAACGGCACCCAGGTGGCGGCCATGCCGGGCATCACACGGTCGGCGACGCTGCGGGCGAGTTCGGCGCCAAGGTCACGCTTGATGAACATGAGCGCGCTGCGCGCACAGTCATGCCGATCATTCGATGCGCTCAGTGCGGAGTCGTTGGTCACGCTGTTCAGATAGCGGTTCACCTGCGGTCCGTCGTGATCCGACGGGCAGGCCGCTTCCAGAACGAGCCGACCTTCACCGATCGTTTCGATCGCGCGAGTGCGCGATTGCACCGCGCGCAGCCAGCCAAGCACGCGCTCGTCGCGCGCCGCCACATGCGCACCGTAGCCACCGGCGATAAACAGTACGTCGAAGCCGCTGCCGAAACGCGCGTCGATCCGGTCAGTCCAGATGCGCGCCGAAGAGGAGCTGGCGACGCTGCCGCCGTCCATTGAAAGGAATTGCACTTCGTAAGGCTGTTCTTCGCCAGCGCGTGAAGCGGTGAGTTCATTGGCGGTCTGGAACATCTCCACCACCGTGCCCGGCCCCAAAAGCCAGAAGCCGTCGAAAAGCAACACGCCGATTCGCCGCGTCGCATTACGCGCGCTCAGTGTCGGCGTATGCAGCCAGGTGATCCTCGCAGTATCAAGGTGCATGTGCGGCATGATATTTCCCCAGGCTGTCGTACATTGTGGACCCCGATCCCGTTAGCGGCCGATATGAACGGAATGATTATGACGAGGAAGATTTCGGACAACGCCACTTAACGGATTAAGCGTGATGTTAGCCGAACCCCTCGCTATAGTAAATTTGAAAAACAAATACTATCGAAAAACGGAATGTATGAAGAAAACAGTTATCGCCTGTTTGATATGAGGCACGCTGGTCGTATCGGATCCGCTGCCAATCGCTGCGGCACTGAACTTTGGCTCCAGCGCCGGAAGTGGCTACCAGACGACCTTTTCGGTCATCGTGGCGTATCGCTCATGCCCCTGTCAAGCAAGCTGTTTTGTGACTTACGTATGTCGCAGCCACATTCAAAAGTGTTTCAAACCTGAAATCCAAACCTCGCAGATAATGACCGTTCCATAGCACCTTCATTCGCAAATCGGGAATTTAACGGCCACCTCGATGCAACCGGTCGTTATTTATCCGTTCAACTTCGATTTAAGGTTTTTCAGCGCATTTCCCGAACGACTAAAAATGTTTCTATATTGAAACATCGGGTCGGTTAAAAGTATGACTTAATCGATATTTGCAGCGCGCGGCGGTCGGAACTCTGGCGGACGCAGGGCCGGTGCGGTGCGCACGTTCCTTAAACAAAGTTTCATCCACGGATCGCACACTTTAAGGATTTCCCCGGCATGGCCGCGACATAATTCCTGCACCGTGATAGTTGCACAAGGAGCCAGGACATGTCGCGCCCCATGAGCATTGAAAGAGTCAACGAATATGGTCAGAACGCGGTTCGCATCGCCGTCGAAGGCGGCGTCGTACTGCTCGAGGCGGCCGATCTGGACGCGGTGATCGAACACCTCGGCGTCTTGCGCGCCGCCATGCGCCCGGAAGTGCCCACGGAGCCGTTGCGCACCCACCAGTATGTGATCGAGATCGACCCGTGCTGGCACACCGAAAAGCATCCGCTGCACGACGGCGCAGTGCTGTTCCTGCGTCATTCCGGTCTCGGCTGGGCCGGTTTCGCGCTGCCAGCCGAAAACCTCGCCAAATTGCATCACGCGCTCACGCGCCACCTGGAAGACTCGCTGGCAACCCACGGCATGCTCAACTGAAGCATCCGCGCGCGGGGGTTTGTTGCGCGTCGCGCAGCACTGCGTTTCAGATCACGCGCGCACCGCGCCATGCAGCCCCCCACTTCGGACGCACCCCGGCTGCCGTCACTTTCATTCAAGCCTCTTCCATAAGCGCGGCCTCGTCCGCGCGCTTTCTCCTTGCTTAGTTTTGCTGATCTTTATTTCCGGAACCGGAAGCAGTCCGCGCACGCAGTTCATGAACATTGCACGAAATTAAAAAAGACTTAATGCACCTAGCAGCGCGGATTTATCCACCATCGCCGATGATGCGTCCATCGCCCTTCTCTACCGTTCCAACATGAACCAGCTACAAGCGATGCGTGTCTTCATTCGGGTAGTCGATCTCGCCAGCTTCAATCTCGCGGCGAGACAGTTAGGTATGTCCGCGGCGGCGGTCACGCGCAGCGTCGGCACCCTGGAAGCGCATCTGAACATGCGCTTGCTGAACCGCACCACGCGCAGTCTTTCGCTGACGGACGTGGGGCGCGAATATCTGGACGGTTGCCGCGCGATCATCGAAAAGCTCGACGAAATGGAATCCAGTCTGCTTGAAACCACGCGCGACCCCCAAGGCACATTACGGATCGCCACGCCAATGACCTTCGCCACCACGGGGCTGGGCGCGCTGCTCGCCGCTTACCGCGCGCTGCATCCACGCGTGGACTTCGACGTGACCACGTTCGATACGCACATCGATCTCGTGGAGGGCGGCTTCGATGTGTGCTTCTCCGACGACCGGCGCCTCGCCAATTCCAGCCTGGTCAGCCGCACACTCACCAACGTCGACGAAGTCACCGTCGCCTCGCCCACCTATCTCGCACGCAACGGCACGCCTCGCGATCCGGCGGCGCTGAACCGGCACGGTCTGCTGACCGTGTCCGACGGTTCGTCGCGAGCCTGGGAGTTCGCGGATGCCGACGGCATCTATCGCGTCAGCACCGGCAGTGCGCTCACCGCCACCAGCAGCGCGATGGTGCGTGTGGCTACGCTCAACCACATGGGCATTGCGTTGCTGCCCATGCCGATCATCGCGGACGATCTCGCGCGCGGCGCGTTGATTCCCGTGCTCGAACAGTTCGAGATCAACGGCGGCTCGCGCCACGTGTCGATTCTCTACTCCGGCCGTAATTACCTTTCGATGCGCGTGCGCACCTTCATCGACTTCGCGGTCGGCCAGTATCGCGCGCCGGACCGCCCGGTCGCCCTGCGCGCGGTCGCCTGAATCGGGTCCGCGCATCATGCCGAGAATATTGACGATTGAAGACGACGAATTGATCGCTCACGACATCGTTCGCACGCTCAGCGCGAGCGGCTTTTCCGTCGATGTGGCGCGCACGGGCCGGGAAGGCATGGCCAAAGCAATGGCGGGCGACTACGACGTCGTGACGCTCGATCGCATGCTGCCCGATCTCGACGGCTTGACGATCGTCGCGACCATGCGCGGCGTGGGCATGGAAACGCCCGTGCTGGTGATGAGCGCGATGTCCGATGTCGATCAGCGCATACAGGGCCTGCGAGCCGGCGGCGACGACTATCTGACCAAGCCTTTCTCGCCCGAGGAAATGTTCGCGCGCGTCGAGGTGCTGTTGCGGCGGCGCCCACGTCATGCGAAAGCTGAAACCATGCTGCGCAACGGCGCGCTGGAGCTGGACCTGGTACGCCGCAAAGTCACCCACCGCCAGCGCGAACTCGATCTGCAACCCACTGAATTCCGTGTACTCGAATTCATGATGCGCCACACCGGCCAGGTGCTCACCCGCACGATGATTTTCGAAGCCGTATGGGGTTGCCGCTTCGACCCGGGCACCAACCTGATCGACGTGCACGTGGGGCGTTTGCGCAAGAAAGTCGAAATGCCCGGCGAGCGCCCGTTGATTCGCACGATTCGCGGCTCAGGTTATCTGTTCGGCTGACCGACACCTTCCCGTTTTCACAGACAGGCATTAGCGCTGCATGCAGCGCTAATGCCGTTTGCGCAGGCCTATCGAGGCAATCGCCGGTCAAACGCCGCTTCCTAAAACTAGTTTCATTTGTTTAGCCCGCGCCTGTTAGGCCCCGCTCCCCAGAATGCCGTTACCGGAGCGCGCCAACGGCGCGAGTCCTCTTGCCACACTCCCGCGCAGATTCAATCGCGCCTCTGAACGGAGCAGCCTTCGATGTTGAAAATAGTCCGGTTAGCGTTGACCCGGCCCTACACGTTCATCGTGCTCGCGATGCTGATCCTGTTGATCGGCCCGCTTGCCGCGTTGCGCACGCCGACGGATATCTTTCCCGACATCCGCATTCCCGTGATCAGCGTGGTGTGGAATTACGCCGGCCTGCAACCGGACGACATGTCCGGGCGCATCGTCACCTATTACGAACGCACGCTCGGCACCACCGTCAACGACATCGCCCATATCGAGTCGCAGTCGTTTCGCGGCTACGGCATCGTGAAGATCTTCTTCCAGCCGACCGTGGATATCCGCACCGCCACCGCGCAGGTGACTTCCGTCTCGCAGACCGTGCTCAAGCAAATGCCGCCCGGCACCACGCCGCCACAGATCCTGAACTACAACGCTTCCACCGTGCCGGTGCTGCAACTGGCGCTGACCAGCAATACGCTCGACGAACAGAAACTCGCCGACTACGCGACCAATTTTATTCGCCCGCAATTGCTGAGCGTACCGGGCGTAGCGATTCCGACGCCGTACGGCGGCAAGACGCGTGAAGTGCAGATCGATCTGGATCCGCAGGCCTTGCAGGCGAAGAAGCTTTCGGCAAACGACGTTGCCACCGCACTCGCGCAGCAGAATCAGATCATTCCGGCGGGCACCGAGAAGATCGGCCGCTTCGAATACAACATCAAACTGAACAACAGTCCGCTCGCGCTCGACGAACTGAACGCGCTGCCGATCAAGACGGTGGACGGCGCCACGATCTATATCCGCGACGTGGCGCACGTGCGCGACGGCTATCCACCACAAGGCAACGTGGTGCGCGTGGACGGACACCGCGCGGTCCTGATGAGCATCCTCAAGAACGGTTCCGCTTCCACGCTGGACATCATCTCCGGCGTGAAGGCACAACTGCCGCGTATCGAGGCCACGTTGCCAGCGGGACTCAAACTCGTCACGATGGGCGATCAATCGACCTTCGTGAAAGGCGCCGTGAGCGGTGTGGCGCGCGAGGGCGTGATCGCCGCCGCGCTCACCTCGCTGATGATCCTGCTGTTTCTCGGCAGTTGGCGCTCCACGCTGATCATCGCGGCATCGATCCCGCTTGCCGTGCTGGCGGCGATTGCCGGACTCGCGGCAATGGGCGAGACGCTCAATGTCATGACGCTGGGCGGCCTTGCATTGGCCGTCGGCATTCTGGTCGACGATGCCACCGTTACGATCGAAAACATCAATTGGCATCTGGAGCAAGGCAAGGACGTCAAGAGCGCGATTCTCGACGGCGCCGCGCAGATCGTCGCGCCCGCGTTCGTGTCGCTGCTGTGCATCTGCATCGTGTTCGTGCCGATGCTGCTGCTCGATGGCATTGCGCGCTTCCTGTTCGTGCCGATGGCCGAGGCCGTGATCTTCGCCATGATCGCGTCCTTCATCCTTTCGCGCACCTTCGTGCCGATGATGGCGCAATACCTGCTGCGCGCGCATGCGTCGGGCGGCCACGCTTCCGGCGAACTGGCCGCGACGATGGCCCCGCATGGCGGCGATGCCCACGCGGCGCCCTCGCGAAATCCGCTGGTGCGCTTCCAGCGCGGCTTCGAACATCGCTTCGAACGCGTGCGCGGCGTTTATCGGATCGTGCTCGGCCTCGCGCTCACCCATCGTAAGCGCTTCGTGACGGGCTTTCTGATCGTGGTCGGAGCGTCGTTCCTGCTCGCGCCGTGGCTCGGCCGCAATTTCTTCCCGGACATCGACTCCGGCGAAATCGCCATTCACGTGCGGGCGCCGGTCGGCACGCGGATCGAAGATACCGCGGCGCAATTCGATCTGATCGAAAACGCGGTGCGCCGCGCCATTCCACCAGACCAGTTGCGCAGCATCATCGACAACATCGGCTTGCCGAACAGCGGCATCAACCTGACCTATAACAATAGCGGCACGATCGGCCCGCAAGACGGCGACATTCTGATTTCGCTGAACGAAAATCATCGCCCCACCGCGGACTTCGTGCGCGCGTTGCGTGAAACCTTGCCACGCCAGTTCCCGGGCACGACGTTTGCATTTCTGCCGGCCGATATCGTCAGCCAGATTCTGAATTTCGGCGCACCCGCGCCAATCGATCTGCAGGTTGCGGGCCCGAACCAGGCCGGCAATCACCAGTACGCCAGCGAAGTGCTGCGCCGCATGCGCATGATTCCCGGCATTGCCGATACCCGTATGCAACAGGCGTCGACGTATCCGCAATTCACCGTCTCCGTGGATCGTTCGCGCGCCGATCAGCTCGGCATTACCGAACAGGATGTCACCAACTCCGTGGTGGCGAGCCTGTCCGGCACGAGTCAGGTATCGCCGACGTACTGGCTCAATCCGAAGAACGGTGTGTCATACCCGATCGTCGCGCAGACGCCGCAATATCGCATGACGTCTCTATCGAATCTGAACAATCTGCCCGTCACGGGCAAGAGCGGCCAGGCGCAGATTCTCGGCGGCATTGCGACGATTACACGCGGGGTGGGCAATGCGGTGGTCTCGCACTACGACATCGAACCGCTCTACGACGTGTTCGCGACAACGCAAGGTCAGGATCTCGGCGCCGTGGCGGCGAAGATCCAGCACATTCTGCGTTCGACCGCGAACGACGTGCCCAAGGGTTCCATCGTCACGCTGCGCGGCCAGGTCCAGACGATGAATAGCGCGTTCCTCGGTCTGTCGCTAGGTCTGGTCGGCGCGATTGTGCTGATCTATCTGCTGATCGTCGTGAACTTCCATTCATGGAGCGACGCGTTCGTGATCGTCACCGCATTGCCGGCGGCTCTGGCCGGCATTGTGTGGATGTTGTTCGCCACGCACACGCCGCTCTCGGTGCCTGCGTTGACCGGCGCGATTCTCTGCATGGGCGTGGCGACCGCCAACAGCATTCTGGTCGTGAGCTTCGCGCGTGAGCGGCTGGCCATTAACGGCAATGCCCTCGTCGCGGCCATGGAAGCGGGCTTCACGCGCTTTCGCCCGGTCCTGATGACCGCGCTGGCGATGATCATCGGCATGGCGCCCATGGCGCTCGGTCTCGGCGATGGCGGCGAACAGAACGCGCCGCTCGGCCGCGCCGTGATCGGCGGCCTGCTTTGCGCAACGTTCGCCACGCTGCTGTTCGTACCCGTCGTTTTCAGCATCGTGCACCGGCGCGACGCCGCGGTTCACCGCCCCTCTCCAGACCCCTCTTCTTCCGAACCCGGAGTGCATCATGTCCACTGAGATCGAGATCAATTCGCCGAAACGGCTGCGTCACCTGAAGCTCGCCGGTATCGTCGCGCTGCTGGCAGCGGCGGGCGTCGTGGCAAGCGGCATTGCCAGCCGTGTGCATGCGAAGCAGGAACTGACCACCTGGTCGGCCCAGCAAGCCGTGCCCACCGTGGTGGCCTATACCCCGAAGCACGATCTGGCCGCACCGACGCTGGTACTGCCAGGCCGCCTGTCCGCCTTCGTCAACGCGCCGATCTATGCGCGCGTGTCGGGCTATCTGCATGCGTGGTACGCGGACATCGGCACGCATGTCAGAGCCGGTCAGTTGCTTGCCGACATCGATACACCCGATCTCGATCAGCAATTGCAGCAGGCGCGTGCCGACTTGCAGAACTCGGTGGCCAACGAAAAACTCGCGGCGTCCACCGCGCGCCGCTGGACGCAGATGTTGCAGCAGGACTCCGTCTCGCAGCAGGAAGCGGATGAAAAGACCAGCGATCTCGTCG
This sequence comes from Paraburkholderia sp. RL17-380-BIE-A, assembly GCF_046028085.1. Lineage (NCBI taxonomy): Bacteria > Pseudomonadati > Pseudomonadota > Betaproteobacteria > Burkholderiales > Burkholderiaceae > Paraburkholderia > Paraburkholderia sp. RL17-380-BIE-A. The sequence goes on from NZ_JARESQ010000007.1 coordinate 169,529, forward strand.
CCAAACAGGCGACCGTCGCCGCCAACGAGGCCAACGTGCGGCGCCTCGAAGCGCTCGAATCCTTCAAGCGTATTACGGCGCCGTTCGACGGAATCGTCACCGCCCGCACGACAGACATCGGCGCGCTCATCAATGCGGGCGGCGGCAATGGGCCCGAGTTGTTCTCGGTGTCCGACGCGCGCCGGTTGCGCGTCTACGTGAGTGTGCCGCAAGATGAAGCGGCCGCCATCCAGCCCGGCATGAACGCCACGCTGACCGTTCCTGAGCGTCCGGGCGTGAAATTCGATGCGAAGCTCGTCGATACGGACGACGCCATCACGCCCTCTTCGGGCACCCTGCTCGTCCAGCTCGCGGTCGACAATCACGACGGCGTCCTGATCCCCGGCGAGTACACCGAGGTGCACTTCGCCTTGCCGGCCAATGCGCACGCGTTGTCGATTCCGGCGAGTTCGTTGATCTTCCGGCAGAACGGTTTGCAGGTCGCCGTGGTCGGCAAGGACAATCGCGCCCTACTCAAACCCGTATCGATCGCGACCGATCTCGGTACGCATGTGGAGATCGCATCGGGTTTGAATGCCACTGATCGCGTGATCGACAATCCGCCCGACTCCATCGCGTCGGGTGATGAAGTGCGCCTGCAGAGCACCGCAAGCGGCACGAGCGACACTGCCCTGGCGGGCCGGCGCGCGACGGAGAGCACCCATGGATAAACGCCGTCTATGCATGGCACTGGCGGCCGCGGCGATGCTGAGCGGCTGCTCGTTCGCGCCGACCTATCACACGCCGGCGACCAGCATCCCGGCGAGGTTCAAGGAAAGCGGCCCCTGGCAACTCGCTCGCCCCGCCGACCGGGTGCCGCGCAATGCATGGTGGAGCGTGTACCGCGACCCCGTGCTCGACCGCCTCGAAGAACAGGTGGCGGCCGCCAATCCGGACGTGGCTGCGGCCATGGCGCGCCACGACGAAGCCACGGCCTACCTCGCGCAAGCCCGGTCGGGTTTGTTCCCGACGATCGGCGCCGAAGCGTCCGTGGAACGTCAGCGCCAGTCGGATAACCGGCCGCTGCGTGGCGCGGGACAACCTTCCGCGTACGGCGCCAATACCGTCGATGTCGGCATCGGCTACGACCTCGACCTGTGGGGAAAAATTCGCAATGAAGTTGCCGCCGGACGCGCAGCGATGCAAGCCAGCGAGGCCGATCTGGAATCTGTACGCCTCAGCCTGCAGGCGAACCTCGCGAGTGCCTATTTCAACTTGCGAGGACTCGACGCCCAACAACAACTGCTCGGCGATACGATCGACACTTATCAGCGTGCTCTCAAGCTCACCCTAAGCCGGCACGCCGGCGGCATCGCGTCGGACCTCGACGTGTCGCGCGCGCAGACACAACTCGACACGGCGCGCGCTTCCGCCGACGACATCGCCGCGCGGCGCGCGCTCTACGAACACGCCATCGCGAGCCTGACTGGCGCACCCGCACCGAACTTCACGCTCGGCGCCGCGACTGGTTCGGCTTACCTGCCGTCCATTCCGACCGGCGTGCCGGCGGCGCTTCTGCAACGGCGGCCCGACATCGCCGCGGCCGAACGACGCGTTGCCCAGGCGAACGCGCAGATCGGCGTCGCCAAAGCCGCGTTTTTCCCGGATATTTCGCTCGGCCTCGACGGCGGCTATCAGAGCGACACGCTCTCGCCCTGGCTCATGGCGCCAAACGAAATCTGGTCGGTCGGGCCGAGCCTCGTGTTCACGCTGTTCGACGGTGGCCGCCGGGCCGCGATGACCGAGCAGGCTCGCGCCAGGCTCGCGGAGAATGGCGCGAAGTACAAGGCCACCGTGCTGCTCGCTTTCCAGCAAGTCGAAGACAGCCTCGCGCAACTGCACCATCTCGGCGACGAAGCCACGCAACAGAACGCGGCGCTCATCGCAGCGCAACGCACCTTGACGCTTTCAATGTCGCGCTATCGGGACGGTGTCGTCAGCTATCTGGACGTGGTGACCGCGCAGACCACCGAACTCAACACGCAGATCGCCGCGCTGAACCTCGATACGCGGCGTTTGCAGGCTTCCGTGCGGCTGATCGAAGCATTGGGCGGCGGCTGGTCGACCGAGGGCGCCAAAAGCCCGCATGACAATGGGGCAACGCAAGCGCGAGTGCAGGCTGCCAGGGTAAGCGTTGCCGACGCCACGAGTTGACGCGAGCAACAGCGCATGAAGAAGTCGCCGGCTCGTTACCGGCGAATCTTGCGTTTCTGTCGAGGTGGTGATCCCCTCGCTACGCTCAGAACCTGTGCCGCATTCCGACCGCGACCACGGCCTGGCGATCATTCGAAGAAGCCGCCAGTGAATAAATCGAGGCATTGGATAGCACTGCGATGCCGTCCGCACCCGAGACGCGTTGATACACGCCCTCCAGATACAGATCGGTGCGGCGCGACAGCGCGTAGTCCGCCTGCAGCATGAACTGATTCCATCTCGGAGAGACACTCTTGCCGGCGTCACTGAAATGCCCATCGGTCAATGTATAAGAACCACCGAGCATAAACGCTGGGGTGACTGCATAGCGCGCGTTCAGTTCGTAATTATTGAAAGTCAGCAGATCGCCGTTGAGCGTGGAATAGGCACCGCCTTGCGTGATCTGGTGCGGGTCGTCGAGCATTGTGCGCGTGAAGACGAGGCCGACCGTCGCCGCGCCGAACGTGTACCGCCCCGCCGCCCCCAGAATGCGTTGACGTGCGCCGGTCAAGGTCGCATCGCCGTCGCTGCTGCTCAGCGCGCCGCCCGTATTATTGGGCTGATTGACACCGCCCGGCTGGTTGGCCTGCAGATAGGCGACCGCCAGATTGAACGGGCCGCCCGCCCATTGCGCACCAAGGCTATAGGCGTTGTTGTCGCTGAAGCCGCCCGCCGCGTTACTGAACGCGTAGGCGCCGCCCAACGTAACGCCGTCATAGGTTGCGCTGCGCAACTTCACCGAATTGTTCATGCGCAGATCGTTGTTGAGGTTATCGTTATCGAATGGGTGATCTGCAATGTTGCCGCCGAAACCCGAACCAGTCGCGGACAGCGGTGCGACGAAATCCACCAGAAAGTCGTATTGCCGGCCCATTGTCACGCTACCCCACTGCGTACTCGCGATACCGACCCACGCCTGCCGGCCGAATTCATCCCCGCCGTTGGAGAACTTGCCACTGTCGATATTGAAACCGTTCTCGAGATCGAAGATTGCGCTCAGTCCGCCGCCCAGATCCTCGTTACCGCGCAGCCCCCAACGATCGGTACTTACGTTGCCGCTTTCCATCATCCAGTTGCTTTTTCCGCCGGTGCCCGCCTTCTGGTTGCTGATGTAGTCGAGCCCCGTATCGAGCGTGCCGTAGAGTGTCACGCTGCTTTGCGCGTGCGCTGCCGCGCAGAAGGTGCCGGCCAGCGCGACGAGAGTGGTTGCCAGTGCTTTGTTCATGTCTGATTCCGGGTAAGAGAAGGCGCCGGTCCGCGCATCGCCAGACCGACCCCGCACACCGTGCGGGTAGCCGCAATGTAGATAGCCGCAATGACACACCCGTGATCAAAACCGGTCGCTCAATGAAACGTTTTTTATCTTCATGACATGCGTACTGCGGGCAACCCATTCATCGGCTAACAGACGCTTCAACGGATAAATATCTTTTCATGCACACACCGCCGATCCGCTAAACCCGGTTGTCTATCCTTCTCATCAACCGATTCGTGAGCGCATCCAGGTTCGCGCATCGGTCTCACCCAATCTGATTTGTGAGGATTACGACATGAAAACCCTGACACTCGCCATCGCTTTCATCGGTGCCACCGCAACGGCTTCAGCCTTCGCTCAATCGACTACTGCGGCAAACCAGCAGTCCGCCGCGCCCTCTATGCAAGTGGCCGCGAATAGCACCGCGGCGGTCAACGCCGCCGGCTCGTGGGTTCCACCTTATGGCCAGCCCACCGGTGAAAAGACGCGTGCTCAGGTCTACCGGGAACTGGTGCACGCGGAGAAGGACGGACAACTCGCGTATCTGAATTCGACGATTTACGCGCACTGAGATACCTGTAGTGCACGATCAAATTTCTCGCCAACGATATCGATGAATTTTCGCACCGCGATTAAACGATCCGCCCGTTTCGCCGCCGCCGCAGTTGCCGCCGGACTGCTGTTATCCGGTTGCGCGACGGCACCTTCTAGCACTGCCGACAACTGCGTCGGGCCACCCAGTTTTTGCAACATCTATTTCGGTTCCTGAAAAAAGAGCGCGCTAACCTTACGGCTAGCGCGCTCTTTCTGCCAACAGCTTCAGCCCTAGAACGAGTGCCGCACGCCAACCCGGCCGACCACCTGCTTGCCGTCAGACGACGGATCGAAGCCTGCAATTTGCGCCACTGCGCCGCCGCTCGCCTTTTGCAGGGCGGCCAATGCATACACGGCGGTGCGTTTGGACAACTCGTATTCCGCGCTCAGATTGAGCTGCTGATACTTCGGCTCCTGACCGGTCGCGTGATTCCTGCCATCCGTGTAGGTATAGCCCGCTGCGAGATTGAGCTGACTGGTCGCCGCGAAAGTGCCGGCGAATTCGTAGTTCTGGAATTTGACATCCTGGCCCGCGTCACCCTGCTGAAAATCGACGTTGGTGAAGTTACCCATTACCTTGAACTTGCCGAGTTGATACGAAGCACCCGCGGCAAAGATGCCCTGACTGCGCGCATTGGCCAGATAGTTGCCGTACACCGCATTGGTAAATCCCGAGCCGTTCTGATAACTCTGGATCGACTCCTCGGGATCGTTCACGCGCAGATAGCCCGCGCCAATGGAGAACGGCCCGTTCGTGTACGAGGCCGCCGCGCTATAAGCCGCATTATTCGAGAACTGCCCCGCCTGACCGCCGAACGAATAGAGCGCTTCGCCGGTGAAGCCGCCGATAGTGGGACTCGTGTACTTCACGGCGTTGCTGATCGCGAAGCCGTTATCGAGGTTATCCATGTCGTTGGGGTGGGAGAAATACCAGCCGCCATAGCTATCGTTGAGCGAGAACGGTTCGATCAGGTCGACGATCGGATCCCACTGCCGCCCGAGGGTGATAGTGCCGGCCGTCTGACTGGCGATTCCCACGTAGGCATTGCGCGAGAAAGCGAGTCCGCTGCCGAGGCTGCCATTGGTCGAATTGAAACCACTTTCAAGATCGAAAATGGCGGACAGGCCACCCCCGAGATCTTCCTTGCCTCTGAGCCCCCAACGGCTGCCGGCGCTGACACCACTGGCCATTTGGTAGAGACGGTTGCCATTGACGTTGCTGGCAAAGTCGATACCCGTATCGAGAATTCCGTAGAGAGAAACGCTGCTCTGCGCATGCGCGGAGGATGCGATGCCGACGCAAAACAGTGCCCCGACCAGACGCACCAGCTTCATCTTCTGATTCATGAATCACCTTTCATTTAATTGAGGATGCCTGACAAAAGCGATCACACTACGATGTATGCGACCACGCCACGAATATATCGGGATCAGAAAGCACCACGCCTGCAAGACAGACTTTCAATTAATGCGTTGGATTTTCATGAACAGATCATTGACTCAGGCCGTAATGGCGGATCGGAGAAAACGGAAGGAATGAGTGAAAAAGAGAACAACCTGTCACCGGCATCAAACCGAAACCTGATACCCAAACCGACTGACCGTCTCAATCCTGACCTCGGGCAAATCACCCAAAAGTTTTCTCCTCAACCGGGAAACGACAAGATTGACACTCGAAGGATCGACATCCTCCTTCTCCGGCCAGGCATACCGAATAAGCTGATCCCGTGCCACGGGCGCATTCACCTGCCTGATCAGGCACTCGAGCAGCAGAAACTCCCTACGAGTAACAGCGACCCTCCGCCCCCCAAAAACGAGCTCCCGCGTAGCCGCGTCGAGAGAAGGTTCATCGGCAGCATTCAGAACCGGAGAAAACGAAGTGGGACCAGAACCGCCAAACGCCACCCGTGCCACGCCAATACGCTGCAAAGCCTGCAACCGCTCATGCATTTCAATGAATGAATAAGGTTGACAGAAACAGGCATCCGCGCCGGCGCGCAAGACCTTGGTGCGATCCTGGGCGGTAGCCGCTCCCAGCACGGCGACGATCGCCGCGCCACTGCGCGCCGCGGCAAACTCCCCAATGAACTGCAGCAAGGTGGGGTAAAAACCAACTTCCAGCACCATCAAAACGATCGTGTCGAAGGGTTCCTGAGTCGCGAGAAAGACCCCATCGCGCAGATCATCGGCACGCTGCAAACTGTGCGCGCTCTCCTGAAGCGCCTTGAAAAGCCACGCAGCTTCTGGATGAGCAGGACCCACGAAGAGAACACGCATTCACTACCCTTCAGGAACGAGAAGAAGAAACAGGACTCACGCCAACGTGCTCGACCAGCATTCGATGGATATCCGGGTGCCTGGTTGCGCATTGCCGATCTTCATGGTGAAGTCGTGCACCCGCATCACCGCGGAGACGATGCTCAGCCCCAGTCCGGAGCCGGCCAGATGCCGCGTGCTCTCGCCGCGATAGAAACGCTGCAGCACCGCATCGCGCTCGCCGGCGGCAATGCCTGGACCGTTGTCGACGATATCCACCCGCGGCCCGGCTGCCGTCTGCCGCAGTTCCATACGCACGAGGCCGCCCTCGGGCGTGAACTTGATGGCGTTGTCCACCAGATTGCTCAATGCTTCAAAGAGCAACGCGCGGTCGCCGAAAATCGAATCCACCGGCTGGACATGGACAGAAAGCCGGATCGAACGACTCTCGGCAAGCGGCTCGTAAAGTTCGCCGACCTCGGTGATCAGCGTCTCGAGTTGCGTCTCGCCAAACCCGCCGCGCCGCTGCAATGTGCCGATCTCGGAGATGCGCAGCATGGCGCGAAACCGGTCGAGCAGCGCGTCCGTTTCAGTGCGCGCGCGATCCACCAGTTTCGCGAGCGCGGCATCGTCGAGCGTTTCCGTGCGCTCCGCCGCGTGCGCAAGGAGGGTTCGCACATGCGCGAGCGGCGTGCGCAGATCATGCGCGATGCCGTCGCACGCACCCTTCACTTCGTTCATCAGACGCTCGACTTCGGCAAGCATATGATTCACCAGATGCGCAAGCATATCCACTTCGTCACGTCCGCCGATCGGCAGACGCTGCGCGAGATCACCCTGCGCGATGCGCTGCGTGACGCGCCGGATCGCTTTCAGCCGGCGCATCTGCCGCACGCTCATCGCGAGACCGCCGGCCACGCCGGCAAGCAGACAGAATACGCCGCCGCCCACCAGCGCATTGATGATGGTCTCTCGAATCCGCAGAATGTGCGTGAGGTCGCGCGCTATCACGAGCGTCGAGCCGTCCTTACGCCGCTCGGCCATGGCGCGCACCACCGGCGCCTGATCGTTGCGCCCCAGCGCAAGCGTCAGATCGAGCGTTTTGCCGCTCCGGTTAGTGGGCAACGCGGCCGGATACGCGAGCACGTCGCCGGCCAGCAGACGGCCGTCAGCGGCAAACAGACCGTAGTAATTGGTGTGCATGCGCTCATGTTCGATGCGCCGGTGAATCGCATCCGCAAGGTCCGAATCAGGCAGCGAATCGAAGTAGATCAGTTGCCAATCCATCACCACATCGGTCTCGCGCTCCATGTCGCCGGTCACGGCCCAGCCGATGAAGCCCAGCAACAGCATCACGGAAAACGAAAAGATGACTGCGTAGACGGAAAGCAGGCGAAAGGTGGTGGAGTGCCAGCGCCGCCCGAGCGCGGACTGAGCCGGGAAGGAAGTGTCCATCAAAGTGTGCTCATGCGAGGATATAGCCCGAGCCCCGCACGGTCTGGATCATCGGCGTTACGCCGGGCGGGTCGATTTTCTTGCGCAGGCGCCCCATGTGCACGTCGATCAGATTGGTGCCCGGATCGAAGTGATAGCCCCACACCGCTTCGAACAACATGGTGCGCGTGATGGTCTGCCCCGCATGGCGCATCATGAATTCGAGCACGCGGTATTCGGTGGGCAACAGGGCGATTTCCTCGCCGTCGCGCTGCACCTTGCGCGAAATCAGGTCGAGTTCGAGCGGCCCGACTCTCAATTGAGTTTCGAGTTGAGCAGTCGAAGTCTGACTGCGGCGCAGCAACACTTCGAGCCGCGCGGTCATCTCTTCGGGGTCGAAAGGCTTGGTCAGATAATCGTCGCCGCCGGCGCGCAACCCGCGCACCCGCTCGTCCACGTCGCCGAGCGCGCTCAACATCAGCACCGGCGTCTGGATGCCGATGCTGCGCATGGTGGTCAGTATCGTCAGACCATCCACGCCGGGCAGCATGCGATCGAGCGTGATCACGTCGTAGTCTTCGCTAATCGCGCGGGCCATGCCGTCCCGGCCGTTGGCCACCCAGTCCACGGTGAAGCCACGGCTTTTCAGTTCACCGACAATTTCATTCGCGGTAATTTCATCGTCTTCGATCGTCAATACTCGCGACATGATCATTGCATGCGCCGCAGCCAGCTCAAACGATGCAAGCGGCCGGCGCGACAGGTTATCAGGAGAAGGACATGATGCCATATTCGGCTTGCGCGTTCTGAGCACGGGAGAGCGGTCGACGGATGCCGGCGCATCGCCCAAATGCCTGCATGCAGGCTACGCGAGCGGGGTTAGCGGATGGATATCCGCTTCATGAAGAAAAATTTAAGTTCACCGCGAGGCCGTGAAAGTCCGGAAAACCACGCGACGATAAAACAAGTTTCATTTTCCCGACGCTTTGCCGGTAGGCCGCTTCCACTAGCCTGATGTCAGCCCGCAACTCCTCCTCGCGGGACAAATGAAACCTTCTCGTGGATAAATCGGAAATGAAACTCGCAACGAAAACCCTGCTCAGCGCCCTTCTTCTGATCGGCAGCGCATCGGCCATGGCGGCGCCGCATCTCACACCGCAGCAATGCAACGACTACCCGTTCAAACAATTGAAAGGCGAAGTGACGCACAAGCAATTGATGCGCGAGCTCGGCGAACTCGAAGCGGTCGGCTACCAACCCAGCGACGATGACGACAACTACCCGAGCGACCTGGAACAAGCTGAACACAGGCTGCAAACCGAGTATCGTGCGGACTGCATGCCTGCCGCACCGCACGTGTCGGCGAGCAATACGCAGGCGCCGGCCGGCGCTGCCCCCGCTCCGGCGGCGCATCAGCCGGCCGGTTGAGCGCGGCGCCGCAGGTGGGCCATGCACGTGGACCATGCAGGTGGACCAATCATAGGTGGACAACGCGCAGGCGGCACGCCCTCAGGCGGTCGGCGATTCGTCGAGTGGCGCGCGTTCGAGCGAAGCACGGCGTGCCCGCCGCGCCTCGCGCTTGCGATGCAGCTCCGCAAGCCGGCGCCGGCCATGCGTGAGCGACGCGACCGCATGAAACGCGACCGGCGCGAACACCAGCCCGAACACTGTGGCAGCCAGCACCCCGCCGAATACGCCCGTGCCGATTGAGCGGCGGCTTTCCGCGCCCGCGCCGCTCGACACCACCAACGGTACGACGCCGAGCAGAAACGCCGCCGAGGTCATCACGATCGGCCGGAAGCGCGCACCGGCCGCCTCGGTCACCGCGCGCGTCAACGGCAGGCCGCGTTGATACAGATCGCGGGCGAACTGCACGATCAGAATCGCGTTCTTCGCCGCGAGGCCGATCACCGTGATCATGCCGACCTTGAAGTACACGTCGTTGGGCAGGCCGCGCAACAGCACCGCGGCAACCGCGCCGATCACGCCGAGCGGCACCACCATCAGCACGGCCAACGGGATCGTCCAGCTTTCATAGAGCGCGGCGAGCGCCATGAATACCGCTAACAACGAGAGGCCGACCAACAGCGGCGTGAGTTTCGCGGCCGAGGTTTCCTCGCGTGCCGCATCGACCCAGTCGTACTGGACGCCGACCGGCAGCGCGGCGGCGAGCCGTTCCATCTCCGCCATGGCTGCGCCGGAGCTGTAACCGGTCGCCGCGTGACCGCTCACGTCGAGCGACGGATAGCCGTTGTAACGCGTCAGCATTACGGGGCCGATCGTCCACTGACGCGTCGCGATAGCCGATAGCGGCACCATGCCGCCCGTCGAGTTGGGCACCGCGAGCGCCAGCAGGTCGTCTTCGGTCATGCGCGCGGCGGCGTCGGCGGCGATCATCACGCGGCGCATGCGGCCACCCGCCGGGAAATCGTCGATGTAGGTCGAGCCAAAGGTGCTGCCGAGCACGTCCGCGATGCGATCGAACGACACGCCGAGCGCATACGCTTTTGCGCGGTCGACGATGAGTTCGACGCGCGGCGCGTCAGGCAGATCCTGAAAGTGCACCGAGGCCAGCACCGGACTCGCCTTGGTCTGCGTGAACAGTTGCTCGCGCGCGGCCTTCAGCGCGTTGAGCCCCACCCCGCCGCGATCTTCCAGTCGAAACACGAAACCGTCCGAATGCCCGACGCCCGGCACCGACGGCGGCAACTGCGCCTCGACATTGCCATCCAGAATCTGGTCGAACTTTGCGTTGAGCCGGTCGCGCAAGGCTAGCGCGTCGACATTGCGCTTGCCCCAGTCCTTCAGTTCGACAAAGCCCATCGCAACGTTCTGACCGCTGCCCGAAAAGCTCCAGCCGATCACACTCGTCACGTTGGCGATGGCGGGCTCGGCGTGCAGAATATTTTCCACGCGCTCGACCACGGCCAGCGTGCGAGCCTGCGTGGCGCCCGCGGGCAACTGCACCATCACCTGCAACTGGCCTTCGTCCTCGCTCGGCAAAAAACCGCCTGGCATTTGCCAGTAGAGCAAGCCGCACACACCCACCAGCACCGCGTAGACCGCGAGCATCGGGCCGATGCGGCGCAGCGTGCGCGCGGTCAGCCCGCGATAACCATGCGCGGCGCGATCGAAGCCGGCCGTAAAGCGGCTCGCCGCGCGCGCCGCGAAACCCAGCACACCGCGACGCGCATCGCGTTGACGCACCGATTGCGTATGCGCCTTCAGCAGGTTCGCGCAGAGTGCGGGCGTCAACGACAAGGCCATGAACGACGACACCAGCATCGACGCGATCATCGCCACCGCAAACTGCCGGTAAATGCCGCCGACGCCGCCGGGAAAAAACGCCATCGGCACGAACACCGCTGTCAATACCGCCGTCACGCCTATGATCGCGCCGCCGATCTGCGACATGGCCTTGCGCGTGGCTTCCCTTGGCGGCAAGCCCTCTTCTTCCATCACGCGATGTACGCTCTCCACCACCACGATCGCGTCGTCGACGAGAATCCCGATGGCGAGCACGAGGCCGAACAGGGTGAACACGTTGATCGACAGACCGCAGGCGTACATGGCGAGAAACGCGCCCATTAGCGTGACCGGAATCACCACGGTGGGCACCAGCGTATAGCGTAGATCGCGCAGGAACAGCCACATCACGAAGAACACCAGCACCACCGCTTCCGCGAGCGTGACCAACACCTCATGAATCGCGATCTGCACGAAATGCGCGTTGTCGAACGGGATTTCGATGGAGACGCCCGAAGGCAATCCCTTCGATAACTCGGCAAGCCGCGCGCGAATCGCGTTCGACGTTTCGAGTGCGTTGCCGCGCGGCCCGAGCTGAATCCCGACCGTCGCCGCGGCCTTTCCGTTCAGGCGCGAATAGAACGAGTAATTGTCGCGCCCGACTTCCACCCGCGCCACGTCGCGCAGGCGCACGGCCGAACCGTCCGGCCGCGCCTTCAGCACGATCTGGCCGAATTCCGCGGGCGAGATCAATTGCCCCTTCACGTTCACCGAGGCTGTGAGTTGCTGGCCCGGCACGAACGGCGCGTCGCCGAGCGTACCGGCCGTGACGGTCGCATTTTGCGCGGCAATGGCGGCGTTCACTTCGGCGGCGCCGAGCCCGTATTCACGCAGCTTCATTGGATCGAGCCAGATACGCAGCGCTTCGTCGGCATCCCACAGTTGAGCCGAGCCCACTCCGGGCGCGCGCTTCAGTTCGCGCAACACGTAGCGGCTCAGATAGTCGCTCAATTGCACGGAGTCGCGCGTGCCGTCGGTCGAGGTGAGCGCCACCAGCATCAGGAACGTGTTGGCCGCCTTGAACACGGTAATGCCCTGCTGCACGACCTGTTGCGGCAAGCGCGGTTCGACCTGCTTGAGCCGGTTCTGAATGTCGACCAGCGCGAGATCGGGATTCGTGCCGGGCGCGAAAGTCGCATCGATTTCGAGCTCGCCCAGGTTGTCACTGGTCGTTTCGTAATACAGCATATTGTCGGCGCCATCGAGACTCTCCTCGATAATGCTGCCGACGTTCGCGTCCACGACCTCAGCCGAAGCGCCCGGATAGGTGGCGGAAATCACGATGCGCGGTGGCGCAAGACGCGGATACTGCGCCACCGGCAGTTGCGGAATAGCCAGCGCGCCCGCCACGACAATGGCGAGCGCGACGATCCATGCGAATACCGGGCGGTCGATGAAGAAGAATGGCACTCAATGAACCCGTTCAGATGGTCTGGAGGCTCGGTGCGTCGACAAGGCGGGCCATGTGCAGCACGTCCGCGAGTACGCCGTCGCGTATCGCAAAAGCGCGCGAGAAGCCCTCCTCGACAAAGCCGAATTTGCGGTACAGCGCAATGGCTGGCGCGTTATCGGAAAATACCGTGAGGTCGATACGGCGCAAACCGAGCGAGCCATCCGCGCAGTCGATCAAGGCTTGCAGAAGCGACGAGCCGACACCGCGCCGATGATACGCGTCGTGCACGGCGAGCCCCATATGGGCGCAGTGCGCGCGGCTCGGCCGGTGAATCTCCAGCCCGGCATGGCCAACCACGCAGCCGTCGAGAACAGCGCACACGTTCACGCCGCTTTTGAGGCGCCGCTCGTACCACGCCGCGAGTTGTTCAGGACTGCGATAGCCGACTGACAGGGTGCCACGCCGCACACGAGGCAAGCTCATGATCTCCGCGAACGCATCCATGTCGGACGATTCGAGCGCGCGCACCATAATACATTTGTCATGCGCTCCGCCGTCCGGCAACCTTTCTTCTTTCATGGTCTTATTCCGCTGCGAAATGGGCGGCCGGTGCCGGCGACATCCACGGCGCCGGCTCACGCAACCGTGCCATGAAATAGCAATCGATCAACGCGCCGCGACGCAATACCGCACCGCGCTGATGTGCTTCGATTTCGAAGCCGAACTTGCGATACAGCGCGAGCGCCGGGTGGTTATCGGTGAAGACGTGCAGTTCGAGGCGGCGCAGACCGAGCCAGTTGTCAGCCAGGTCGATCAGTTCGGCCATCAGTACTTGACCGATGCCGCGCCGTTGCCATGCGTCGTGCACACCGATGCCGAGCGAAGCGGCATGCGCGCGGCGCCCCTTTAAAGGTGTGAGTTCCGCTTCACCGACCAGCGTGTCGCCGATTACTGCCGCGATCGCGATTTCCGGGGCCGCGAGTTTTTCGAGGTACTCGCGCGTACTGGCCACTGTCCGATATGGCATATGCGGATTGCCGTTCATCACGCCCGGCAACTGCTGCATGGCGTGAAATTGCTCCGTGTCGGCCACGCGCAAGGCACGCAGCGTCAGCCCCTCGGGCAAGCTCTCAGGTTTCGATTTTGTTATTTCTTGTTGATCCATAGGCGGCTCATAACGTCAATTCGAATGACTTCACCAGGATGCCGGGCAATTGCATGCCACCCGTGGCGCGCTCGCCCCATGTCGAGTCGCTCAATAGCAGTTCGGCCTGCGCGCCGAGTTGTTCGAGTTCGCTGCCGAGCAAACGGTACAGGCTGTCGTCGAAACGCATGGCCTCGAGTGGCGCGACGATTTCGCCGTTCTCGACCCAGAAGGTCGCAAAGCGCGTCATGCCGGTGAGGCGGCAATTCATGCGGTCCGAGAAGTTCACATACCAGAGGTTGCCGATATAGAGCCCGGTACCGAGTTTCGCCAGCACGTCTTCTTCGAGCAGATCGCCCGCTTGCATAGAGAGTGCGGCCGGTGACTCGCCGGCGAGCGCCCCATTGGGCGTCAAACCGTATTCGCGCGCGCTGCGTGCGTTGGTCAGCCGTTCGGCACTGCGGCCCGCCTGAATCAACGGGACGCTGTCGCGCAGATAGCCGTCGTCGTTGAAGCCGGGCGTGATACCGAGACTCAGATCTTCGCTGATCGTCACTCGCGGGTCGACTACGACTTCTCCCACATGCAGCTTGTACAACTCGCTGCGTGAACTGGCCTGGGCGCGTGCGGAAAAGCCGCTCCATGCGGCAACACCGAGCAGTTCGGACAACGCGGCGGGCGCCAGATAGGAACGGTAGCGTCCCGGCGCCAACGCGCGCGGCGTGCGAGCGAGCACGGCAAGGCGGCTCGCGGCCTGCTCGACTTTGCGCGAGAACACGGCGTCGCTCCAGTCGTCGCCGGCGTAGGTCGTTTTGATCGCGCGGCCGCTCGGGTCGTACAACGACCAGCTGAAATTGAAGTTGTCCACCTCATACCAGCCGCGACTGCCGCTCGTGGACGCGAAGCCGCGCACGATCGTGCCGCCCGCGTAAAAGCCCACGAAATCGAGCCCTTGCGCGGATTCGGCGACGACCCGCGCCAAACCGTCAGGGTCCGGCAGCTTGCCGGAACGCTGAGTGGTGCGCTCCCATTTCGACGTGTCGAACAGCAGATGCGGATCGTCCGCCGCGTCGCGCAGCCCTGCTCGCAAGGTGGCGAGCGCCGCGCTCACTTCGTCGAGATCCTGTTGCAGATCGCCGCATACGGTCAGCGTGGAATAAGCCTGACGCGCGCCGTCGATCAGGCGCAAGGTCAGCTTGCCTTGCGACACGCTGCCGGTTTGCCGTACCTTGCCCGAATTGAATCGAATAAAGTCGGACTGCTCACCCGCAAACGAACTGAACGTGGTTTCGCCACCTTGTTGCAGGCGCTCGATCGCATCGGCAAGCGCGGTGAAATGCCGCTGCCAATCCACCGACGTAGCGGCGCGCGAGGAGATGAACTGGCTCATCATGCGCCTCCGAAAACGTCGATATTGCTGAATACGCAGGCCGGCGACGCATGGCCCACGCGAATGATCTGCGCCGGTTCGCCCTTGCCGCACATAGGCGTGCCATACACTTCACGCGTCGCCGCGTTGCCCACCGCACTCAGGCTGCGCCAGAAATTCGCGGATATACCGCGATAATTCGGCTGTTTCACGACCTGCGTGAGTTTGCCGTTTTCGATCAGTTGGCCGAACTCGCAGCCGAACTGGAATTTGTTGCGATGATCGTCGATCGACCATGACGTGTTGGTGCGCATCAGAATGCCGTGTTCGATGTTGCCGATCATCTCTTCCAGCGAACTCTCGCCGGGCTCGATATTCAGATTCGCCATGCGGTCGATCGGCGGCCGGTTCCAGTTCGACGCGCGCGAGTTCGCCACGCCCGGCATACGTGCGCGCTGCTGCGACAACGCGCCGCCGAGCGGACGCTCCAGCACGCCGTTGCGAATCAGGTACTGTTTGCGTGCTTCGGTGCCGTCGTCGTCGAATGCGTAGGCTGCCGCTTCTTCACGCAGTTCCGGGTCGAAGGTGACGTTCAGCAACTCGGAACCGTAGCGGTACGAACCGAACATGTCCTGCTTCACGAAACTCCAACCCGCGAAATTGCGCTCGTCGCCGAGAATGCGGTCGAGTTCGAGCGGATGGCCGATCGACTCATGAATCTGCAGCATCATCTGGTCAGGCATCAGCAACAGGTCGCGCTTGCCCGCCGGGCAATTCGGCGCGGCCAGCAGTTGCAACGCCTCGTTGGCGACACGTGCGCCCGAGCCTTCGAAGTTAAAGCGCGCCAGCACTTCCATGCCGCCCTGCCCGAGCGTGCCATAGTTGCCGCCGAGCGTGCGCACCTGCGTGTCGCCGTTTGCGTGCGCGGCGACGCTCAATTGCGGCATCACGAAGCGGAACTGCTGGTCGATGCGAACGCCGTCGCCGGTCATGTAGAGCTGATCCGTGTGGATGATCTGTACCGCTGCCACGCGCTCCACGATTCTTCCGTCGAGATTGGCCGCGGCGCATTCAGCGCCCAAACGGTCGAGCCACTCGGCGCGGCTCGGCAACGCATGCTGCGCATTCGGCGACACATACTCGCCACTCGCCACCGGACGCGCGACTTCGCGATGGTCGATCAAGGACAAGGCCGCGCTCGCCTCCGCGCGAGCGGTCGCCATATCGAGCGCCGCCTGCAAACCCGCCGCCGACAGGTTCGCGGTCGCGGCATAACCCGCGCCTGCGCCCACCCAGGCAATCAGCATCGCCCCGCGATCCCGCACCGTGCGCAGCGGCTGCGCGATGTCGTTGCGAATCTCGTGATCGTCGATCTGTTCGTCGACAATGCGCAGCGACCAGAAGGCCGCGTGGCTTTTCAGCGTACGGGCGGCCTGCGCCCAACGTTCGTCAATCATGGAGTTTTCCCGTGTGCGTCTGTGCGGCGCGCGGCTCCGGCACATTGAGCGACGACGCCAGCAGCGACTGCGTATAAGGATGCGACGGTGCGTGCAACACGTCGAGCGTGTCGCCGGCTTCGACGATGCGTCCCGACTTCATCACGATCACGCGATGCGCCATGGCTCGCATCACCGCCAGATCGTGCGTAATGAACAAGTAGCTTAGCTTGTACTTTTTCTGCAGATTTGTCAGCAGATTCAGCACCTGCTTCTGAATCGAAACGTCAAGCGCGCTAGTCGGCTCGTCGAGCACCAGCAATTCCGGTTCGACCGCCAGCGCTCGCGCAATCGCAATGCGTTGCCGCTGGCCGCCGGAGAACTCGTGCGGGTAGCGCAGCATCGCATCGGCGGGCATGCCGACTTCTTCCAGCAGGCTGCCGACGCGTGCGCGCCGCGCCTTCGCGTCCACTTCCGGCCGATGCACGGCGAGGCCCTCGCCGATGATCTGCTCGACTGTCATGCGTGGCGACAGCGAGCCGAACGGGTCCTGAAACACGACTTGCATGCGCGAATACAACGCACGGCGCGAGCTTGCGGTTTTGAGCGTGGATAGCGGCATGCCGTCGATATGGATATGGCCGGCAGCCGGCTGTTGCAGGCCGAGCACGGTTGCGGCCAAGGTGGATTTACCCGAACCCGATTCACCGACAATGCCGAGCGTTTCGCCGCGCCGCACGCTCAGATCGACATCCTGCACCGCGCGGAATGTCGAGCGTCCGAACAGGGAACGCCAGCCTTTCGCCGCCGTGCGATAGTCCACGGCCAGCCCCTGCACTTCCAGCAACCGGCGCGCGCCCTGCTCGACCGGCGCCACCGCACGCTGCGGCTCGCTGTCGAGCAGGCGCCGCGTGTACGGATGCTGCGGACTCGCGAACAGCGCCTCGGTCGTATTGGTCTCCACCAGTACGCCCTTTTCCATCACCGCGACGCGTTGCGCGAAACGCTTCACCAGATTCAGGTCGTGCGTGATTAGCAGCACGGCCATGCCGCGCTCCGCCGCTTCCTGTTCCTGCAACGAAATCAACAGATCGACGATCTGCTGGCGAACGGTGACGTCGAGCGCGGTAGTGGGCTCGTCGGCGAGCAGCAAACGCGGGCGGCACGCGAGCGCCATCGCGATCATCGCGCGCTGCCGCTGGCCGCCGGACAGTTGGTGCGGAAAGCTGTCGATGCGCCGTTCCGGTTCGGGAATACCGGTGCGCCTGAGCAACTCGATGCCGCGCTCACGCGCCGCATTCGGCCGCAGGCCTTCGTGCAGGCGCAAACTCTCGGCAATCTGTTTGCCGATTGTAAAGAGCGGATTGAGCGCGGTCATCGGCTCCTGAAACACCATCGCGACGTCCGCGCCGCGCAAGCCGCGCATCTGCTGCTCGGTTTTCTGCAGCAGATCTTCACCATCGAGCAGCATGCGGCCACTCAACTCCGCGTGCTCGACGAGCCGCAAAATGGACAACGCGGTCACGCTCTTGCCCGAACCCGATTCGCCCACCAAGGCCACGCGCTCTCCGCGTGCAATGGACAGGCTGAGTTCATGCACCGCGACCTTGTCGCCGAAACGCACGGAGAAACGGTCGATTTCCAGCAATGGCCGGTTGGTCGGCGCTTGAGTGTTGGTCATCGCGGACCTCCGCCGAAAGCCGAGCCGCGCGAGCGCGTATCCAGCGCATTGCGCAATGCGTCGCCCATGAAAGTCAGCAACAGCAGCGTGATCACCAGCGCGGCAAATGCCGACATGGAGATCCACCACGCGTCGAGGTTGTTCTTGCCTTCCTGCAGCAGTTCACCGAGGCTTGGCGTTGGCGGCGGCACGCCGAGACCGAGAAAGTCGAGGCTGGTCAGCGAGAGAATCGCCGCGCTCATGCGAAACGGCAGAAAGGTGATCACCGGCGTCAGGCTGTTCGGCAATACATGGCGCCACATGATCTGCCAGTTGCTCAGGCCCATGGTGCGCGCCGCTTTCACGTAATCGAGCGAACGATTGCGCAGGAATTCCGCGCGCACGTAGTCCGATAGAACGAGCCAGCCGAACATCGACAACAGAATGAAGAGCAGCCACAACGTGGGCTCGAAGATCGACGCGAAAATGATCAGCAGGTACAGGTCCGGCATCGAACTCCAGATTTCGATCAGGCGCTGGCCGATCAGATCGGTGCGTCCGCCGTAAAAGCCCTGAATCGCGCCAGTCAACACGCCAACGACGACACCGGACACCGTGAGCGCCAGCGCCATCAGCACCGACAGACGGAAGCCGTAGAGCAGCCGCGCCAGCACGTCACGCCCGAACTGATCCGTGCCGAGCCAGTTGCTCGCGGTGGGCGGCGCCGGATACGGATGCGCGGCGAAATAGTCGATCGTGTCGTAGTGGAAATGATTCGGCGGATAGACCGCGAAGTTGCCGCTCGATTCGAGCCGCGATCGGATATACGGATCGAGATAGTTGGCACGCGCCGGAAAGTCGCCGCCGAACAACGTCTCCGGATAGTCCTTCACGATGGGAAAGTAATAGTGCCCGTCGTAACGCACGATCAACGGACGGTCGTTGGACAACACCTCGCCGAGCAGGCTGATGACGAACAACGACACGAAGATCACGAGGCTCCAGTAGCCCAGACGCTGCTGCCTGAAGCGCAGCCACGTACGCCGCCACGGAGACGGCGACGCCGCGTGCGCCGCGCCGGCCGCGTCAGCGGTCCAGGCGGTTGAATTGGATGCGGGGGTCGACGAGGACATAGCAGACGTCAGCAATAAGTTTGGTTACGAGGGCAATCAGCGTGAACAGAAAGAGCGAGCCAAGCACAACCGGATAATCACGGCGAATCACCGAGTCGTACGACAGTTGGCCCATGCCGTCGAGCGAGAACAGCGTTTCGATCAGCAGGTTGCCGTTGAGAAACGCGCCTACGAATGCCGCCGGCAAACCGGTGAGCAACGGAATTGCGGCGTTGCGCAGCACGTGTTTCCACAGCACGTCGCGCTCCGGCGCACCCTTGGCGCGTGCCGTCAATACATACTGACGGCCGATTTCCTCCAGAAAGGTGTTCTTGGTCAGAATCGTGACGATCGCGAAGTTGCCCACCACCGAGGCCGTGACCGGCAGCACGATGTGCCACAAATAGTCGAGTACTTTGCCAAATGCACTGAGATCGTTGAAGTTATCCGACGTGAGGCCACGCATCGGAAACACCTGCCAGAACGTGCCGCCACCGAAGAGCATGAGCAGCAACACGCCGAGCACGAAACCAGGAATCGCATAACCGGCGAGCACCAGCACGCTCGTGACGGTATCGAAGCGCGAGCCGTTGCGCACCGCCTTCGCGATCCCCAATGGCACGGATATCAGATACGTCAGCAGCACCGTCCATAAGCCGAGCGTGATCGAAACGGGCAACTTCGATTTGATGACGTCCCACACGCTGTCATGTTGATAGTAGGACTGGCCGAGATCGAACGTCGCGTAGCGCTTGAGCATCAACAGATAGCGTTCGAGCGGTGGCTTGTCGAAGCCGAACTGCTTCTTGATCTGCTCGATCTGCTGCGGATCGACACCCTGGCTGCCGTGATAACCGCCGCCACCCGCCCCCGCCTCTCCGCCACGGCCAGCGCCGTGGCGGAGTTGCGTCATCACCTGTTCGACCGGCCCACCCGGCACGAACTGCGTGACGACAAAAGTCAGCGTGACCACGCCGAGCAGGGTCGGCACCATCAACAGCAATCGTCTGAGAATGTAGGCAAGCATGCTGTTCCTCAGTGGGCCGCAGCCGTGGATGACCCGGCGGACTGCGCAGCCTGGGTGGTTTGAGTGACGCGTGCGCCTGGTTTTTTCGCGTACCAGTAGTCGATCACCCAGTCTTCGTATTGGTACGTTTTGGGAACGATCTTCGGAAAGCCGATCGTGGTCTTGTAGCCGATACGCGCGCCTGGCGCGTAGTACTCCGGCACGAGGTAGAACGAATAGATCAGTACGCGATCCAGCGCACGGGTCGCCGCTTGCAGGTCGTCGAGATTGGTCGCGGAAAGCGCCGAGTGAATCAGCGAGTCGACCGCTTTCGAACGAATCCCCGGATAGTTTTCCGAGCCGACCTCGGACGCGGCCGCGCTACCGAAACGGCGCGTCAGTTCAGCGCCCGGAATCGTGACCGGCGGATAGATGAAGGTGGTCATGTCGTACTCGAAATTGTCCAGCCGCTTCTGGTACAACGCGCTATCGATTTCGCGCATATGCGCCTGAATGCCGAGCATGCCGAGCGCCTGCATATACGGCAGGATAAGACGATCCATGCCGGGCTGATCGTCCATGATTTCGATCGTCATCGGCGTGCCGTTGGCGTCGCGCAATGCACCGTCGCGATAGTGCCAGCCGGCTTGCGCCAGCAGATCACGCGCCACGCGCAAATTGCCGCGCAAGGAGTTCGGCGCGATCGTGTCGGGCTGCTTGAGCATCGGACCGAACACTTCCGGCGGCACGCTGGCTCTCAATGGTTCGAGCAACGCCAGTTCCTTCGGACCGGGCATGCCGGTCGCGCCGAACGGACTTGCCGCGAAATAGCTGCTGGTGCGCCGGTATTGCCCATAGAACATCATCCGGTTCATCCAGTCGTAGTCGAATGCCATCGTCAGCGCGTGGCGCACGCGCTGATCCTGAAACATCGGCTTGCGTA
Organism: Paraburkholderia sp. RL17-380-BIE-A; assembly: GCF_046028085.1. Taxonomy (NCBI): domain Bacteria; kingdom Pseudomonadati; phylum Pseudomonadota; class Betaproteobacteria; order Burkholderiales; family Burkholderiaceae; genus Paraburkholderia; species Paraburkholderia sp. RL17-380-BIE-A. Next base: position 190,669 of record NZ_JARESQ010000007.1, read on the forward strand.
GATTCATGAGCAGTCCCTGCATCTGCGCGGGACCATCGGCGAATTCGCCCTTCTTCAACAGGCCATTGTCGAAGTTCTTGCCGACGTATTTGCGGGCCCACTGCGTCGCGCTGTATTCGACGATAACGTCCGCGTCGCCCGCCTTGAAGGCTTCGAGTTGCGTGTAGTGGTCACGGTACAGATTGAACGTGATACTTGCGAAGCGATACATGCCGCGCCGCGACGGCAGATTCGCGGCCCAGTAGTCGGGGTTGCGCCGATAGGTGATCTGCTTGTCGTTCTTGCGCGACTCGATCAGATACGGACCGCTCGCGATCGGCGCCTCGTTCGCGATCTGATCGAAAGGCAAACGTGTGCCGTCCGCACGCGCGCCCCACTTCGGCGAGAAGATCGGCAAGTCGCCGGCGATCAGCGGCGCGTCGCGCTCGGCATGCCTGAATTCGAAGCGCACGGTCGCCGGGTCGACAATCACGGCGCGCTTGATCACCGAGAACTGCGCGTTGAACAAGGGCGACGCCTTGGAACTCGTCAGCATATCGAACGAGTATTTGACGTCGGCCGCGGTAATCGGATCGCCGTTCGAAAAACGCGCGGCGGGATTAATGTGGAACGTGGCCGAGCCGAGGTCCGGCGCGACTTCTACGTCGTCGGCAATGAGCGGGTATTCGGAGGCGAGTTCGTCCCAGCTGCGCTGCATCAGCGTATCGAACATCAGATGCAGAATGTCCGGCGCGGGCGCGCCGCGCACGAGAAACGGATTCAGCGAATCGTAGCTCTGCAGTTCGTCGAAGTTCTGGAAGCTGAGCTTGCCGTCGCTCGGTGCCGTGGGATCCGCATAGTCGAAGTGCGTAAAGCCGGCGGGATATTTGGGCTCGTCGTATTGCGCAATCGAGGGCCGCGCCTGCGCGCAGATTGCGCTCAATGCCAGACACGCACCGGCGCACAACGCGATCCGCGCGGCGGTGCGAAGCCGCGGCACGGACGCGGATGCTGCCGTGGGCACGGCGCGCGGCCGGCGAAACTTCACAAGTCTCATCTTCGGAATGCGTAAGGACGCGCGCCGGCTTGACGCCGGCGCGCGGTAAGTCGAATCGGCGCGAGTGACGGCCCGACGCCGTCGCTCCCATAGCTCCCCGCTAGCGCTACGCTGCTGCTTACCGCCCACTGTCGCTCGTCGTGGTGCTGAGCGAGCATTGTGCACGGGGAACACCAATGTACGTCTTTAAACGTGGTTTGCCGCTCCGGAACGGGAGACCCGAAACCGGAGCGGCCGACCCACTAGACAGACTGCGGATGAATCACAACCATCAAAGACTTCAGAAGCGGTACGACGCACCGACCTGGAAGAAGCGGCCGATATTGGTGTACAACGACTGGTCGTAGCCCGTGATATCCGGCGTGGCCTGCCATTCGACGTCGAACGGCGGCTTACGATCGAAGATGTTGTTGATGCCGCCGTAGATCGTCCAGTTCTTGAAGCCGCGATACGTAGCCATCAGGTTGAACTGGCTATACGACGCCACCGACAGCGTGCCACCGTCGCCGAACTCGGACGCCACCGCGTTCGTGTACGGGCCGGTGTACTGCCACGTCAGCGTCGTGGTCAGCTTGCGGTAATCCCAGGACAAGCTGGTATTACCCTTCCAGCGCGGATTGGACGCACCGAACGGCTGCAGCAACGCGAGGTTGTTGCCGGCGAAGTCCTGCGTGGGCGCACCCGGGCTGTTCAGCTTGAAGTGCCACACGTAGGCCCAGTCGCCTGCCAGCGTGAACGTACCGTACTTCGTGCCGACCGACTTGCGGAAGTTCATGTCGAAGCCGTCGGTGTCGAGCGAGCCGAGGTTGACGAACTGTTCCTTGATGTAGGCCACCGTGCCGTCCGGATTGCGAATCACGTTCGACGGGTTGTTTGCGTCCATCACCGCATTCGGATCGTTCGTGCCGATCACACCGTCGATGTGAATCTTGTAGAACGCCGCACCGATATCCGTCGACGAATCCGGCGAGAGCTCGAAGCCGATGTTGTAGTTCTTCGTGTGCTCAGGCTGCAGCGCCGGATTGCCGTTGACCTGTTCCGTCGTGAAGTGTTTGGTCGGCGTGCCGCTCGGATCGTTCGGGTCCACCAGGTTCTGGTGGGCCAGATACGTAGCCTGCGAGTTTTCGACCAGAGTCGGCGCGCGGAAGCCACGGCTGTACGATGCATACGTCGTGAGCATCTTGACCGGCTGGAAGCGCAACGCGAAGCTCGGCGAGAATGCACCGCCGAAGTCGCTGTAGTGGTCGTAACGGCCCGCTTGCGTGAACGTCAGGTTGTGAATGATCGGAATATCGACCTGGTAGTACACGGCGGCCACGTTGCGCTCGCCGTCGACCGTCTGCACGTTTGCCGGCGCCGTGACCCCAAGCGCGCTATACGTGCGCGAGTTGATCAGGTTGCTTTCGTGACGGAATTCCGTACCGAAACCGACTCCGACCGGGCCACCAGGCAGATTGAACAGGTTACCCGTCGAGGTTTTCGCCGTAACACTGTCGAGCTTCGAGATTGCCTGTTCGTAGTCGTTCTGGAACACGCCGTTCAAGCCGTTCGGCGTGGCCGACGGGTTCGAGAAATTGAACACGCCGTTCTGCAGAATGTTCTCGACGCCAGCCACGTTCAGCGCATTGCCGTAGGTCGTGTCGACCGTGCTCTGCGAATGGCCGTAATCCGCGGACCAATCCCAGTCGCCGAACTTGGCGGTGGTAAACGACCCCTTCACGCCGGTCATTGCACGCCAGAACGTCGACACCGTATCCGCCGAAACAGTGTTCGGGAACGTGTAATTGATCTGCGTCGGCACGCCGAACGGGTTGTACGGGTTGGTGCCCGAGACCGTGCGCGACAGCGGCAACGCCGAACCGGTAGCCGGGTTGAACGCGTTCGTCTGGCTGCTCAGCACTGCCGGACCTTCGTTCTGTACGGTTTCGTTGCGGCTCACCCACAAATCGGCGTAAGCCTGCACGTCGTCGTTGATCTTGAAGGTGCCGCGCACTTTAGCATTCAGGCGTGTGATCGCCGGCATGAGCGAGGTGGCGCTCGCCGGGTTCGATTTACACGTGGTCGCGCCGTTCGCCGACACGCTGCCCGGAGGGCAAGGGCTGAGCGCCGATTTGGTGCCGTCGGCCGAGGTCCAGTACGACTGCTGGTTCGGACCGAGCGGGCCCGCGAGACCGCCCGGGAACTGGCTGAAGTCCTGATTTGCGGTCATGTCGCGATCGGCGAGCGACGAGCCGGTGTCGCGATAGTAGCTCGCGGCGGCCGTCACGTTGAAGCGGTCGCCATTCAGATCGCCAACGCCGCCGAGCACGCTGAAGTTACCCTGCGCGTCGCCCGGATGCTGCGCCTTGCCGAGCTGGCCGTCGATCTGCAAGCCCTGAAAGTCCTTCTTCGTGATGATGTTGACCACGCCTGCAATCGCATCCGAACCATACACCGAGACCGCACCGGTCTTCACGATGTCGATGTGATCGATCATGTTGAGCGGGATCGAATTCACGTCGAAGAACGTGTCGGTGAAGTTCACCGCCTTGCCGTAATTCGCCACCCGTTGGCCGTCCACCAGCACCAGCGTGTACTTCTCGCTCAAACCGCGCAATGCAATGCCGCCACCGCCTTGCGCGGAGCTGTTCATCGTCGTTTGGCCCCAGCTGCTCCCTGAGTTCGCGGACGTGCCGCGCAGGAAGTCGGCCACGGTCGTATAACCGCTTTGCTGGATTTCCTTGGGCGTGATGGTCTGGACTTCCGTATTGCCAACCTTGTCCGACGTGCGGATCAGCGAGCCGGTCACTTCAAATTTCTTGAGTTGCTGAACCCCTTTGCCCGCCGGCGTCGCGGTGCTGCTGTCCGCGGACGGTGTGGCAGCAGCGCCCGTCGCCGGCGCGCTTTCCGTCGTTGCGCCCGCCGCTGTGCCGGTGGTGGCCGGCTGGCTTTGTGCAAACGCCGGTACGGCGATTGCGGCCGACAATGCCAGTTCAGCCCAGACTATTCTTCTAATGGCCAGCGCCAATGCCCTTTGTTTCATTTTTCCCCTTCTCGCTCGTCAGTAAGGCCACAGCAATATGTGATGAGAGGTCTTGTGAACCTCTCCACTCGATATACGGCGATCTTGCGCCGCGCTCCGTTAAAGCAACATCAAATAACTCAGTGTTGGACTACTAATTTATTGCAATCGAAACGCGCAGCGCTTTTCAAATTGTTGTCATCTCTACCGCCACGCGAGTGGATCCCGCCACTCGCCGGCCCTCAATTCCCAAATCTCGGGTACAAACTTAAGTAATGCTTACAAATACACATTGAGTGCTATTTGCAAAAGCATGACCTGCGGCACTAAAACAATCGTGGCGTCCCTACCCAAACGATCACCGCTTCTTCACGTGCGGTATTGGACCAGGAGTGCGGCACGGTAGATTCGTAATGCGCAGTGTCGCCTGCCTGCAATACGAACGTTGTGCCTTCCAACGTGAGCGAGATCTGGCCGCTCATCACATACAGAAACTCTTCCCCTGCGTGCGTCGTAACTTCCGAGGGATTTTGTCCCACCGGCATCCTGACGAGAATGACTTCCAGCTTGCTGCCAACCGACAGATTCGTGAGCCGCCCAAACAGATTGGCACTGCCGTCAAATCCGAAGTACTTCAGGTCACTGCCTCTACGCACCGACTTGTCTTCGGTCGGCGTATCGACGAAGTACTGCACCGTGACACCTAACGCTCGAGCAATACCTACTAACGATGTAATAGAAGGTGTTGCGTGACCCCGTTCCACTTGCGACAGAAAGGGCTTGGAAATGCCCGCAGTCTTTGCCACTTCATCCAGCGTGCGCTTGAGCCGTTGGCGAAGCGCGCGGATTTTGCTTCCTATAGAGATTGCAACGTGTGCCTTGTTATTGAGTGGCAAAACCATAGCAAGACAGAATCCCGTAGTCAAAAATAGTTTGATATATACAAATTATGTTTCATAGAACGCAACATCCTCCCTCGACCATTCCCGATATGCCTGCCGGGATGCCGCTATGGATAACTCGATCTCTGTGTTTTCCAGAAGACTTCCGCCTCCTCCGAATGCCTGGCGGTAGTTGCGAGTGCAACCACGCTCAGACATCGGAGACGGTCCACATTCCTTACGACGAGCGCGCTAACTCGCGCCCGCCATGAGGACACCTCGAGCGCGCCTCGTCAGATGAAACATAACGGGAACAGAGTGCTCTTATTTCGACGCCACCAGCACCCACAAACGGGCGAGGTCGGCTGAACCATCGGTGCCCTTCACGGCACGGAAGGTTTGTACCGCACGCGCTTTATCGCCGGCCACGTAGTACGCCTCACCCAGATGCAGTTGCGCCTGGTCCGGGTGGTCGATCCCACCCTTCGCGATTGCCGCGTCCATGGCAGCGAGCCCCTGTTTTGCCTGCCCGGCGAACACCTGGTTGAATGCCATGTCGACAGGCGCAATGGGATTCGCCGGATCTGCAGGTGCCTGCGCCCGTTTTGCCGCCAATGCCTGAAGGCGTTTCTCGCGATCCGCTTGTGCGTCGCGCCCCAGAACGCCCGACGCAAAGCCCTGATCGATGACCTGCTTGCCTTCAGCCGTCGTACCCGCCACGATCGCGAGCTGGGTCATTTCCATGTAATCGTCGGCGCTCGAGAGCGAGCCGGTCGCGCGGCGCAACCGGTACGTGTCGATATCGAGCTTCGACGAATAGCCCGGCTTGCTGCGAATCGCCGAGAACAGATCGTCCCAGTAGGACTGTTTCGGATGATAGGCAACCAGCTTTTCGAGCGTGCTGCGATACGTGGCATCGTCCTTCACGCGTTGCGCACACGTGCCGAGCAATTGCAGTTGTGACTCGTCAGGCACGTGACCGGCACGCACCTGCGCATCGATGCCCGGCTTGAGCAGGCTCACCACGCTCGCGCAATCGTTCGACAGGTAGTACGACTGAACCAGCAGCGTACGCATGTCGGGATCGCTGCCACCGGACTTCAGATAGCGCTGCGCGACCTTCGCCGCCTGTGCATAGTTCTTCTGCTGGAAGTAGATGCCGGCCAAAGCCGCGGACGTACGCTGCTCGTCCGCGCCGCTCAACTTCCCGGAACTCAACAACGTTTCGTAAGCCTGAGCGGCGACACCGGACTCGCCGGCCGCCGCCGCTGCCGCACCGCGCATCTGTTCGATCATGGTGCTTTCATACGGCGTCTTGCCCGGCACGGCCGCCGCCTGATCGATCTTCGCCAGCGCGTCCTTGTACTTGTGCGCGCGATACAGATCCTGCGCGGCATTCAGCGGTTTCGCCACGTCCGGCCGCAGCGTGTCGGCGGCATGAGCGGCGAGCGGCAGTACGAGAGCCGCCGCCATGACGACACGCCTGAAGCGTTGTTGAATCGTTTGCATTGCCCTTCCCTATTGCATGTACTGCTCATTACCGATCAGGCCGATTTTCGTCGCGCCCAGTCGTTGCGCGGACGCCATCACCTCCGCGACATCCTTGTACGGCACCAGCTTGTTCGGCCGCAGATGAATTTCGGCCTGAACCGGTTCAGCCGCCACTTGAGCAAGCCTGGATTCGAGCGCGGCACGATTCGGCACCGGCTGACCGTTCCACGTGGTCGTGCCGTCGAAGTCGATATCGATCTGCACCACTTCAGGTTGCGTGATCGGTGGCGGTGGATTGCCGACCGGCAGGTTCATCTTGATAGCATGCGTCTGAATCGGAATCGTGATAATCAGCATGATCAGCAACACCAGCATCACGTCGATCAGCGGTGTGGTGTTGATATCGACCATCACGTCCGGTTCACTGCCGCCGCCCGACGATACATTCATTCCCATTCTCGGCTCCTGTCGATCGGACTTAGTGCTTTAGCACTTAGTCCGATCCCATGCAAAGTTAACCACCGCGCGCTGGCGGCTCCGTGATAAACGAAACCTTCGCGATACCGGCACGCTCGCACTCGGTAATGACCCGGCCGATGAATTCATAACGCGCGCTCTGGTCGCCCCGAACATGCACTTCCGGTTGCGGCGTCATGACAGACACGGTCTTCAGGCGTGCCAGCAGCGTAGGCGCATCCACCTGCTTCTCGTTCCAGAAGAAATCGCCGTCACGGTTGACCGCAATGACGATACTCTTGGGGGTGGTCTGCAGCGGCTGGATCGTCTCCTTCGGCAATTGCACCGGCACCGTATGCGTCACGACCGGAATCGTGATCAGAAAGATGATCAGCAGAACCAGCATCACGTCGACGAGCGGCGTGGTGTTGATACTGGAGATGACCTCGTCGTTGTCGTCCTGCCCAACGCTCATTGCCATGACGGACTCCGCTTATTGAACCAGCGACGCTTCGCGAGCCGCGGCGCGCGCCGGGCGGCGGCTGCCAGCCAGCAAGACGGTATGCAGCTGCGCGCCGAATGCACGCACACGCTCCATCACCGACTTGTTGCGGCGAACCAGGAAGTTGTAGCCGAGCACGGCGGGCACGGCCACCGCGAGACCGATGGCGGTCATGATCAGCGCCTCACCCACCGGCCCCGCGACCTTGTCGATCGAAGCCTGCCCGGCAATGCCGATCGCCGTCAGCGCGTGATAAATGCCCCACACGGTGCCGAACAGGCCGACGAACGGCGCTGTCGAACCCACCGTACCGAGGAAAGCCAGACCGTCTTGCAGACGATTCGACACGTTGGTGATCGCACGCTCGACCGAGGTATCGATCCAGGTATTGCGGTCCACGGCTTCGAGCAGCGCTTCGTCGTGGTGCTCGCCAGCCTCGATAGCCGTTTCGGCGATGAAGCGGAACGGCGACGCTTCGTCGAGACGCTGCGCGCCTTCAACCAGTGACGGCGCGGTCCACAATTGCTCATCGGCGCTTTTGGCCCGGCGGTTGGCGCGGAACTGCTCGACGAACTTGGTGATCATGATGTACCAGCTACCCATTGACATGAGCACCAGCAGAATCAGCACGAAGCGAGCGACGAAGTCGCCGTTCTTCCAGAGTGCGCCGAGGCCGTATGGGTTATTGACGGTTTCGGACGTGGCCGGCGCCGGCGGCGGGACCGCTTCGTCGGCGGCCGAACTCGCGGTTTGCGGCGCGGCCGTGGCCGGCGCGGCAGCTGACGCCGAGGCGTCGCTGGCCTGTGCGTGGGCCATTTGCGGTGCAACAAAGGTATCCACCGTAGTTACGGCGATCAACATGCTTGCCGCCAGTGCGGCGAGAGTACGCTTCTTCATGCCTGCTCCAAGTTCATTAGTACAACTTCCAAACTAAGACTGATAAATCGCTACCGGTACCGAACAGCCTGTGAATTCAGTTCAGGTTAAACGAGAACGGAACTTGCACACGGACAGCCTGGCCTTGGGAAACGCACGTGAACTGCTTGACCGCGTTGAATGCAGCACGATCCAGCGAGGAGTCGTCTGCGGATTTGGCAACACGTTCATTCGTAATATGGCCCTGCGGGTCGACGACGAATTCAATGAGAACATCACCCGTTACGTTGTTTTCCTGCGCTTCCTTCGGGTAGCGAATCGACGAACGGATCTGATCCGAGTTCGGGCACACGACTCCGACTTCTGTACTCACAGGCTTGCTCGGCGCGGGCGGTGCCGGCGGTGCGGGCGGCGCCACGGCAGGTGCCGAGACAACCGGTGCGGCCTGATGCGCAATGGTCGGCTGCGGCGGCGTTTGCACCTGCACTTCGGGCGGCGGCACGAACGGCGGCGGCGGCGGCGCGAATTTCGGCGGCGGCAGTTGCACCGTAGGCAGCGGCGGCGGCGGTGGCGGCTTCACCGGCTCGATGATCTTCGTTTCGATAGGATGTTGAATGACCTGCACGACCTTGGTGGCAAGGCCATTGATCAGTGCGTAGATCAGCACGATATGCAGGAGCAGAACGACTGCGATGCCGCCAAAGCGGCGTACTGGGTTTTGCTGCTTGCGCCCAAACTCTCGCGGGCGCCCTGGCCTCTCCATATGGGCCGTTGCTGCCGGAAATTGCCCTTCGACTTTCGTACCCACCTTTACTCCTCCGGCGTGAACCGTTCATTTCTGTAACTGCAGTGCGCTTACATACCGCAAATAACATTCACTTCAATCATCCGGCGAACGACTATCCTTGGTTCGCAGTCCAAAATGGACGCAGCACTCCCCGGCCTCGATCCGACGAATCGGACGTGACTCAAGGAGGCTGCGGCCGCATGTCATGCGAGCCTGAAAGCCGATCTAAGTAGAACTACTAATAGATTAAATTTGAACCGCCAACTTCTGCCTTGCATGAACGCTGGAGACAACCTGATCGATGTGTGTCGTAACGCCTGGAACTTTTTGCGCGAACGTCACATGCGTTTCATGGGAGGCAAAGATAGCAGGACAAAAAATGTCCGGTCAAACTTTTTTTGATGGCGGCATACTTAGTTTAGAGAGATAACTCTAACTCGCCGCGAATTGGCGCCGCTTTAAAAGAATAAGTGTATGTCGAGCAGATAAGCATTCGACGTTTTATGCCCGAGAATTGGGATTTCTCTGCACTTACAACGTGCACCGATGCACTTGAATCTGCCGGCGGCATGCTCGTCGACAACGCCAGGAAGTCCACCGGGCAAGCCTTTCCGCGCGGGCGCACAGTAATTCGAGCGGATCGCGATCAGTTTGTTTGTCTGGATGGTGAGTCGCCGGGGCGAGACCGCCGCCGATGGCGAGACGATAGCAGAAGGAAAGCAGCGTTTAAAAATACTTTTAGCGCTATTTACGACACTCTAAATACGCATTCCAATTACGCCTTAACCTTAATTACAAATTAATTCCAATAAATTACATTATGCCAACAAACCGGACAATGATTGCGGGTAGGTTGAATTCGCATGGCGCGTTTCGGCACCTGGCGCCGAACGAGTTGCGCATATCAGCAACGTCTGGGGCGAGCTTGCATGAACTGCCGGAGTTCAACGAACGGAAAAAGAGAGCGGCGCAAAGTTGATTGCGCCGCTCTCTGTTGCATCAACCGTTCGTACCTTCGCCCGTTACCATGAGGTCGTCGTTCCGCGATCGCGCCAGAACGGGCCGCAACGCAGCGCCTGTATGACTCGCGGCAACGCGAGATAGTCCTTCGGGGTCCGTAGCAGCGACAATCGACCCACCGCCGACCCCACCTTCCGGACCGAGATCGATGATCCAGTCCGCCTCGGCGATCACATCGAGATCGTGCTCGATGACAACGACACTATGGCCGCCGTCCGCGAGACGATGCAGAACGCGAATCAGTTTGGCCACATCCGCCATATGCAGGCCCACGGTTGGTTCGTCCAACACATATAGGGTGTGTGGCGGCTTCTGTCCGCGCCGGGTAATGTCGTCGCGCACTTTGCTCAGTTCGGTGACGAGTTTGATGCGCTGCGCTTCGCCGCCCGACAACGTGGGCGAAGGCTGACCCAGTGTGAGATAACCGAGCCCAACGTCTTTCATCAACTGCAATGGATGTGCGATGTTCGAGATGGGCGCGAAGAACTCGACGGCTTCGTCGATTTCCATGGTCAGCACGTCACCGATATTCTTGCCGCGCCATGTGACCGCGAGCGTTTCCGGATTGAAGCGCTGCCCGTGACATACGTCGCAAGGCACCTTCACGTCGGGCAGAAAGCTCATGCCGATGGTGCGCACGCCCTGCCCCTCACAGGCCGGACAACGGCCTTCGCCGGTGTTGAACGAGAAGCGCGAGGCCGTATAGCCGCGTGCACGGGCTTCGAGCGTGCCAGCGAACAGCTTGCGGATCGCGTCCCACACGCCGATGTACGTGGCGGGACATGAACGCGGTGTCTTGCCGATCGGCGTTTGATCGACTTCCAGCACGCGGTCGATGCTCTCCCAGCCAGTGATCGCATCGCAGCCTTGCCAAGCATGCGTCACATTCAAGGGTGCGCGCGGCGCCGTGCGTGCCAGCACGCTGGAGCGCCGGTTCGCAGCGGGTTTCTCCTCGGCCGCCGCGCGCGCGCGGCGCGTGGCCGGCGACGACAGCACCGAACGTCCGACGGCATCCAGCAAATTTGTCATCAACACGTCGCGAGCAAGCGTCGACTTGCCGGAACCGCTGACGCCGGTAATCGCCACCAACCGCGAGAGCGGAATGCCGACCGTAACGTTGCGCAGGTTGTGCAGTTTGCCGCCGTGCACCGTCAGCCAGTTTTCCGGCACAGCGGCCGTGCGCTTGCCCGGCGCGACCACTTCGCGGCGCGGCTGCAACGGATGCACGATGGGGTGGGCGAGAAACTGTCCGGTCAGCGAATCAGGTTGCGCCGACAGGTCCGCCACGCTGCCCTGTGCCACCAGCGTACCGCCGCGCTTGCCCGCGCCCGGCCCGATGTCGATGATGTGATCGGCACGCCGGATGGTGTCCTCGTCATGTTCGACGACCACCAGCGTATTGCCCTTTTCACCCAGCTTGCGCAAAGCGTTCAGCAGAATCTGATTGTCACGCGGATGCAGACCGATGGTGGGTTCGTCGAGTACGTAGCACACGCCTTGCAGATTGCTGCCGAGTTGCGCGGCAAGCCGGATGCGCTGCGCCTCGCCGCCCGAGAGGCTTGGCGCGGCGCGATCGAGACTCAGATAACCGAGCCCCACTTCTTCGAGGAACTGCAGGCGGCTGCCGATTTCACTGATCACGTCGCGCGCGATTTCCGCGTCGCGGCCGGTCATTTCCAGCGTGTCGATCCACGCGCGCGTGTCGGACACGGTCCATTGCGCGACATCGACAATGGCCTGCGCGTCGAACGTGACCGCGCGCGCGGTGGGATTCAGACGCGTACCCGCGCAATCCGGACACGGTTCATCCACGAGACCTTCGGGTTCCTGCTCTTCCGAAGGCAGACTCTGTTCGCGGCCGCGATTGTCGTCGACCACGATCGTGTCGTCGTATGCCGCGCGCTGCTCACGCGTGAGCGCGAGGCCCGTGCCGACACAGGTGGTGCACCAGCCATGCTTGCTGTTGTACGAGAACATGCGCGGGTCGAGTTCCGGGTAGCTCGTACCGCACACCGGACACGCGCGCTTGGTGGACAGCACCTTCACGGCGCCAAGGCTGGCCGTGGGACGGCCGCCGCTGATCGCGTCGTGTAAACCGTCGAGCGGCGCCAGCAGATGCATCACGCCCTTGCCGACTTCCAGCGTCTGGTCGAGCGCCTGACTCAATTCGGTTTCATGGTCCGGCGAAACGACGAGGTCGGCCACCGGCAATTCGATCGTATGCTCGCGAAAACGGTCGAGCTTCGGCCACGGGTCCACCGGCACGAACTCGCCATCCACTCGCAGATGCGTATTGCCGCGCGCTTTCGCCCACTTGGCAAGATCCGTGTAGACGCCCTTGCGATTCACGACCAGCGGCGCGAGAAAGCCGACATGCTGTCCCTTGTGATCGCGCAGCAACTGCGCCGCGATCGACTCGACGCTTTGCGACGTGACCGGCGTGCCGTCGTGAATGCAATGCTGCAAACCGAGCTTCACATACAGGAGACGCAGGAAGTGCCACACCTCGGACGTGGTCGCCACGGTACTCTTGCGGCCGCCGCGCGAAAGCCGCTGCTCGATCGCGACAGTCGGTGGAATACCGTACACCGCGTCGACCTCGGGCCGCCCCGCCGGCTGCACGATGGAACGCGCGTAGGCGTTCAGCGATTCGAGGTAACGGCGCTGCCCTTCGTGGAACAGGATGTCGAACGCGAGCGTGGACTTGCCCGAACCGGATACGCCGGTAATGACGTTGAATTTGCCGTGCGGGATGTCCACGTCCAGCGCTTTCAGGTTGTGCTCGCGTGCATTGACGATGCGCACCACGTCCTCGCCTTCGATCGCCCGGCGCGCACGCGCGGCGCTCAGCGCCTTTTGCAGCGGAATGCCTTGCGACGCCGGCTCTTCCGCCGCGCTCATGGCGCGGTCGTATTGCAGCAGCGCTTCGCCCGTATGCGATTCCGCACACGCCTTGACGTCTTCCGGCGTGCCGGCGCACAGCACTCGCCCGCCGCCGTCGCCACCTTCGGGACCGAGGTCGATCAGCCAGTCGGCGGCGCGAATCACGTCGAGGTTGTGCTCGATCACGATCAGCGAATGACCGCTTGCGAGCAGTTTGCCGAACGCCTGCATGAGCTTGGCGATGTCGTCGAAATGCAGGCCGGTGGTCGGTTCGTCGAACATGAAGAGGCGTTTTGCGACCGGCTGCTTCGCGCTGCGCGCGGTTCGCGCCTGAGCCGATTCCGCGAGGAACCCGGCGAGCTTGAGCCGTTGCGCCTCACCGCCTGACAGCGTGGGCACCGGCTGGCCGAGCTTCACGTATTCGAGGCCCACGTCGACGATCGGCTGCAGCACGCGCAACACTTCGGCGTCTTTGGCAAAGAAGGTGATCGCTTCGCTCACCGTCAATTCCAGCACGTCGGCAATGCTCAGCGTGCGCGCCGGTTCGCCGCGCTCGATTTTCACTTCGAGCAGTTCCGCGCGATAACGGCGACCGTCGCAATCGGGGCAACGCAGATACACATCGCTCAGGAACTGCATTTCGATATGTTCGAAACCGGAGCCGCCGCAGGTCGGGCAGCGGCCGTCACCCGAGTTGAAGCTGAACATGCCCGGGCCGTAACCGCGTTGTTGCGCGAGCGGCGCCTTGGCGAACAGTTTGCGGATTTCGTCGAACGCGCCGACATAACTGGCCGGGTTCGAACGCGCCGTCTTGCCGATCGGCGATTGGTCGACGAACACCACGTCGGTGACCTGATCGGCACCGCTGAGGCTTCTGAATGCGCCCGGCGATTCGGTGGCGAGTCCGAAGTGCCGCGCCATGGCGGGATACAACACGTCTTGCAATAGCGTGGATTTGCCGGAACCCGACACGCCCGTCACGCAGACGAGCCGCTCCAGCGGAATCTCCACCGTGACATCGCGCAGATTGTGTTCGGTCGCGCCTTCGAGCACGATGCGCGGCGTGGCGGCATCCACCGGCCGCTGCGACCAGTGCGCCGCGTCGGCCACATGCCGGCGGCCCCCGAGGTACTCGCCGGTAAGCGTGCCGGACGAACGGATAGCCTCGGGCACGCCGTCGTAAATGATCGAACCGCCGCGCTCGCCCGGCCCAGGCCCCATGTCGATCAGACGATCCGCCGCGAGCATCACGGAGGGATCGTGTTCCACCACCACCAGCGTATTGCCCGCGTCGCGCAGGCGATGCATGGCTTCGACGATGCGGTTCAGATCGCGCGGATGCAGACCGATACTCGGCTCGTCGAGCACGAAAAGCGTCTTGGTAAGCGACGTGCCGAGCGCCGTGGTCAGGTTGATCCGCTGCACCTCGCCGCCGGACAGCGTGCGGCTTTGCCGGTCGAGCGTCAGATAACCGAGGCCCACGTCGCACAGATATTTGAGGCGCGTGCGTACCTCGGCGAGCAGCAGTTTGAGTGCGTCGTCGAGCAACGCGCTCGGCAAGCTGATTTCGTCGAAGAAGCGCCGGATGCGCTCGATCGGCATCAGCATCAGGTCATGCACGGTCAGACCCGGCAACGCTTCGAGTTGCGCGCGCGTCCAGTCGACGCCGCGCGGCAGGAAGCGCTGCGCGGCCGGCAGCACGTCGTCCGCATTCGCCTTGCTGCCGAGGCGCCACAACAGCGACTCCGTTTTCAGCCGCGCGCCGCCGCAGGTTTCGCAAGGCGTGTAGCTGCGGTACTTGGACAGCAGCACACGAATATGCATCTTGTACGCCTTCGATTCGAGATACTCGAAGAAGCGTTTGACACCGTACCAGTGGCTTTGCCACTTGCCGTTCCAGTCCGGCGACCCGTTGATGACCCAGTCGCGCTCTGCGTCCGTCAGTTCGCCCCACGGCGTGCCGCGGCGGATGTCGGCTTTCGCCGCGTAGCGCATCAGATCGTCCTGGCATTCCTTCCACGCCGGCGTTTGCATGGGCTTGATCGCGCCATCGCGCAGCGTCTTGCGCGCATCGGGAATCACGAGGCCGAGGTCGACGCCGATTACGCGGCCAAACCCACGGCAGACTTCACACGCGCCGTACGCCGAATTGAAAGAGAACAGCGCGGGCTGCGGGTCCGCATAGCGCAGATCGCTTTCGGGACTATGCAACCCGGTGGAGAAGCGCCAGATTTCCGGTTCGCTTTCCTGAGCTTCCGGTCCTTCGGACGACGCCGGCAGCACGTAAATATTGACGCGCCCGCCGCCACGTTTGAGCGAGGCCTCGATCGCCTCGACCGCGCGTTGCTTGTCCACCGAACTCAGCCGGAAACGGTCGGCCACCACGTCGAGCAGCTTGCGCTTGCCGGTCGGCGAATCGACTTCGCGCTGCGCCTGAACGCGCGTATAGCCGCTCGCCGACAGCCACTGCTCGACTTCCTGCTCGGACGCGGACTCCGGCAGTTCGACCGGGAACGTGACGACGAGCCGCGGCTCGTTCTGCGCGGTGCGCTCGAGCAACTCGGCGTAGATCGTTTCGGGCGTGTCGTGCCGCACCTGGCGGGCCGTCTGGCGGTCGAACAGTTCGGCCGCGCGCGCGTACAGCAGCTTCAGGTGATCGTTGAGCTCCGTCATGGTGCCGACGGTGGAGCGCGAACTGCGCACCGGGTTGGTCTGGTCGATCGCGATGGCGGGCGGCACGCCGTCGACACGGTCGACTTGCGGCCGGTCCATGCGGTCCAGAAACTGCCGGGCGTAGGCGCTGAATGTTTCGACGTAGCGCCGCTGCCCTTCCGCGTAAAGCGTGTCGAACACGAGGCTCGACTTGCCGGAGCCGGACGGGCCGGTCACGACCGTCATTTCGCCGGTTCGTACGTCGAGGTCGACGTTCTTGAGGTTGTGCTGGCGCGCGCCGCGAATCTTGATAATGCCGTTAGATGCCAATTTTTCGACCGCCTGAATGAGTGGGCTACCTCTCACGGACGCCTCGCGACCGCGCAAGTTCAGTGCAGCGGGGCCGGCGGAGACGCACGCGGAGGCCCAGCTTGCAACGGGATACTATACTGTATATTTATACAGTTTTCCATGACACGGTGCGGCTGCGCTCCCGAAGCGCGAGAGGCCGTAATCGACGACAAAAACCCACACCGCTCAGCCCGGCAGCAAGCGTCATGCCGATTGCATGGGAAAGATCCTGCGCCGAGTGAAGCGGCGTTGGGGCCTTACTGCAGGCGCAGGAAGATGAAGGCGTCAAGACGCTCAGTCCGCAATCGCGGCAAGCGTCAAAACGCCGAAAATCATTGACCGGAGCACCCGCGCCTAACCGAACGCGCGCTCCACACTGACCTGTGGTGTTGTCGCTAACGGTCCCACCGGAACCCCCTCCAGCGCCGCGCTTTCCCCCAGCGCATACACCACGCAGCACCTCGCCAGCACCTCGGTCGGATCGACAAGCCGCACTACCCGCCCGCCCGCGCAGGCCAGCACGGCATCGCGCAATAGCAGCGGCAACTCGGTACAGCCCAGCACGATCACCTGCACGCCTTGCGCGACCAGATCGTCCACGGCCACGGCGAGGTCGTCGCAGCATTCGCCCGAGGTAAAGCCGGCTTTCGCGCCCTTCGGCCCGTAGACGGCGTGCATCAGTCGCGCCTGAGCCTGCTCGCCGGGCGCGATCTGCACGAACCCACGTGCTTCGAGCGAGCGTTCGTAAACGCGGCTCGCGAGCGTGCCGGTGGTCGCCAGCACGCCGACTTCGCGCAGACCCGGAAAGGTCTCGTGCAGATAATCCGCGGTACAGGTCAGCATATTCACGATCGGAATGCCGAGCGAAGGCTGGATCCGCTCGACGAACGCATGCGCCGTATTGCACGGAATCGCAATCAGGTCCGCGCCCCCCTCTTCGAGCGTCTTGCAGGCGGCGTAAAGCGCGAGCGTCGGATCCTCGCCGTTGCAGAGCAACGCGGCGGTGCGATCCGGAATCTGCGGATTCTGCTCGACCATGATCTTGATGTGATCCTGATCGCATGCGGCCGGAGTGTTGCGTACCAGCTTGGCCATGAAATCGACCGTCGCCGCGGGCCCCACGCCGCCCAGCACGCCTACCTTGAAGCGCCGCTCCGGCTGCGAATATTGGGCCGCGGCGACGTAGCGCGCGTAGACCAGATTGACGTCGACGAACGGCACTTCGAGCAGCCCGAGCGCGGGCGCGACCAGCGCGATCTCAACCAGCCCGGGCAGGATGATCTCCGCGCCCTGCGCAATGAGATCCGCGCACGCCGCGCGCAACAATTCGACCGGGCGGCCAAAAAGGCGGCCATTCCTGATGCCTTCGTCGCTAAAGACTGCGCTCGTCACACAGTCGAAGCCCGCTTCGTTACGTGGATGCAGCACGTCGAACTGCGCAGCGTCGAAATAACGCTCGAAAAGGCCGTTATCGCGGATGGCGTCCGAAGTCAGCACGCCGATCCGTCGCACCGACGGAAACGCTTGCCGCACATGCGCCGTCAGCGCCGTCATGATGTTGGCGACAGGCACGGCGACATTCGCCGAGAGTTCGTCGATGAAGGTATGACTCAGGAAACACGGCAACACGATCGCTTCGACACCGCGCTTTTCAAACGCGCGTAGGGTATCGAACACATGAATCTTGAACTGGGCGCTCACTTCGCTCTGCGGGGCGGGCCCCTGCCAGGACTGCTGCTCGAGAACGAGATCGAATGGACGCGCCGCGCCGTGTCGCTGCCAGGCAGCGTTCATTCTGCACAGGACATCGGCGCTGGCGAGTTGCGCCGCACCGGTCACGACGCCCAGCGAACGATAGCGATTCATGATGACTTCCCCTGTTTTTCTTGCCATCCGCTTTGATGGTAGGCGGCTTTGGCGCCACTGAGGATGACATTATGTCGGGGGAGTATGACGTGGGGTTAACCACGAAGCGCACATTTCCTCGCGTTTCCAGGCGTCGACGGCACGGATATCCCGCTAGGCCGCTTCGACGACGCCGTGCGCCGCCACGCGCTTGTGGCGCTCCAGCGTACTGATGCACACCAGCGACACCCCGGCCAGCACGCTATAGAACACGGCCAGCGGCCACCAGGCGCCCGGATATCGATGCGCGAGCAACGTTCCGATCAGGGGCGTGAGGCCGCCGGCCAGTGCGGCGCACACCTGATACGACAGCGAAATCGCCGAATACCTGACACGCACGGCGAATGCGGTCGACATGAACCCGGCCATCACCGCATACGAGCTCGACATGCACATCACCGCCAGCGCGATGCCGATCACGATCGCCACCGGCCGCCCGGTCGAAACGAGCGCGAACATGGGATACGGCGAAAGCATCGCCAACGCCGCCGCCCCCTTCAGGAATCGTCCCGTACCGATGCGTTGGGCGAACCATCCCGAACCTAGTTGCGTGAACAACTGGATGAACGCCACGACGAACAGGCAATCGAGAATCAACGATCGATCGAGGCCGAGGGTCTGCGTCGTGTAATTGAGCATGAAGGTGTTGACGAACCACGCTCCGGCCACACCGATCACGTTCGCGCCGAGGCACAGCAAGAGCGTGCGCCACGCATCACGCACGACTTCGGCGACCGGTAGCGTGGCCACTCGCCGTTGCGCCTTCAGTGCCTTGAATTCCGGTGATTCGTCAACGCCCGCCCGGATCAGCAGGCCAACCACTAGAAGCACCGCGCTCGCGAGAAACGGCAGACGCCAGCCCCAGGTGAGGAACGCGTCCTTGTCCATGGAGGCCACCGCGCGAAACGCGAGCAGCGACAGAATCAGCCCCGCTGGGCTGCCGAGTTGCGCGAACGACGCAAAGAACGTGCGCCGTCCTTGCGGCGCGTGTTCGCTCGCCATCAGCACCGCGCCGCCCCACTCGCCGCCGATCGCGATCCCCTGCGCGACGCGCAGCAGCACGAGCAGCACGGGCGCCCACACACCGGCGCTCGCATAGGTCGGCAGGAAGCCGATGCCGACAGTACCCACGCCCATGATCGCCAGCGTCGCCACGAGCGCTTTCTTACGGCCGATGCGGTCGCCGAGGTGGCCGAACACCAGCCCGCCGAACGGTCGCGCGAAGAACCCGACCGCGAACGTGCCGAACGAAGCCAGCGTGGCGAAAAACGGATCGCTGCCGGGAAAGAACAGCTTGCCGAAGATCAGTGCGGACGCCGTGGCGTAGATATAAAAGTCGTACCACTCGATCGTGGTGCCGACAAAAGCCGCGGCTGCGGCGCGCGTGGGTTGCCGGCCTGCGGCGTGGACATCGGGCTCGCGATTCATGTCTCTGTCTCCTAGGTCTTTCTTCTGGATGGCGCGGCTTCTTCGTGCCGTCACCGCTCACTGCTGCGCTGATGCTGGGTGCCCGCCCGCTTTGAGCACGCCTGCTTCGAACAGACGCTGCTGGGTCGCGGAGTCGATACCCAATCTATCGAGCACGTCGCGCGTATCCGCACCGAGCGACGGCGGCGCACTTCGATACGTGGCCGGCGTGCGCGACAATTTGATCGGCGAAGCGGTGCCGCGATACTCGCCCATCTCGACCACCATGCCGCGATGCAAGGTATGCGGATGCCGTGCCACGACGTCGACGGTCTGCACCGGCCCGCACGGCACGCCCGCGTTGATCAGCGCCTGCGCGAGCGGCTCGCACTCGTGCGCGGCCAGCAGGCTTTCGAGCGCGGCCTTCAGCGGCTCGCGATGCGCGCAGCGGCTGCGGTTGTCGACGTAGTGCGGGTCGTCGGCGAGATCGGGTGCGCCGAGATGCGCGCACAGTTTCGCGAACTGCCGGTCGTTGCCCACCGCGAGGAAGATCGGCGCGGTCGCGGTCCGATAGCTGTCGTACGGCGTGATGTTGGGATGCGCATTGCCGCTGCGCTGCGGCGTGCGGCCCGAGCCGAAATAGTTCGGCAGATGCGGATGCAGCAGCGATACGCCGCAGTCGTATAACGCGATATCGATCGACTGGCCACGACCGCTCTGCGCGCGCTCGGCGAGTGCGAGCAGAATGCCTGCGAGCGCGTTCAGGCCGGTGACCATGTCGACCACCGGCAAGCCGACGCGTGTGGCCGGCCCGTCACGCTCGCCATTCACGCTCATCAGGCCGGTCATCGCCTGAATCGCGGCGTCGTAGCCGGGCAAACCACCGAGCGGACCGTCGGGACCGAACCCGGATACGGCGCAATGAATCAGCTTCGGGAAGCGCTCACGCAAATCGCGCTCGTAGTCCATGCCCCAGCGCGCGAGCGTGCCGGGCTTGAAATTTTCAACCAGCACGTCGGCGTCTTCGAGCAGCTTCCAGAGAATCGCGCGGCCTTCGTCGCGTGAAAGATCGACCGCGATGCCCTGCTTGTTGCGGTTCACGCCCGCGAAGTACCACGCGGTGTCGCCATAAAACGGCGGCCCCCAGCCGCGGGTTTCGTCACCGTCCGGTGGTTCGAGCTTGATCACCTGCGCGCCGTGATCGGCGAGCGCCTGCGTGCAATACGGGCCGCCGAGCACACGGCTCAGGTCGATGACTTTGATGCCCTGCAGCGCGCCTTGCTTGCCGTCGTTCACGTGTGTGGTCATTGCGCGCTCCCTGCCGGCAAGAGTTGCAGCGCCTCTTCAAGCGTCACGCTGCGGCCATTGACCAACGCATCGATCACAGCGCTTTCATCCGATGCCGAATGCAATGCCAGCGGATCCACGGGCAACAGCTTGTGCCGCACCACCAGATGAGCGAGCGCGAGACGCCGGTAATCGGGTGCGAAATGCACGCCTTCGCAAGCCATCAGCACGGCGGCGCTCGCGTGATACAACGCGGTGCCGGCCTGGCGAACCCATTCGTCGCAGCCGGAATCCGCCACCTTGGCCAGCACATCGCACGAACGCGCGAGCGTCGAGCGCAGCAACGCGAGGCTGGCCGGCGGCAAACCCGCCGTGCCGAGCAGATCCTGCAGATAGGTGCGCAACGGTTCGAGCGCGCCGTCGCGTTTCGCCGCGCGCGCGATGTCGAGTGCGACGATGTTGCTCGTGCCTTCCCAGATCGAGCCGAGATGCGCGTCGCGCACGAGCCGCGCGTCGCTCCATTCTTCGATATAGCCGGTGCCGCCGCGCACTTCCATCGCGTCGCCGGTCACGCGGCGCGCGTCGCGGCAAGCGCGGAACTTGATGAGCGGCGTAAGGATGCGTACGCATTTAGCCGCCTGCCGGTCGCCTGCGTCGGCCAGTTGCAGCAGTTGTGCAATGCGCATGAACATCGAACGCGCCTGTTCGGCGGGCAGCATCATCTTAAGCAACTGACGCTGCATCAACGGCATATCGATCAGCTTGCGGCCGAACGCTTCGCGATGGCGGGCAATGTGCAGCGCCTCCGTCAGCGCACGGCGCATCAAACCCGCGGCACGCACACCGTTAGACAAACGCGACATGTTGATCATGTCGGCCATCTGATGAAAACCGCGCCCCACTTCGCCAATCAGATAGGCCACCGCGCCGTCCAGCACGATCTCGCCGCTCGCCATCGAGCGGCTGCCGAGCTTGTCCTTCAGACGCACGATCCGGTAGCTGTTGCGCGATCCATCCGGCAGTGTCTTCGGCAAGAGGAACAGACCGAGTCCGTTGATGCCGGGCGGCGCCGTGTCCGGACGCGCGAGCACCATCGCGAGATCGGCGTCGGCGTTCGAGCAGAACCATTTGTCGCCGTAGAGGCGCCACGTTTCTTCGCCATTCGCATCGGTCCCCAGCGACGCGCGCGTGGCAATACGCGCGACGTCCGAGCCCGCCGCCTGTTCGGTCATGAACATCGCGCCCTGAAACAGCGTGTCGAAATCGCGCGAGGCGAGCATCGGCAGAAAGCGCGCGACCAGCTCTGGCGCGCCGAACTTGCGCAGCGTGCGCGTGAGCGAATCGGTCATGCTCACGGGGCAGCACAGGCCGAATTCCACCTGCACGAACAAAAAGGTCAGCGCGTACTTGACGAGCGGCGGCGGTGACATTGCGCCGTCGTGCGTCTCATGACTCATCGCGGCGAGTCCCAACTCCGCATATGCCACGCGTTCCAGCGCGACGTAATCGGGATGCTTGTCGATGCTTTGCAGCGCTTCGCCGCGCCGCGTGCGATGGTTCAATTGCGGAGGATGCTTGTCGGCGGACAGCGCCCAGGCGTCGAGTTCGTCGGAGGCGCGCTGGCCCAGCGAAACGAACTGACCCTCGAGTTCGTGAAACAGCGTGTCGCCGAGATGCAGCTTGAGCAGACGCTCGAAGTCGGGATCGCTGGTGAAGAAGTTGATGCCCCGGCTGTCGGGAATGTTGGACGAGCCGTGTGCCGGCTGCGCGTCGTCTTCGCTCATGCTTGTCTCCCATGCAGGATAGTGCTATTGAAAGGAGCATATGAGCGCCGACGATAATCGTCTAATACAACTTATGTCCGGTACGATAGACACAGCTTATCGATAAGAAACCGGGAGACAGCCATGGACCTGAAACAGTTGCGCTATTTCGTGGCGGTCGCCGAGGAGTTGCATTTCGGCCGCGCAGCCAAGCGGCTCTTCATTTCGCAGCCCGCCCTCAGCTTCGACATTCGCAAGTTCGAGGAGCAACTCGGCGTGCAGTTGCTCGCGCGCACCAACAAAACCGTGTCGCTGACCAACGCCGGGCAAGTGCTGCTCGGCGAAGCGCGCCGCCTGTTATTGCAGGCGAGCGAAGCGCAACGCATGACCGTTCGCTCGGCGCATGGCCTCGCCGGCCGCTTGCGAATCGGCTTCGTGAATTCGATGCTGTACCGCGGAATGCCGCAAGCAGTGAAACGCTTCGAGGCCGATTACCCCAGCGTCGAAATCGTATTGAAGGAGATGAACACCAGCGAGCAGGTGCACGCAATCCAGCGGATGCAGATCGACATGGGTTGCGCGCACTGGGGCAATTTCCCGTCAGATGTCACTTCCACGCCGATCTTCTCCGAGCCGTTCCTGTGCTGTCTGCCCGCCGCTCATCCGCTCGCGCGCAAACGCAAGGTCGATCTGCGCGCGCTGGCGCAGGAACCGTTCATTCTGTTTCCCCGTACCGTATCGCCGCACTATCACGACCTGATCATCGCGCAGTGCGTGGGAGCCGGATTCAGCCCGCTGATCCGCCATGAGGCGCGCTTGTGGCAAACCGTCGTGACGATGGTCGGCTTCGGCATGGGCGTTGCGCTGGTGCCGTACACGTTGCGCCAGGTGCAGGATCCGCGCGTGTGTTTTTTGCCGCTAACGGGCGAGACGCTGTCATCGCAAGTGCTTCTGTTGCGCAGAAGCGGCGACGCGGAGCCTGTCGCCGAGCGCTTTGTCGAGTATCTCAGCGATGCCGGCGGCGCGCCGGGAGCCACGCATCACTCGTCCGCTTCGCGGCGCCCTTCGTAGGCCGTTAGCAGCTTGTGGGCGACCATATCCACCGCCGGTTTGACGAGCCCGTTCTTGTCGGTCCAGACCTTGGGCGTCAAGGTGCCGCTCAGCGCGACGCTGTCCGCATCGCTCAACGCGAGCAGCGCGGTTTGCACGTCGTCGTCGAAGGCAATTACGTTGACGAAAATCGTGTCGCCGTCGTTGGTGGTCGCGCGCACCTTGCAGGTCACGAAACGCCTGCCGTTCTGCCCCGTGCGGATCTGCGCCTCGCCGTACAACCGCCCGCCCACCAGTCCATCGATCATTGCCCTGCTCCTTTTGTGCCGTACCGTGCAAAGGCAGAATCGCCCCGCACGGCGCGTATGATCCCACGAGAAGCCGCGCCGCCCGCATAAAAAGCCGCGCGATTGCGTGCGGCTCGGCGTACGGGCTGACGCCAGACGTTCAAGCCGCCGCGCGACGCGGGCTGAAGATGTCGCTCAACCACTGCGCAAACACCCGCACTCGCGACGACAACTGACGGTTCTGCGGATACAGCACGGACACCGGCATCGGCGGCGGCGGAAAGTCCGCAAGAATGATTTTCAACTGGCCCGCTTCCAGCTCCGCCGCGACCCGGTATTGCGGCACTTGCACGATACCGAGCCCGGCAAGCGCCGAGCCGGTATAGAGTTCGGTGCCGGTCACCGACACCGCCGACGGCAGCACCGTCGCCACGATTCGCCCCGCCACGTTGAATTCGAGCGGTACGGCCTTGCCCGTTGCACTCGACACATAATTGACCGCCCGATGCGCGGACAGCGCCGCCGGATCGGCCGGCTCGCCATAGGCTGCGAGATACGCCGGACTCGCGACGGTGACTTGCGCAAGTTGCGCAACGCGGCGCCCCACCAACGTCGAATCCTGCAGATTGCCTGCCCGCAGCACGCAATCCACACCCTCGCGCACCAGGTCGACGAACCGGTCATCTTCGCCGATCGTCAATTCGATCTCGGGAAAGCGCGCTAGAAACGCCGGCAGAGCGGGCACCACGAAGTGCCGCGCCAGCGTGCCCTGCAAATTCGCCCGCAGCAGTCCCTTGGGCGCGAGGTTCGAAAACGAGCCCTCCGCCTCTTCCATGTCGGCAATCAGCCGCACACAGCGGCGGTAGTGCGCCTCGCCGTCGTGCGTGAGGCGCACCGTACGCGTGGTGCGTTCGAGCAGCCGCGCGCCGAGCCGCTGCTCCATGCGCTTCATCAGGTTGGTCACGGTGGCGCGCGGAATCTGCAGATCGTCCGCGGCGCGCGTGAAGCTCTGCCGCTCGGCGATCCGCACGAAAACGCGCATTTCCTCAAAACGATCCATGTTCAGTGCCTGGTGGGCGGGCTGCGCGCCCATTGTTAAAGCAAATGGAATGATGATGGCCAGTCTAACCGGATTATCTATGGGCGAAAAGCGTCCATGATTCAGCTCATCTACTCACCGGACCAAGGGAACGCCTCATGAACAAGCCTGCCCATACTCAAGTCGCCATCGTGACCGGCGCATCGCGCGGCATCGGCGCGGCGGTCGCGCAACGTCTCGCCAAAGAAGGCTTCGCCGTCGCGGTCAATTACGCGTCCAGCTCGGCCGAAGCCGACGCACTCGTGGCGGAACTCGCGGCTGCCGGCGCGCAAGCCGTTGCGGTGAAGGCCGACGTATCGAACGCCGACGACGTGCGCCGCCTGTTCGAGATCACCGAACAGCAACTAGGCAAGGTGGACGTGCTGGTCAACAACGCCGGCGTGCTCAAGACCATGCCGCTCGCCGACACCAGCGACGCGCTCTACGACCAGACCTTCGACATCAACGTGCGCGGCACTTTCAACACGTTGCGGGAAGCCGCCGCCCGCATGAACGATGGCGGACGCATCGTCAATTTTTCGAGCACAGCACTCGCGTTGAACATGCCTGGCTACGCGATCTACAACGCGACCAAAGCGGCGGTCGAAGCCTTCACGCACGTATTCGCCAAGGAACTGCGCGGCCGCAACATCACCGTCAACGCGGTGGCGCCGGGGCCGATCGCGACGTCGCTGTTCCTCGACGGCAAGACTGAAGAGCAGATCCAGACATTCGCGAAGATGCCGCCGCTGCAACGCCTCGGTCAGCCGGACGATATTGCGTCGGTCGTGGCGTTCCTCGCCGGTCCGGATGCGGGCTGGGTGAACGGTCAGATTTTGCGAGCGAATGGCGGCATCGCCTGAAGCGTCCGGCCACTGTCACTACCGCGAACTTTTCACCGCTCCGGCCGAACTCGCGAGGCGATGTCGAACCGGAGCGCCCGCTATGCAGGCCATTTCCGAATGAGCTTGCTGACTTACACCGCCTTCGGATTACGTTCCGCGAATCCTTCCTGATGCCAGTACGGATAAGCAGGACGCACGGCGCTCGCCGCGTCGAGCCTGGCCACCTGCTCAGGCGTCAGATTCCAGCCCACCGCGCCCAGGTTCTGCCGCAATTGCTCCTCGTTGCGCGCACCGATCAGCACCGTCGACACGGTCGGCCGTTGCAGCAGCCAGTTCAACGCAATCTGCGGCACGGTCTTGCCGGTTTCGCCGGCTATCTCGTCGATCGCATCGAGCACGCGGAACAGGTACTCGTCCGGCACCGGCGGCCCCATGTCGGCGGTTTTATGCAAGCGGCTCGAATCGGGCAACGGCTGGCCGCGCTTGATCTTGCCAGTGAGACGCCCCCAGCCTAGCGGACTCCACACCACCGCGCCCACACCTTGATCGACGCCGAGCGGCATCAGTTCCCATTCATAATCACGGCCCACCAGCGAGTAGTAGGTCTGATTCGCGACGTAGCGCGGATAACCGTAGCGGTCCGCTACGTCCTGCGACTTCATCAGATGCCAGCCGGAGAAATTCGACACGCCGGTATAACGGATCTTGCCGGCACGCACCAGATCGTCGAGCGTCGAGAGCACTTCGGCGACCGGCGTTCTGGCGTCGAAGCCGTGCAACTGGAACAGGTCGATGTAATCGGTTTGCAAGCGCTTGAGCGCGGCGTCCACCGCCTGGATCAGATGGAAGCGCGAAGAGCCGACGCTGTTCGGTCCATCGTCGAAACGGAAGGTCGCCTTGGTCGAGATGATCGCTTTGTCGCGCTTGCCCTTGAGCGCTTCACCGAGCACCGATTCGGACGCGCCGCTCGAATAGATGTCCGCGGTGTCGAACATGGTGACGCCCGCATCGAAGCAGACGTCGAGCAGCCGACGCGCCTCGGCGACGTCGGTCGCGCCCCACGCCTGAAAGAATTCGCCCTTGCCGCCGAATGTGCCCGTGCCGAAACTCAGCACCGGCACCTTGAAACCGGATGCACCCAGATGTCTGTATTCCATTGATGAATCTCCGTGGCTTGACCGTCGATAAACGGACGATCAGTCTACGCGCGTCCGCGCAAACGCGCCGGGAGC
This sequence comes from Paraburkholderia sp. RL17-380-BIE-A, assembly GCF_046028085.1. Lineage (NCBI taxonomy): Bacteria > Pseudomonadati > Pseudomonadota > Betaproteobacteria > Burkholderiales > Burkholderiaceae > Paraburkholderia > Paraburkholderia sp. RL17-380-BIE-A. Next base: position 217,459 of record NZ_JARESQ010000007.1, read on the forward strand.
CAGATCGGTGTCGCTATCGCGAGTGAGCGGCGCCCATAGCCGGTGCGCTCGACGCGGCCAGCGCGTCGCGCGCGGTCTGTATCACGCTGTCCCAATCGCCCAATGCGGGTTGCCTGAAAAGCCTCGCACCCGGATACCACGGCGTATCGGCGCGCACCAGCATCCAGCGCCAGCAGGTGTCGAAGCGGTTCAGAATCCAGACCGGCTTGCCGAGCGCGCCGGCCAGATGGGCCGTGGACGTGTCCACGGAAATCACCAGATCGAGGTTTGCGACCAATGCCGCCGTGTCGGCGAAATCGCTCAGTTCTTCCGTGTAATCGACGATGCGGCCACTCAACCCGGCGTTATCGAGTTGCTGTGCCGCCGGCCCTTTTTGCAGGCTGAAGAACCGCACGTCCGGCACATCGAGAATCGGCGCAAATCGCTCGAGCGCGATCGAGCGGCGCGCGTCGTTCTTGCGAAGCTCCGCGACATGCGGCCGGTTTCCACCTGCCCACACGAGTCCGACTTTCAGGCGGCCGTCGTCTGCCACGTGAATTCGATCGCGCCATTGGCGAGCCGCTTCGGCATCCGCGAAGAGATAAGGCGTGGCAGACGGAATGCTGTCGATATCGGTTTTGAACGCGAGCGGCAAGCTCAGCAGCGGACAGTGGCAATCGAATGCCGGCAGCGTTTGGCCGGCTTCGATCAACTGGTCCACGCCGTCGAGCGTGCACATGATGCGCATCAATTCCGGCGGCACTTCGAGCACGACCTTCGCGCCGAGCTTCGACACCAGCGCGGCATAACGGCAAAACTGCAGCGTATCGCCGAGGCCCTGCTCCGCGTGCAACAGAATCGTCTTGCCGTCGATCGAAAAGTCCCCGCGCCAAAGGGGCTGCGCAAAAGTGCGCCGGCTTGCCTTAATGCGGCTGCGCTCCCAACGCCACTCATATTTCTGCCAACCGGATTCGAATTGCCCCATTTGCAGCAGACATAACGACGCGTTCCAATGCGTCTCGACAGCCGCGGGATTCGCGGCCAGTGCGCGTTCGTAACTCGATAGCGCCTGCGCGTGCTGGTTGAGATCGATTTGTGTGAGACCCAGATTGTTCCAGGCATCGGCGAACGCCGGGGCCAATTCGAGCGCGCGACGGTAGCTTCGTTCGGCTTCCTCCGGCTGGTTCAGATCGCTGAACGCATTGCCGCGATTGCTCCACGCATCGGGATAATTCGGCTGCAATGCAAGCGCGTGATCGCAGCTCGCGAGCGCATCCGCGGGACGGCCCAGATCGCGCAGCACGCAGGCGCGGTTGTTCCAGGCCTGCGCGAAATCGGGCATCAGCGCGATCGCCCGATCAAAACTGCCGAGCGCGTCGAGCAGCCGGTTCAGGCCGGCTTGCGCGGTGCCGCGATTGTTCAGTGCGTCAGGGAATTTTGGCTGCAAGGCCAGTGCGCGATCGGCACTCAGCAGTGCTTCGTCGAAACGCTGCAAGACGTTCAACGCATAGGCGAGGTTCGAATGAATCGGCGCCTGCTTTGCGTTGACAGCAAGCGCTTTCCTGAGCAGCTCGACGCCCTCTTGCAGACGGCCCGCTTGCAGCGCCAGCGCACCCAGCAATTGCAGCGCGTCGAAATGACGGGGTTTGAGTTCGAGAATCTCGCGATAGAGTTCTTCGGCCTCGGCGAATGCGCCGTTCTGCTGGAGCCCGACGGCTTGCCGAAGCATATGGTCCAACTGTTGTGGCAGATTGGCAGGCTTGCCCATGCGGAGAGCTTTGATCGAATGCGCGTGAAAATCGGGGAAGCTTTCGGAGCGCGCGTCGCGCAAGGCCACGCGTGCAGCGAACTCCGAAAGAGCGAAGCCGATTATCGCCGAAAACAGCGCATTCGAACTGCCAAGCGTCGCGTTGCGTCACGTCACGCCGCGACGTGACGCGTTGCAAAACGCTTGCCGCTTATTGCGCGGTAGTCGACAGATGCTTGCGCTTGGCGAGATCCTGCGCCATTGCGTAGTGCTCCTGGATAGTCGGCAGCGCCTTCTTTGCCGCGTCCTTCAACTGTTCGTCGCGGCCCGAAGCGATTTCCGCCTGAAATGCGGACAGTGCTTTCTGCTCACCGGCGAGCGCGACCTGTTCGATATAGGCCTTGTCGAACTCGGCGCCACGCAGGTTATTGATGCTCGCGAGCACGGCCGCGTCGGGATCGTTCTTCGGCACATCGACCCCGCGCGGGCTGGCTGCGCGCAGCGCGTCGGAGATTTTCGCGTTGTCGGTGGAGACACGTTCGGCGAACGCCTTGACGTCGCGGTCGGTCGAGCGCGAGGTGGCGATGCGTGCGGCGTCGCGCTGCGTTGCGACGGCCTTGGTGCCGTCCGCGATGAACGTCTGATCGGCGGCATGCAGACGGCCGGCATCCGCTGCGGGCGCGCTTTGCGCATTGGCCGCAGTGGCGACGACGAGCAGACCAGCCATACAGGCGCTGCTGAGGGTGGCGAGAGGCAAGCGGATCATACGTTCTCCTTGAGGTGGAAGCGAAACAACGGCAATGCGTGTGCGCCTCGGAGGTCAAACCGGCTGCACGAACACCTTTCATCCAGCTTTCCAGCCACTGACAGCGCCACGCTTTAATCGCTGTGCATTCTAGGAGCCGCACTGCGCACCATGTGATACGACGCTGTCGCTTCTGTAACCGCAGGTAACCTTCATATGAATGACCTGGCGGGCGTGTATTGCGACCAGCGGGGTCGCGCCCCTTCGTGTTCAGGTGGTGGCTCGCCTATAGACTGCGTGTTAACCAGAGAATGCGAGGAAAACAGCGTGCAATCGCTGAATTTTCCGCGCGCCGCGCCGATAACAGAAAGGTAGGGCGCGCGCCAGGGATCGAACGTAACGGTTGTATGGCGCATCACACGCACCGCAACCCTGGAGAGATGCAATGGCAGTAGAACACCGATCGAGCGACGAACGCAGCAACCTGACGAGTTCCAACAAATTCGAGCTGCTGCTATACCGGCTGGGCTCCGTGCCCGGCAGCGACGCGCACGAGCTTTACGGCATCAACGTCTTCAAGGTGCGTGAAATCTCGACGATGCCGGCGGTCACGCCGATCGCCGGTTCGTCGCCGTTCGTAATGGGCGCGGTGGACATTCGCGGGCAGATCATCCCCGTGATCGACTTGCCACGGCTGATGGGCTGCGAGCCGACGCGCGGTCTGAACATCTTGCTGGTGACGGAATTCGCGCGCTCCACGCAGGCGTTCGCGGTCGAGGAAGTCGACGATATCGTGCGGCTGGAGTGGAACCAGGTGTTGTCCGCCGAGGGCGCGGCCGGCGGCAATCTTGTCACGAGTATTGCGCGGATCGACGGCAACACGGGTGATTCGCGGCTCGCTCAGGTAATCGATGTGGAGCAGGTATTGCGTGACGTGTTTCCGTCACAGCATCCGAGTGTCGATCCTGCTTCGGTGGGAGAGGCGTTGGGTATCCGGCGTGGGGCGAAGATTCTTGCTGCTGATGATTCCGGGTTTGCTCGCAAGCTCATCGAGCAGGCTTTGAGCGCGATTGGGGCTGACTTTGTCATGACCAAGACCGGGGAAGAAGCGTGGAATACCTTGCAGCAGGTTGCTCGGGAGTCCGCGTCTAATGGAACGCGGGTGAAGGATAGTATTGCACTGGTTTTGACCGATCTCGAGATGCCTGAGATGGACGGGTTCATGCTGACCCGGCAGATCAAGGCGGATGAACGGACTCGGGATATTCCGGTCATTATTCATTCTTCGCTTACCGGGGCCGCTAACGAGGCGCATGTGAAGAATGCCGGGGCTAACGGGTATGTGGCCAAGTTTGCCGCTGCTGAGCTGGCTAATGCGATTCGGAATGCGCTGGGGGTGGTGCCTTCGGCTGAAGGTGTTGTTTGAGTTTTCTTTTGGGTGAGGCGATGCCTGGTAAACCCTCGAACAGCCTGATCTGCAGGCCGCAAGCGCCTTGTATTACGGATGGCCTTCTGCTTCTTCGGTAACTCAGGAAAACGAGGCGTTTTTTGGGGTTCTGGTCCACTGCATTTCATAGCAGCGCAGGACGACGGGGAAGGTCGCCATCGGCATGTCCTGTTCGTGGACCGGCAGACTCAAACGATCATGCTAAAGCAAGAGCACTAGCGTTGTGATGAAATTTAACAGGACATTGGCTCACCGAAGCTGGCAATCCAACCAATGCCGGTAGATGGCTTGCGTGGCAATTGTTATTCTGCGCACTCTCACCATTTTGACATTTCCAGAAGATCCGTCAGAAATTTATTCTGCGCCTTGCGGACGTTGTAAACACATTCGCCATAGAGCGCTGGAAACATGGAACCATCTGAACTTCTCTCCCATCCCGCGCCTGCGTCGCGCTGCAATTCACAGAATTTCAGTGCATTGTCTTGTGCAGACATGTATGCGTCCAGTAGCTTCGCGTGAGAATTCGCCACTGGTATCTTCGCACGAACATTTTCATAAATCTTCTTGTTGTTCCTGGCTAAATCGGCGCTTAGATTGCCATAACATAAGGTGTCTCCGTATCCGCCGCCGAGATGTTTTAGACACTCTTGATCCGGGTTCGCCATGACCACGTTGCAAAGCCCCGCGAAGACAACGCAAAAAATAATCGCTTTGCTAATGAGAGGCATCGTAGACCCCCGACGCGAAAAGACGTGCCTCCGAATATCGCCTATGCGGCAAGCCGCGATTGTGTCCCACTCGGTAGGTACAAATGAAGTCAGACATTGCCCGGTAGTGCCCAGTGTTCACTTTCTGGATTATGCCTGTTGCGCCGTCGCCCGCGCCGCAGTTATAAACGATGCTAACGAGAGCATCATATTCAAATTGAAATAGCGGCACCATTACATCACTATTCAGTCTTCTTTCCATTCGTTCGACATCCCGCCTCTTAAAGCCCCGCGCCCGCTCCAGTGATATTGACTGTCCAACCTGGATATGGTCTGTGGGTAATATCCGGTGCCCGCACCCAACCGTTGGAATGCCGGCGTTATCCAGATACGCTTGCAAAACAAAACCCTCCGTGACGTAGTGCCCTTGAAAGTTCACGCCGTTCAGTAGCCCCGACTCCCATACAGAAATAAAGGAAAGGCCACCACTACTGACATTCCACGGCTTGGCAAATCGGTCCGTGTACACCGTAACAGAGGAATTCGGATCGGTGTTGGTTGTTGCGGTTGCCAGTGCATCAGGCATTAGTGCTCCTCCTTGTGGCCGAGGTGGATTCGTATGGATTGCGCGCTATCCGTATGATGGCGACTAGTTCGGCCCTGCGAATCCGTTACACCGTGGACGCGGTCGCCCGATGGCAAGAACACCGTGTAATACGTCTTCGGTAGCGCGCTACCAGCCGCGTCGAGTAACGAAAATTGCTCATCGTAGCGATCGGGCTGCTTGTCGGGTGTTGCACCGTTCATACCAGGGGGATTCACGCTATGCGTGAATTCTTCGGCCCGGTCATCGCACCACGACTCGCCGGCGAGGCTCGCAGTAACGTGAGGCGGAGTTGGACATTGGCACAGGACGATATCCCCGTCGAGCGCGGAATCCGGCCGCCGCTGCTCAACGTGTCGCCGACCACTGCAATGCGTCGTCTCATAGTTCGTCTACGCTTGGCGGAGTTAAATCGTGTTGGCGGGCCAATCTTTGAACAGATGCAATACCTCTTTGTTACCCTTGCTTTCCATATGCCGTCTCCCGCTTGTGATTAACAAGACCATCAAGACTCGCGGCAATGGAGCGCAGTCCCTATAAGACTGGTCCGAAAAAGGAAATGGGCATGCGCGGCGCATATCTCAATCTATTTTTTGCGCCTCGCTTCCAGGACACCACAGGACACGCTGCCACGACGTTTCATTCAACTCCCCGCCGTAGCCACTGACAGACATTTCGTCTTTTCCTGCGCCTCCGGTAAATCGTCTCTCAATTGAACCGGAGCGGTCTGATGCACCTGATGGCTTTAGACGATCAATTTTGGATCGCGGGCAATTCCACGAGAACAGTATCCCGCTGCATCCTTTCTGGCGTTTCTATGCGAAGCATCGGTCCAAGCGGCTTTGCACCGCCGGCTCATATGCGGATCCCCCGCACAGTCACGGTAATAGTGCATCTGGAATCATCAGAGTCCTCGCACCTTCACCCTCAATGACAAGGCAGTCATTCTTTCGACGGCGCTGCGCGCACCGCCGCGATCGTTCATTGCACTCCGTGCTCCTTTGAGCGGCTGAGCGTGACCGAAAAAGTCAGTCGGCTCGTTTCAATGCCCATCGTGTTCAACATCTTCGGTCTATGAAACGCCGCAAGTTTCGTGCGTTGCTCCAGCGTTCCAATGTCGAGCAACGCCAGCAATTCGGCGACCACCGCGTACAGGATGCCGACGTTGCCATCCTCGATCTTCACCGCAATACCCAGTGCGCCGCGCGCGCCCGCCCTCTCCGTCTGCGCCGATGCCCGCACACCTATCGCGTAGCTACCGTCCGCGCCAACCTTGCCGATCAGGCCGCCATCGAAGGCTTGCATCAACTGCGTGCAGAAGCGACCCTCGCCCGCGACCAACTCGGGATAGGTCGTCATCGCGCGGTAGATTCGGGCAAGCGCTTTCGTGCGCGGTGTGGCGGTCGCCTCCTTCGATACCACGTCCTGCGCAGCAGCGAGCTTCGCAAACAAACGTGCCAGGCGATCGAGCGGAAAGGCCGGTGTCGGGAGATTGCAGCCGTCCGTGGCCCATTGCACTGCAGCGTCGGGTAAATCGCATACGTCCGCGACCGTGTGTTTCACCCGCACCTGCAACGGATGCTCGGGTCGCTCGTAACCCGCTATCGCCGCGCCGATCGACTGCGCACCCGCCAGCATGCCCGCATGTTTGCCGGAGCAGTTGCTGCATACACCGCCCGGTTTGAAGTCGCGCTTGAGCCAATCGACGTACACCGCGTCGGATAGCGGTGCGTGGCCGCCGCAACGCAAGTCCGCTTCGCTCGCATGCGCCTTGGCCAGCATGTGTCGCGCGCGTTCGATGTGGCGCGGCTCGCTGCTGTGCGAGGCGCACATCAACGCGAGATCGGCTTCGTCGAAACCGAACCGTTCCAACGCGCCGGTTTCCAGCACCGCCAGCGCTTGCGCCGGCTTGGCCGCCGAACGCGCCAGCGTCACGCGCGACGGATCGCCGAATGACGCCAGCAAGCGCCCATCCGCGTCGACCACCGCGACGTGAGCCAGATGCGTGTTCTCAATCGAATCGCCGCGATAGACAGTCGCCGCAATCGGCCCGGTAGTGCGCAAGCTCATGCTCATTCTCCTCGTGATCGGTTTAATCGTTGCGGCAGCATCGAATCGTGGATGACGCGGGCGATTCAACGTTCGCCTCGCGCGCGGACCAACACAGCGTGGCAAGTCCCCGCTATTCAGCGAGCGCGCAATGTTTCTCATGCAGTATCAAGCGCATCGTGAAGATGCTCGACGAGATAGTCGATCAATGCCCTCACTTTGGGCGGCAAAAATCGGTTCGGCGGATGCAGCAGCCACACCGAGCCCACATACGCGCGCGCTTCGAGTTTCCATTCCGGCAAGACCTGTATGAGTTCGCCGCTCGACAGCGACTCCGAGACGGCAAACTCCGGTACGCATGCAATGCCGAAATCCTGCAGCGCAGCTTCAACCCGCGCGCCGGCATGATTGGCGATGTAGCGCCCCTTCACGTCGACGCTCTGCGTCTCCGTGCCGCGGCGAAGGCGCCAGCGGTTGTCGTCGGCAGTCTCGCCGAGGTAGATGCACGCGTGTTTCAGCAGGTCGCGTGGCTGCGCCGGCGTACCGCGTTCGCTCAAATACGCGGGCGACGCCACCAGCAGCCAGCGCACCGCGCCCAGTCGGCGACCCGCGAGACCCTGCGGCGGATGTTCGGTCAGGCGGATCACCAGATCGACATCGTCGGCTAGCGGGTCGATGTCCTGATCGGCGAAAAGGAGTTGCAGGTCCACCTCGTCGTAAGCGCGCAGAAAGCCTGCAACGAGCGGGTGAATCACGGACTTCGCGAACTGGGTCGGCGCGCTCAAGCTGACCCTGCCTTGCGGTTTGCCGGCCAGTTGCCCCGCCGCGTCGACCGCACCGGACGCGGCGCTCACCATGTCGCGGCAGAAACGCGCCACCTGGGCGCCCGATTCCGTGACCCGCACCGTGCGCGTGGAGCGCTCGAGCAAGCGGGTCGCCAGCGCGTCTTCGAGCCGCTTGATCTGACGGCTGACCGTGGACGGCGTACTGCCGAGTTGCCGCGCCGCCACCGAGAAATTGCCGGCATCGACGACACGCGCAAACACCGCCATATCCGGCAGCAAGGCGAAAAGCTCCGTTGGGGTCATCGTCGGGATCCGTGAGTGGGAGCGGTCTATTAATGCATTCGCGACATAAACGCTGTGCGCGATGACCCGATTATCACGCTTGACGCAAAGTTCGACAATACGGGCTCTTTAGCTCGAGGTTCGCCATGTCGAAACAGGAACGCCTGCTCATGCTGTCCGATCTGATGCTGCTCGCTGTCGCCGTGGTGTGGGGCACCAGTTACGGCGTGGTCAAGAGTGCGCTGGAGTTTTATCCGGTGCTGGGTTTGCTGGCGCTGCGCTTCGGCATCACCTTCGTGATCCTGGCGCCGGCCCTGCGCCACCTGCGCGCTGCGGACGCCCGCACGCTGCGCGGCGTGTTCATTGCCGGCGCGCTGCTGCTGGGCATCTTCCTGTGCGAAACCTTCGGGATCCTGATGACGCGCGCAGCCAACGCAGCCTTTTTGATCAGCCTATGTGTGGTGCTGACGCCGATAGTCGAATGGTTGCTGCTCAAGCGCCGGCCGAGCCGCGTCGAATGGCTGGCGGTGGCGCTCTCCCTGCTCGGCGCATGGCTGCTCGCCGGCGACGGCGCACTCAGTTTCAATCCGGGCGATGCGCTGATTCTGTTCGCCGCCCTGCTGCGCGCATTGACGGTGTGCGTGACCAAACGCGTGATGCGCGATTCGGCCCTGCCGCCTTTGTCGGTGACCGCGGTTCAGTCGGGTGTGGTGGCGTTCGGCAGCGCCGCGGCCGCCTGGCTATTCGCGCCGCAACAGTGGCAGCCGATGCCCGCGATTGCGGGGCACGCTGCTTTCTGGGGCTATGTGGGCTATCTGGTGCTCGCGTGCACGCTGTTCGCGTTCTTCGCGCAGAACTTCGCGATCAAGCGCAGCAGCCCCACACGCGTCTCGCTGCTGACGGGCAGCGAACCGGCGTTCGGGGCGCTGTTTGCGTGCCTGTGGTTGGGTGAACGAGTCTCGGTGACCGCCTGGGTAGGCGGCGCATTGATCGTCGCGGCATCGATTCTGGCGACGGTGCGATGGACCGCACTGCGCGTGAGCGCCGCGCGGGCCTGAAACAAGGGCGCGCGCGCCAAAACCCACGTGTGCCGATCAGCGCGATGCAACGCTGCCGCGCTCGCTCACCACTTCGCCTCGCTGAAACACATACTCGAGGCGTTCGCCCTGCCCGGTCAGCACGCCGATGTCCTTGAGCGGATCGCCGTCGACCACGAGGATGTCGGCAATCCCGCCCGCCTTGATGACGCCCAGCTTGCCGCTCGGATCGACGATCTCCGCAGCGATCGTCGTGGCCGAACGCAACGCTTCCAGATTGCCGAGCACGTCGGCGCGAATGCGCAACTCGTCGCTCTGAAACGTGTGCATTTCGCCGAGCAGGTCCGAACCGAATCCCATCGGCACGCCGGCATTCGCATAGATCTGCAGCGAATCGCGCCCCGCTTGCCGCACGGTTTCGATCTTGGCGATCGAGTCGGCCGGCAAGCCATAATCGGCGCCGTGTCTGGCCAGTGCATCATACGTAACCAGCGTCGGCACCACGAACGCGCCGTGTTCGCGCATCAGCTTCGCGGCGGCTTCGTCGACGAGGTTGCCGTGCTCGATGGTGCGCACGCCGCAGCGAATCGCACGCGAGATCGCGCGGCCCGTGTACGCGTGCGCCATCACGTAAGTATTGGCCGCCTCGGCCTCGGCGACGATCGCGCGAATTTCATCCTCGGAGTACTGCGTGTTGCCGATCGGATCGGTCGGCGAAGCGACGCCGCCCGAGGCCATGATCTTGATCTGCGTGGCGCCCTTCTGAATCTCTTCACGCGCGGCAAGCCGCACCGCATCCACGCCGTCGACCACGCGCGCAATCGCGCCCGCCCGAAAACAGCACGAGCAGGGTTCGAGCATGTCGCCACGCGGACGGAAATCGCCGTGTCCGCCCGTCTGCGAGAGCGCCTTGCCCGACGGGAAAATACGCGGCCCCGGCACCAGCCCGCTTTCCAGCGCCTGCGTCAAACCCCAGTCCGCGCCGCCCGCATCGCGCACGCTCGTAAAGCCGCGGCCGAGCATGGCCTTCAGAATCGGCAGCGCGCGAATCGCGGTGAGGATATTCGGCTGCGCCGCGTTCGTGCCGAGGTTCGCGCGCGAAGCCAATACGTGCACGTGACAATCGATCAGACCAGGCATCACCGTTTTGCCACGGGCATCGATAACACGCGCGTTGGGCAGATCGACGGGACGATCGGTGACTTCCACGATATGGCCGTTTTCGATTACGACATGCTGATGCTCGATCAACACGCCCTGGACCAGATCGAGTAGGTTGCCGCCGCTGATTACCGTAATGCTCATTGATATCTTCCTGACTTGATGAGGAAATGCGTCCGGCCAACCTCGGCCGGACCCGCCGCTTCAGGTGCCGGCCCGGCGCGGATCGCGCACGAAGAACGTACCCACCAGGCTGATGGTCGCGGCGATCATCACGTAGATCGCGGGCGCCATATTGCTGCCGGTCGAAGCAATCAGCCACGTGATGAAGAACGGCGCGAAGCCGCCGAAAATCGTCACGGCGAAGTTATAGGCGACGGAGAGGCCCGTCGACAGCACCTTGGTCGGAAACAGCTCGGAGAACGCAGCGAGGATCGGGCCGGTATAGGTCGCGATCAGCACGCCGAACACGCCCTGGAACACCATCAGCGAAGCGAGGCCCGGTGCCCGGTTGATATAGGCGAACATCGGCCAGGCGAGCAGCAGGATCGAGACAGCGGCGCCCGAGAGAAAACGGCGGCGGCCGAAGCGGTCAGCGAGTTTGCCGACTACCGGCGAGAAGCACATGATCATCAGGCCGCCGAGCATGCCGGCAAGAAAACCGGTGGATTGCGGCAAGTGCAGTGTACGCACCGAATAGGTCGGCATATAGAACAGCAGCACATAGGTGCAAACGGTCCACAGAATCACCATCGAAAAGCTGGCGAACGTCTCGCGCGGAAAGGTACGGAACACTTCGGCAAGCGGCGAATCGTTTTTGGCTTCTTCGGCCACCGCGCTGAACGCGGGGGTTTCGTCCATGCGGCTGCGAATGAAATAGCCGACCGGCCCGATCAGAATGCCGATCAGAAACGGCATTCTCCAGCCCCACGAATGCAGCGAGTCCGCACTCAGACTCGCCGTCACGAACGTGCCGACGGCGGCGCCCAGCAACACGGCAAAGCCGATGCTCGCCTGGATCCAGCTCGAATAGAACGCGCGCTTGTCCTGCGGCGCGTATTCCGTGAGGAACGCGGTCGCGCTGCCCATCTCGCCGCCCGCTGAAAAGCCTTGCAACAACCGCGCGACCACGATCAGCACCGGCGCCCACAAGCCGATCTGGTCATAGGTCGGCGCGAGGCCGATGAGCGCGGTGCCGCCCGCCATCAACAGAATGGTCAGCGAGAGCGCCGCCTTTCGTCCGACTTTATCCGAGTACACGCCGAGCACGATGCCGCCCACCGGACGCATGAAAAAACCCACGCCGAAGGTGGCCACGGCGAGCAGCAGCGAGGTCAGCTCATTGCCGGTCGGGAAGAACAGCTTCGCGATGATGACCGCGAAAAAGCTATAGACGGTGAAGTCGAACCACTCGAGCCCATTGCCGAGCACCGTGGCGATGATGGCGCGGCGCCGTTGCCGCGCCAGCGTATCCACGGAGAGTGGAAGGTTGGATGAAAGCGTTCCTTGCATGGTCCCTTTCCTCATCTGGCTGCCTGTCGGCGATAGTCGCATCGCGCCACGCCATGATCGAATGGCGCTTTCGCTTGCATAACCCCGATGCTAGAGAGACCTGATTTGTTTTCGAAACGAAAGATTCGCATGCATGCATGCGTGTAGCGCATGCATGCCTGTTTCAGCCCGGCGCCCTGCCCGTCTGTGCTTCGGCCTGTTCGAACACCCAGCGCGTGAAGAGGCGCGCCGCCTGGTTCTGCGAGCGGTCATTCGGCGACACGACGTAATAGCCGCCACCGTGACTCGCCGACGCCTGCGTGGCGCGCACCAGCAGTCCTTCGCTCAGGCATGCGTCGATCATGTGCCGCCAGCCGAGTACCACGCCCTCGCCGAGAATCGCCATCTGCACGAGCTGCGGATAATGATTGACGACCACCGCCTGCGGCGAAGCCGGCATCTGCACATCATTGAGACGGAACCATTCGGACCACGACATCCATTGCCGCTGGCCGTCTTCCTGCATCAACAAGGTTTCGTGCACGAGATCGGCGGGTTGCAGCACGCGGCCGGCGAGATATCCCGGCGAACATACCGGGTACACGTCCTCGTCGAACAGGCGGCGCGCGGCGAAATGCGGCTCGGCGCGCTGGCGGATGTAGTACAGGCCGACATCGAATTCCGCGGGCGATAGCGACGCGAGCCCGTCGCGCACGATCATTCTGATCTTGACGTTCGGGTGTGCCGCGCGAAACGCGCCGAGCCGCGGCGTGAGCCACAGCACCGCGACGCCGGACGAACACGCAATCGTCAATTCCAGATCGCCGTAGCGCTTCATCACATCCAGCGTGGCCTCGGAGCAATTGGCAAGCAGCCACTGCACGTGCTTCGCGTAACCTTCACCGGCGATCGTCAGACGTAGCGCGCGGTGCTCACGCACGAAGAGCGAGCGGCCGAGGAAGTCTTCAAGTTGCGCGATCTGGCGGCTGATCGCGCTCTGCGTCAGATGCAGTTCCGCGGCCGCTTTAGTGAAACTGGCATGCCGTACGGCCGATTCGAATGCGACCAGGCATTGGAGCGGAGGCAATGGGGCAATGCGCATGATGAGAGGAGCCGAGTGACGATGTCATCATCATAGCGGGTGAAGCCCCGTGCCGAATCATGCGCACGCAGGCGTCGCGCCAGCCGCCGCGAGCCGCGGCATATCCTTGCGCCGGCTGCGGCGATCAGTGGCTCGGCGCCAGTTCCTGTTCACGCTCCAGAGAGCGCGTGCGCCTGAGTTCAGGGAAAAAGCGCATCCACAGCAGAGCAACCGCGATGGTCGCCACGCCGCCAACCAGGACAGCCGGCTGCGCGCCCCACCATCCCGCCGTCACACCGGACTCGAATTCGCCCAATTGATTCGACGTCCCGATGAAAAGCGAATTGACCGCGCTGACGCGCCCCAGCATTTCGTCCGGCGTACGCAGTTGCACGAGCGACAGGCGCACTACCACGCTGATGGTGTCCGAGGCGCCCAGCACCATGAGCGCGGCGAGTGAGACGAAGAACTGATGCGATAGACCGAACACGACTGTGGCCGCGCCAAACGCGATCACGCCGCCGAACATCGCCGCGCCGGGTCGGTTGCGCAGCGGGAAATGCGCGAGCCAGATGGTGCCCGCGAGCGCGCCGATGGCCGTACCCGAGCGCAACAGCCCGAGGCCGAGCGGCCCCGTGTGCAGGATATCGCGCGCGAAGACCGGCAGCAGAGCGGTCGCGCCGCCGAACAGCACGGCAAACAGATCGAGCGACAGCGCGCCGAGAATGACCGGCTCCTTGCGAATGAAGGCAATGCCCGAAAAAACCGAGTCGAGCGTGACGGGCGCGCGGTTCGCCGGCCTGGCCCGCAGCGGAATGCCCCACACGGCCGTGGCGGCGGCGGCGAACGACAGCGTGCAGGCGAGATAGGCCGCGCCGGGGCCGATGCCGTAAAGCAGACCGCCCAGCGCCGGACCCGCGATCTGCGCGGTCTGATTCGCGGACGTAGCCCAGGCCGTCGCTTTGGGCAACTGTCCGCGCGGAACGACGCCCGGCAACAGCGAAGCCACCGCGGGCGACTCGAAGGCGCGCGCCGCGCCGACGCATGCGGCCAGCACATAGATGACCGGCGCGCTAATCCAGCCGCCGAACGTGCCGACGGCGAACAGCAATGCTGCGACGCTTTCGAGGCTCTGGCAGATGGCCGCGATCCGCCGGCGGTCGTAACGGTCGGCGACATGGCCGACGACGAGCGTCAGCACGAACATCGGCAGAAATTGCGCGAGGCCGACGAGGCCCAGTGCGAAGGCGCTATGGGTGAGCGCGTAGATGTGCCAGCCCATTGCCACGGCGAGCATCTGGAAGGACAGCGACGAGAGGATGCGGGTGCACCAGAAACGTTGAAATGCAGGCTGCTTCGGCAAACTAACGGATGAGGAACCGGATGGGTCGGCGGGCTCTGGCGGCATGAGTATCTTGGTCTTGATTGGGCTTGCTTGGGCGGCAGCCAGTTTAGAGCAAGATGATCGGTTTTGCTTTACGGCCCTGCGCGGCACGTCTTACCGTGGTTACATGACGTGGCCGATCTAGGAGAATCGGCAGCACGGGCAACGCATTGCGGCGCGGCGGCACTCCGTCTTCAGGCAAGCACGGTCGGGCGCGCCCGGGTAAACCGGGATTCCACGAACAGATAAGAGAGACCTCCGAGCGCCGCCGTCATCAGGACGCCGGTCAGTGCCGCGACCAGATAGGCGAGCCTGACATCTGTGAAGTTGTTTTGCGCGGCCAGCACGATGGCCGGATAAAAGGGCAAATGCCAGATGTACAGGCTATAGCTTGCGCGCCCCATTGCCGCAAGGGGCTTGAATTCCAGCGCACGCACGATCACTGAGCGCTGGGAGGAATGGATGACCCGGTACATCATCAACGCGAGCGAGACCGCCAGTAGGGTATAGCCAAAAGTCTGAAGCCACGCCAGCGTCTTGAATGGGACGTCTGCAAGCGCCAGGGCAAACCAGATCGATATGAAGATCACCGCGCCGAGCACCGCCGCCGCTGCTGACTGCCTGCGGCCAATGCGGGCCGGCACGAGTGCCAGCAGGCAACCTGCCGCGATCGAGTCGATCCGGCAAAGCGTGAATGTATAGATGCCGTTGTCGGATATCCCGGCGAAATGGCATATCACTCTGAAAGCTATCGCGATCAGCAACAGCGCCACCGCCGGGCGAAAGTACGAGCGACAACGGGCGACGAGAATGGGGAAGACAAGGTAGAAGTGCCACTCCACCGCCAGTGTCCAGAAATGCGCCATGGAGAAATGCTGATCGGCAAGCGCGACCCGGTCACCCAGCAGCGACTGCAGACTGGCTGTGAATGTCCATAGCAGATACTCGTTTTTCAATACCTTGCTATGCGGATCGAGCAGTAGCGCAACAAGCGTGAATATCAGCAGGCTCGCGACATAGGCCGGCAGCAACCTGATTGCGCGGCGCCGAATGAATGTCGAGTATGACGTGACCGAGTCGACTGGCCTCTTCAATAACGTGGTGGTGATCAGAAAGCCAGAGATCACGAAAAACACGTCGACGCCGATCCAGCCGGTCGACGCAATACGCACGATGGCGGGCCACGCACCGTCCAGCCCCGCGAGGCGGCTGGAAAAATAGCTCGTGTAATGAAACAGCACGACCAGCAGCATTGAAATGGCCCGAAGTCCATCGAGGCCGGCTACGTAGCGCAAAGAGCTTGCGTCTCGAATGCTGTGTGTTTCCATTCGCGCATTCTACAGATTACAGAAATACGCGGGATTGTAATATTCAGAAACGATCGTACGATTGTGCGTTGCGCAATATCGCTCAGGTCATCGAGCCCGAATCAACGTTTCTCTCATCCCGCCCCCGCGGCCAGACTTCCCTCTGCCCACTGGACCCGAAGTTCTGCACGAACTGCTCGAAACCCTGGATCGGAAGCGGCTCGCAAAAAAAGAAACCTTGATAGGCATGGCATCCTGCTACGGCAAGAAAGTCTCTCTGCGCTTCAGTCTCGACGCCCTCGGCGATCACGCCAAGATCGAAGCTGCGCGCCAGCGCCACAATGGTTCTCGCAATGTCGGCGTCATTAGGGTCTTCCAGAATATCGCGCACGAAAGAGCGGTCAATTTTCAACTGGTCCAATGGCAATCGTTTCAGGTAAGACAACGACGAGTATCCAATCCCGAAGTCATCCAGCGAGAAAGTCACGCCGCGGGCCCGCAGGGCGTCCATTTTTTCGATGATGTCCTCGACGTTTTCAACGAGAACACTTTCGGTCAGTTCCAGCTTCAACCTGTCCGCCCTCGCCCCTTTTCGATTGATGACTGCCAGCACGCTTTCCACGAAGTCCGGTTCGCGAAATTGCCGGGCGCTGACGTTCACTGCGATCGACAGATGCGCCATGGACGGCTGCGTTGCCCACAGCGCGAGTTGCGCACAGGCAGACTCCAGTACGGTTCGCCCAATCTCCAGGATGAGGCCCGTCTCCTCCGCCAGCGGAATGAACTCGCCCGGCGCTATCAGGCCGCACGCAGGATGCTCCCAACGCACGAGCGCCTCGGCACCCGCTATATAGCCGCCGTCCACGACTTGCGCCTGATAGTGGAGAACGAAACGGTTCTCCTCGATCGCGTCGCGCAGCCCTACCTCGAGCTCGGCCCGCTTCAGCACGGTGGTCTGCATTGCGGGATCGAAGAAGCACATGGCGTTGCGGCCACGCTCCTTGGATTTATACATGGCCAGATCGGCCTGTTTGAACAGTTCGTCGGTGGAGGTCTGCTCGCCGTTGAAGACGGTGACGCCGATGCTCGCGGTACTGCGGAACTGAACGCCATTGAGCTGATACGTTCTGCCCAGCACGGCGAGAATCTTTTCGCCTACCGCTTCGGTTTCCGCAGTGGCGGCCGCCTTGTCCAGACTCAGATTGCCGAGCACCACAACGAACTCGTCACCGCCCACCCGCGCGACGGTGTCTCCCTTGTTGACGCTGCTGGACAGCCGATACGCAACATGCCGCAGGAGCAGATCGCCTTTGTCATGTCCGAGCGTATCGTTCAACGTCTTGAAGTGATCGAGATCGATGAACATCAGCGCGCCGCACACGTTGTTCTCGCGGCTCGCCAACATCGACTCTCTCAGGCGGTCCAGGAGCAGCGCGCGATTGGGCAGGCGGGTCAGCGTGTCGTAGAAGGCCAGCTCCCGGATCTTCTCCTCGGACTTCTTGCGCTCGGTGATATCGCGCCCGCTCGTGCGAAAACCGACGAAGTCTCCTCTCGCATTGCTGATCGGAACCCATGACACTGAAAGCCAGAGTAGCGAGCCATCCTTGCGCACGCAACGAAACTCGAGATCGTCGCCGCGAAAGCCCTGAAGCCCTTTCTGAAACTCCGGCGCAACGCGCGCTATGTCGTCCGGATGGATCAGCGTGCGCGCGAAGTTAGGCATGGCCATGCATTCGTCGACTGTGTAGCCTGTGTAATGATCGACGGACGGATTGATCCAGCGCGGTTTCCCGTCCGGTCCCCACCAGATCTCCAGGTTCACCGTGCAGTCGGCAATCGCACGAAACTTTTCTTCGCTTTCGCGCAGCTCCCGCGTCATGGCCGAAGCCAGCCGGATAGCGCGCTCCCGCCCTGTCACCATGAGCCACGTCAGAAGGGCCAGCAACAGGCTCAAGCCAATGCCGGCGCCCGCAATCAGCATCTCGGCGTTGCTCCCTAGCCGGGAGCGAAATTCGTCGGAGGCGTTCATCGACAGTGTCCAGTCGCGCCCGTCCACGACCAGGTATTCGTTGGCCGAAATCAGCGCCGGCGCATGCCGGCTGCTCGCTGCCGAGGTGCGATACAGAAGCGCTGCGTCCGATGGCGCTACGCCGTCGTAGACGGCCAGCGAGACGCCGGCCGGCTGTTCGCCATAGAGGCTCGCCATCACATCGTGCATATGGAACGATGCATAGACCCAACCCGTAATGTGGGCCCGGCGCTGCGCGGCGTTCTCCTGCGTTTCGCCGGCGGCGTAGATCGGCAGGTACATGATGAACCCCGGCCGCCGGTCCGAATCCATGTCGACCGACAGATGCACCGTTCCCGAAAGCGCCGCCATGCCGGAGTCGCGCGCCCGCTCCATGGCGGCGCGCCGCACCGGATCGTTCCACGCGTCGAAGCCGGGCGAACTGCGTGCGAGGCCGACATAGGGCTCGCGCTGAACGACCGGCGCATAGTCCTCGCGCTGCCCCGCGGGCTCGATCGTATAGCCGGCGATGCCTTCCTCGCGCATTCTCGCCACGTGGCTCGCCTTGCGCGCCGCAGGCACCCATTCGACGACGCCGACGGCATGGACGCCGGAAAAATTCGCGTCCAGATTCAGCGCGCCGACATAGCGCCGGAACCTGTCGCGGTCGATCATTCCGTTCGCGGCGAACAGACTCTGCACACCTCGCAACATGAGCTCGTAGGTCGCCATGCGCTGTTCGACGCGGCTAACGGCATCGCCCAGAGTGTAATCAAACTGCGTGCGCAGTTCTTTGCTGGTCGCTTGCCGCTCGTGGTTCCATACCATCCACGTGACGCACAGCGACGCGCTCAACACGAGCAGCGGCAACAGGACGGTGCGCAGCCGGATCACGGCGTCGCCTTGAAGTTCACCATGGCATCGGCCAGTTCCGGCCTGAAGTACTTCTCAAAGATGCGGCGCACCGTCCCGTCCGCGCGCATTTCGTCCACCAACGTCCGCCACTTCCTGCGTTCGGCTTCCGGGAGCGATTTCTTCGACATGATCAGTCCGTGCGGCACGGAGGGATCGTTGAATTCGATGATCGTCGTCACGTCGCGGATCTTCTTCTCTTCCAGCGCGGGATAGTCGAATGGCTCGATAATCATGCCCTGGATATGCCGAAGAATGAGCGCCTGATAGAGCGGTTCGAGTCCCCCTGCCTGGCTTACCCGGTTTTCCGAAGTCAGTTTGTCGACCAGTTCATTGGCGGAATCGCTGTAGCGAAAACTGCGAATCACACCGAGTTGGGCGTGATCATCGCGCTGGAACTCCGCGACGTCATGAATACCCGCGTCTTTGCGCACGAGCAGATAGTATTTGTTGCTGAAGTACCATGCGAACGAAGCATATTGGTTGCGTTCGTCATTCGCGATGCCGGAGAGACTGAAATCGAGCGCGCCCGACTCGATCAGCTTCCAGATACGCGCGCGCGACATCAGATTGACCTTGATCTGACAGCCGCTACGCCGGATCAACTCATCGGCGAAATCCTTGTCGATACCGCTATCGGTATCGAGCGAATAAAGCAGGCCGTGGTCGTGCAATCCGAGCGTGAATGGCCGGGAACAATCCGGCCCCGCCGCAAAAACGTTGCCCACGCAACATGTCGCCAATAACACACCGCCAAGCCAGTTCCGAATCACAGCGCCTCCGTAGCGGAATGTCGCATCATTTAGTTCTTGTCAATCCCCCGGGCCCGACGGTATGTCCTTGCCGCCGTTTCCTCGGGAAATCTGGTCTAGTCGCGCATTTTAGGATGCTTCTCAGCGGCAATGGGTCGTCGATGCGCAACGAGCGTTCAATTTTTGCTTTCGCAAAACCTCTGTACGCTCTAACGGCAACCATTTGTCGTTCTTGAGGACGAGCCGTCGCTTTTTCACGCTCGTGTCCGGCACCGCATTTAGCGAAGCGTCGACAAAATGCGCCCCTTCGCACGAGGTACAGAGACTTCACGCGAGTGGGTGAACGCATTGCCAAACTTCAACGGCAAGGTTGCATGACGCTGCGCCATCTATTGGCGCCGCATGACGGGCCGCAAACGCAAAACCCCGTAAGCACGTGAACTTACGGGGTTTTTGATTAGGCTTCCTGGCACAGAGAGCGGGTTTCGCCGCCAGACAGGCTATTACCCGATCGACGAAAAACAAAATAGCTATTATCTATCAATGATTTATTGACAGCACGCCCCACGCGGGCGTGGGTGATGCCGGTCGGCGAGCGCAACCCACATCGTCGCTTACTCCGGCAACGCGCTCAACCGGAAGAAGCGCAGCACGTCTTCGTCAGGTTGGCCGAACCAGGCTGTGTACATTGTCCGAAAATCCGCTGATGCGAATGTCTCGCTGAGTGTGCGATCAACCAGCAGTCGCAAATCGTCGTCTCCCCGCGGCATGCCGATGGCGACAGGGAGATAGGTGAACTGGCGAGTGAGGACGCTCAACTCCTTCGCCGAGGAACTGCTCTTTGCCCGCGCCAACAGGAGCGCCCGCTCTGCAAAGAACACATTGGCTTTGCGGTCGAGCACCTGTTGCACGCCCGCGTCGACACCCGCGACCGGCCTGACCGTTGCCGTGATATCGAACGACTGGAGCTTTCCTGCCACCCACCGCTCGGTGGGCGAACCCGCCACCACGGCAATGGTTTGTTGTGACAGGACTTGAGCCGGCGAGGCACGCCAGAACGGGCGGTTCGGCGTCTGGTTGCCGCTAAGTATTTCCCTCAGCCCAAGGGACGCGTCCGTTCGAAGAATCGCCCCGACGCCGCCGGGATAGACGGGAATCGAGAACGAAATCTCCTTTCTTGCAGTCAGCGTGTCGGCGTCGCCGCACAGCAAATCGATTCGCCCCTCCTGCACGGCGCGAAAGCGGTCGTTGACCGGCACCGGCACCCACTGCACCGCCAGTGCGGAAAGCCCAAGCGCGCCTTTGACATGGTCGGCGATCTTCTGGCATAGCGCCACGGCGTAGCCGGACGCATGACCCGCTTCGTCCTGATAGGCGAATGGCTGCGCATCACTCACATAGCCAAGATTGATTTTGCCCGACTGTTTGATTCGCGCGAGACTGCCCGCCGACGCATTCGTCACAACCACACCGGCGGCATGCGCCCGATGCGGCGTGAAAGCGGCCGCCATCCCGATCGCGATCACCAGCGCGGCTGTCCCCGCCGCCGCCGCGGCAGCCCGCGCAGCTCCGCGCGTGGCAGAGAAGCGCGGCGCGATAAACCCAAAGATCACGTAACCGATCGCCATCACCAGCATGCCGCCGAGCACGGCGTCCTTGCCCGCCGCATAAAGCGCGTAGACGGAGTAAAGCATGGCCACGACAGTCACAATCGCATTGCGCCGGTATACGGCAGGCTCCGTTCCGGCATTGCGCATCATCACGAACAGCGCCGACAGCGAAACGATATACGGCACCACATTCGTCACCACCGCGAGGTTGACGAGCGCCTCGAATTGTTCACTCAGGTTCGGCGAAATCGTGGACAACGCCATGAGCGACTGGACCGCGCCCATGATGATCATGCCGACGACCGGTGCGCCCATGCGGTTCGCCTTGCCGAACACGGCTGGGAACATGCGGCTGTCGGCCGCGTCTTTTGCCGTCTGCGCGAGCGTGAACTGCCAGCCCAACAGGGAGCCCACACACGCCATTGCCGCGAGCGCCATCACGATGTTACCCACCAGCGGGGTGAACATCCGCGCATACGCGAGACCGAACGGACCGGTCGACTTCGCCAGATCGGCGTTGGGCACGATGCCCTGGATTACGGCTGTGGACAGGATGTATATGACGGCCGCGCCCAGCGTTCCGAACAGGCTGGCCAACGGCACGTCGCGCTTCGGATTCTCCACGGCAGACGAGTTCTGTACCGCCGACTCCATGCCGAGGAACGCCCATAACGTGAGCGAAATGCTCGAACCCATGCCCTCCACGAGCCGCATTCCCTTCGGGTTCCACGAATCCATGAATGTGCCGCCGTGGAACCAGAACCAGCCCCCAATGGAGATGAATCCAACCGGCAGGATGACGCCCCACACGGTTACCGAACCGATCTGCCCGGTCAGTTTCGGACCGCCGAAGTTCGCCACGGTCGTGAGCCACAGCAATCCGATCACGCCCATGCATGTGGCGATCGGAGAGGCCGTCAGGCCGGGAAAGAACGCCGCGAGATAGCCCAGCGCCGAACTCGCGACCGCTACGTTCGCGATGGCGACCGACACAAAGTAAAGGAAGAACACCTGGAAGTAGCCCGACTTGCCGTAGGCGTCCTCCGCGTAGGCAGCCATGCCGCCGGCCCGCTGGTTGAGAATACCCGCCTGTGCGAAGCCATAGGCAATCGCCATCGAACCCACCGCCGTCACCACCCACGACAGCAACGAAATCGCTCCGACTTTGGCCATGTTGGCCGGCAGCATGATGATGCCTGAGCCCATCATGTTAACGGTCACGATGAACGTCAACTGCATGACGTTCATTTTCTTTTTCGCTTCAGCCATGGCACCCACTCCTCAATAGGTTCCGCGCCGACTACTCGCGGACCACATAGGTGTAAAACCGGATCCGTCCGTTTTCTCTTTCCTGGTACACGCCCTGCACCTCGTAGTTAAAGCCCGGGAACCGGTTGAACGATTCCTGAAATGCGAGGAAGTAATCGAGCATGGGCGCAGCACGTTCATCCCAGCGTTCGCCGGGCACCACGACGCCGATTCCGGGCGGGTAGATCAGCGCCAGCGTGGCGGAAATGCGGTTCCTCACACTATCGAGCGGTACGTAATCCACTTCATTGGCGACCAGGGCGTCGTAGGCCTCTTCCGCCGACATCGCAAGCTCCGGGAAACTGGACGCACGAAAGCACAGCCTCTGCAGATTCCTGACGTTCGCTTCGCGGTAGAAGTTGTGCATTTCGTCGCAGACCTGACGCAGCGTATAGCCGGCATAGCGCTCGTGGTGTACGGCATACAGACTCGGCAGAACCTCTGCCAGCGACGCATCGCGGTCCCACAAGCTCTTGAATCTGACCAGTCTCGCAAGCAGCGTATTCAGCTTGCTTTCGTCCTCGGCCGGCGTCATCAGGAAGAGGATGCTGTTGAGATCGCACTTCTCCGGGACCACGCCCTCTTCTCTCAGATAGTTTGCAACTACCGTTGCGGGCACACCAAAGTCGAGATACTCGCCGGTCTTCCTATTGATGCCTGGGGTGAGCAGGGTCAGCTTGTTGGGATCGACCATCGTGTAGCCTTCGGCATACCCTTCGTAGCCGTGCCAGCTCGCGTCGGGGTTGAACGTCCAGCACTGCTGCTCGCGCTTGATGACATCGGTCGGTAGGTCCTCCCACGCGACGTCCGTCAGATCCGCCGTAAACCGGGAATCCTTGACGCTCACCACATCGGGCACGAACGGGTCGAAGAACCATTGCTCCAGTGGCGTATCGCCTGTCGACGCATAGTGACGCGAGAACTCCCGGAATTTCTTGCGAGTCTCGATACCGAGTTCGATGCACCCGTCCCACAGCACTTCACCCGCCTTACCTTCGTGAATCTTCGCGTTGACGTCGATCGACGCAAATAGCGGATAAAACGGAGAGGTGGAAGCGTGAATCAGGAACGATTCATTGAATCGCTTATGCTCGATAAAACGCTTCTGACCACGAATGTGCTCGTCACGTTTATGGATCTGGGAGGCTTGCGAAAAACCCGCGCCTTGTTTGTGGACCGATTGCGTGGAGAAAAGCCCCGGCATGTCCGGCGTCAGACCTTTCAGGCGCATCGGGCTATGATCTTCGAAGAGCGGGTGAAACGCGTTATAGCCGATCCACGCCTCGTCCCACAGCACATACTCGCAGAGGTGCCCGATCTTCTCCATGACTTTGCGCACGTTGTAGATCGTGCCGTCGTAAGTGGCGAGTTGAATACAGGCAAGGCGGAACGGCCTCTCCAACTTGCTGCGCTCCGGGTCTTTCACGAGGGGATTCGCACGAATCTGCTCGCGCAGCCAGCTTTCCCCCCAGGCGTCCCAGTCCACCGCACCGATCATCCCGAATGAATTGCGAGCCGTGGGCAAGAAGATCGGGATGGCACCTGCCTGAACCAGGGCGCCCTGGTGTAGCGATTTGTGGTTGTTGCGATCGAACAGCACCAGGTCGCCGCGTTTGAGCACGGCACCTGTCACGACCTTGTTCGACGTGCTCGTCCCGTTAAGAACAAAATACGTCTGGTCCGCGCCAAATATTGCAGCGGCGTGGCGTTGCGCTTCAGCCGCCGCACCTTCATGAATCAACAGATCGCCAAGGTCCACGTCGGCGTTGCACAAGTCGTTGCGAAAAATGCTCTCGCCGAAATGCTTGAAGAACAGCTGTCCTGCAGGCGACTTTCGATAGAACTGTCCGCCTTGATGCCCCGGGCAATCGAATGCGATATTGGCTTCGGCGTCGTAGGCCACCAGCCCACCGAAAAAAGGCGGAAGAAGGCTCATCCCGTACTTGACCAGGCTTGCTATCACCTGTTTCGCGTAAAAGCCCGGCGACTGTTGCCCGAGATAGATATAACCCGTCACTTCGCCAAGCGCACCCGTCACCGCAAGGTTGGATATGCGGTGCGAGTCCGCAAGCGCCCAAAGCGGGGTTAGAAAACCCTGCGCACGAATCAATAGCGCCATCTTGCGGGCGTGCTCGAGGTTCTCGCCGTCCACCAGTGCGATGTACGCCCCGACCCCCGCATCTTCATGAATGTCGCGAATGAAGTTGTTCCTGACTTCAATCTGAAACCCCTCCGCCGCGATCAGATCGAGCAAGGCCTTGGTCTGTTCGTTGGTGTGATCGACGATCGCGACCACTTTTAACAGCCGATTGAATGGGACCGGAATGACAGGCGCCTTAACGGAGCGAGGAATCATCGCCAGTCTCCATAATTATGTGGGCCACGCCAGTGACGCCGCTCACCGCAGCAGGATCGAAGCACACGTATCGCATGCTCGTATCCGGCTCCGGAACCTCGAAGCAAACTCACACCGAGGAACATCTGAGCATGCCCTTATGGAAGCACAGGCAGCAGGAACCCGTAATCGGACCTTGGTCTTACGGGTATGCCGACACTATCGGATAACTATGCATCGAGTGGAATCGCCATTGCATGACGAGGTCAAACATCATTCCTGCTGTTCGAAGCGGTCATGGATTTCATTCCGCACAACCGCAATTGCCGTGTCTAATTCGAAAAGACATGGCGTCTGGATATTGCGCCGCTCAAGTCGTCAGAAGGCGCGGGCATATAGGACCTTAGGCCGATAGTAATCCGCTGCTTGCGATGGTGTACTGACAATGCGGGCATCTCTCGGGACTCGCATCTGAAAACCAGAATCTGTGCCACCCATCATATTGGAAAAGGAGCGGCCATGACCCAGTGGAGTGCGCGACTCTCTTATGGGATGTGCATGGGGTTCCTCGTTGTGCTGACACTTGGTTCCAGCAGTGCGCCTGCCCAGACTCCCAATCCTTCGAACGATGCCGCCGGACAAGCCCAAGCGCAGCAGCCGACATTCAAGCCGGAGGAGATCGAGGCGCTAGTCGCACCGATCGCACTCTATCCGGACTCCGTCCTGTCACAGGTATTGATGGCCTCGACCTATCCGCTGGAGATCGTGCATGCCGCGCGTTGGGTCAAGGCCAATCCAAAGCTCAAGGGTGATGAGGCCGTGAAGGCCGTGCAGGATCAGCCGTGGGACGTCAGTGTGAAATCGCTCGTTGCGTTTCCGCAAGTGCTCGAACCGATGAACGACAAGCTCGACTGGACACAGAAGCTCGGCGATGCGTTTCTTGCGCAGGAAAAGGACGTTCTCGATGCAGTGCAGCGGCTACGTGCGCGAGCGCAGAAATCGGGCAACCTCAAGTCCAATGAGCAACAGAAAGTGATGACGGAACCGGCCCCGGCTGGCGGCCAAACCACGCAGACCATCGTGCGTATCGAACCGGCGAATCCCGAGGTGATCTACGTGCCGGCCTACAACCCGACAGTCGTGTACGGCACCTGGGCGGCTCCGGCCTATCCTCCGTATTACTGGCCACCTGCTCCGGCTTACTATCCCGGCGCCGCGCTTGCCACCGGCTTCGCCTGGGGCGTGGGCCTCGCGGCTGCCGGCGCAATCTTCGGCAACTGCAACTGGGGCGGCGGAGACGTCAATATCAATGTCAACAAGGCCGCCAATATCGATCGCAACTTCGACCGCAGCAAGGCTCAGGGCGGCAAGTGGCAGCATGATGCGGGCCATCGCCAGGGCGTCGCCTATCGCGACAACGCGTCCCGTGAGAAGTACGGGAAGAACGTCTCGGGTGCCGACGCGCGCGGCGACTTCCGCGGCCGTACCGGAGGCGCGGCTGACCGCACCGCCGGATCCGACAGGGCGGGCGCGGGCAACCGCGCAGGAGGCGCGAACAACGCCGGCGGCGGTAACCGCGGCGGTGGGACGAATAATGCCGGCGCGGGTAATCGCGGCGGCGTAGCGAACAATGCCGGTGGGGGCAACCGTGGCGGCGCAGCGAATAATGCCGGCGCGGGTAACCGCAGCGGTGGAGCGAACAATGCGGGCGTGGGTGACCATCGCGGTGGGGCAAATAATGCCGGCGTCAGCAACCGCGCCGGCGGGGCGAATGTTGGCGGCTCGATCAATCGTGCGGACGTTTCCGACCGGGCCAGTGCGGGAGGCGGTCGGGCCGCCACCGGCGGCGCAGGCGGCGGTCGAGACAACGCCTTCCAGGGTGTGGGCGGTGGCGGCGCCTCGCAGCAAGACTTCAACCGGGGGCGCGCAAGTGCGCAGTCTTCGAGCTTTAGTCGACAGGGTGGCGGAGCGCGGGCTGGCGGTGGCGGTGGCGGACGTGGCAGGCGCTAAGGAGACAAAAGCATGAAGTCACCACTACGATTCCTCGCGGCCCGGCTTGGCGCAATCGGCAGCGCAGTTATCGTTGCGCTGACACTATGCCTAGCGGCACCTCAGGCGGCATACGCGCAGAAGGACTTCAAATCCGCTGAAGATGCAATGACTGCATTTGGCGATGCGATTGCCAACGACGACGAAGCGGCCTTGAAGTCGTTGCTTGGCAATGACTTTCGGGAGCTCATTCCTCCTGTGGGCGCCGAGTTGCGAACCCGCTTCCTGACAGCCTGGAAAACGTCACATGCGATTCAGGCATCGGGCAGCGAACGTGCAGACATCAAGGTAGGCAATGACGGCTGGACCCTGCCCATTCCTCTCGTGAAATCGCCGCAGGGCTGGCATTTCGACACGCACGCCGGCGTGGAGGAAATGCGCTTGCGCCGCATTGGCCGAAACGAGCTTGCCGTCATTCAGACCATGCTGGCGATCTACGATGCGCAACGCGAATACGCCAGCACGGACCATGACGGCAGTGGCGTGCTTGTTTACGCCAGGAAACTATCGAGTTCGCCCGGCAAGCGCGACGGCCTGTACTGGCCTACTGGCCCCGACGAAAAACCGAGCCCTCTTGGCGAAGCCTTTATCACGGCCGGCACGCGCAACCCATCGCAAGCGGGCTACTACGGCTATCACTACAAGCTGCTGACCTCGCAAGGCCCTCACGCCCCGGGCGGAGCGTATGACTATGTTGTGAACGGTAAGCTTTTCGGCGGTTTTGCCGTGATCGCCTGGCCCGTTCGTTACGGAGAAACCGGCATCAAGAGCTTCATGGTCAGTCACGACGGGCAAGTCTACGAACGAGACCTTGGACCTGATAGCGCGGCCAAGGCCGCCGCAACCAAGTCGTTCGATCCCGCTCCCGGATGGACCAAGGAGCAACCTTGATACGCATTCTGCTCGCCGCCGGGTGCTGCGCCCTCATCAGCCTGTCGGCCTGCACGTATTACGCAGTACCGGTCGCCGGAACAGTGGTGACGACGCCTGCGAATTACGATCGATCATTTGCCGCTGCCGCAGGGGCAATGCGCGACGAGGGAC
The DNA here is from genome assembly GCF_046028085.1 of Paraburkholderia sp. RL17-380-BIE-A. NCBI lineage: Bacteria > Pseudomonadati > Pseudomonadota > Betaproteobacteria > Burkholderiales > Burkholderiaceae > Paraburkholderia > Paraburkholderia sp. RL17-380-BIE-A. The sequence goes on from NZ_JARESQ010000007.1 coordinate 245,283, forward strand.
TGGCGCTCACCGTCGAGGATCCGGCCAACGGCATCGTCGTCGGGAGACTCGGCGGCAGCACCGTCACGACTCGCGTGCAACGGCAGTCCGACGGTAGTGTGCAGGTGCGCTTCGACTCTAGCGATACGCACGATCAGACGCTGTTGCCACGCATCTCGCGCAGCTACGATCGTCGTATGGGACGCTGACCCGGGGTCGATGCAACGAGATGCGAGAGAGAGCGCCCTAACCCGCGGCTATCGCAGCGTGGCGCGAGGCTGATCATGCGTTGTGGCGCTTGGACTGCATCAGTTACGGAGAAGCGCGAAGACTTACCTTCGTTAGAAGCATTACCCGCCCGCGTGACGGGCGAGGAAGTCCGACATGGCCTGGAACCGTCGATACAGCCTGATCAGCCACGTCAGGTCGTCGCTATGGATCGTACCCATTCTCGCCGTGATGGCCGCGATCGCTCTTAACAGGGCCATCGACAGAATCGGCTACTGGATGTCTCAACGCAGCGGCTTCGATCTGCAACACGGACTGCTTGCCGTGAGCGTCGAGGAAGCTCACGCAATACTCGATCGCATCTTTACGTTAAACCTCTCCTGCCTGGTGTTTACATTCGGCTCCCTGCTCGTTGCCATCCAGGTTGCGGGTGGCCAATATACTCCGCGCATCATTGCGACTACGCTACTGCGCGAAAACGTGATCCGGTGGATCGTTGGGCTCTTCGTCTTTTCCTTGCTCTGGACTCATCGGACCATGGCAGAACTTGGACAACCCTCGGCGGTCCCTCAGTTGCAAGTGTCCATTGCAACGGTGATTGGGCTCGGCTCACTCGTCGCATTCATCGTGCTGATCGACTATTCCGCAAGACTGCTGCGGCCCGTCAGTCTCGTGGGTCGTGTCGCCGAGCAGGGGTTTGCGGTCATCGAGGTCATCTACCCTCACCCCGCGTCGGAAGAATCGGCTCGCCGGCGCTTCACTACTGAACTGGCATGGACGTCACGCTCGCGCGCATCCGGGACCAACGGCCGGGCGGAGCCGGGCACGCCGGGGGCGCCCGATCGCATCGTGTATCACACCGGCGGATCCGGGGTGGTGCTGGCGGTCAACCTGCGCGGACTTTCTCGCGAGGCGCAGCGAGCCGGCTGCATCATCGAATTCGCCGCGCAGGTCGGTGATTTTCTCGCCACGGACGAACCGCTCTTCTATTTGACCGGCAGCAGCGATACGATCAGCGACCGCCTGTTGCAAAACCTGGTCGCGCTCGGCTCCGAACGCACGATGGAGCAGGATCCCATGTTCTCGTTCCGCATTGAAGTCGATATTGCCTTGAAGGCCCTATCGCCAGCCATCAACGATCCGACCACCGCGGTGCTCGCCATCGACCAGTTGCATCGGCTGCTTCGCCTGGTCGGGCAACGGTCCCTTGCCAACAGCACACTCAGCGACGACAGTGGACGGCCGCGCGTCATTTTTCGCACGCCTGACTGGGAAGACTTCGTTCATGTCACCTTTCGGGAAATACGGCATTACGGTGCGGGCAGTCTGCAGATCGAGCGGCGCCTGCGGGCCATGATCGTCAACCTGACGAACACGCTGCCTGAGTTCCGCCACCCGGCGTTGCTCCGGGAGCTTGAATTGCTCGACGCCACCATCGTGCGCCATCATCACTTCGCGGCCGACATTGAACTCGCCCGCGTCGCCGACCCGCAGGGGCTCGGCGGGGCCCTGGACGTGAACGCGCAGAACGGCGGCGCGGGCGAAACGAAATCATCCACTGCCACGCGGGGAAAAAGAGCATCCTGGCAGGGACATTGGCGAACGCATCCGAGTACTTTGCGTTCGTCACGAAAGCACAGGAAATCCTGACCGTCATGGCGATGATTGCCGGGTATAGGGGCTCCGATCGAAACGGTTGCCAGTTCGAGCATCCCTTCCCTAGCGATCCCTGTCCTCCCAGTCCACCCACTCTACCGGATGGCTCGCGAGGTAGCTGCTGACGGCGGAACCGGTTGTCGGAAAGAACGCCGTTTCGCCAAGCCGTGCAAAGAGCCCGAATCGCTTTAGCTTGTCTTTGACGGGGTCCTTCAACTCGGCGAGACACAACTCAATGCCCGCCGCGTGCAATGTCTCATCCAGATCGGCCAGCATATCGGCGGAAGTGACATCTACGCTCGTAACAGGTTCCGCCGCCACCACCAGCCAGCGCACCGGCGTAGGCGATGTCGCCACCGCATCCAGCACCCGGTCACAGAACAACTCGGCGTTTGCGAAGAATAAGGGCGCGTCCCAACGAAACAGGACTAGCCCGGGAATGCGATGAGCGTCGCGATAGCGCGTAATGTCGTGGTAGCCCTTCAGACCATCGACACGCCCCAGAATCGCCGAATACGGCCGCCACGCATCCCACAGGAACTCGATGACGGCAATCACGATAGCGAGGCCAATGCCCTGAATCGCACCCAGCAGAAACACGCCGACGGTACATACGATGGATAGCCAGAACTCCCAGCGCTGGATGCGATAAATGCGCCGCAGGTCGGCGGCTTCGATCAGGCCAAGCGCCGATGCGATCACCACCGCAGCCAGCGCGCTGGTGGGCAAATTCCGCAGCATGTCGGGCGCCACCATCAGCAGCAAGGCAACCGCGAGCGCGCCGACCACGGCGGTCAACTGGGTCTTCGCACCGGCGGCCTCCGCCACGGGAGTGCGTGACGAGCTACTGCTGATCGGAAAGCCCTGAAACAGGCCGGCGGCGAGGTTGGCGACGCCGAGTCCCACCATCTCCTGATTCGGATCGACATAGACACCCGTGCGCGCCGAATAGACACGCGAAAGCACGCTAGTGTCGGCAAAAGACACCAGGGCAACGGCGCAGCCGCCGATCAGGACGGGCACCATGTCCGCGGTGGCGATCCATGGAATGGAGAACGCAGGCAAGCCCTGCGGCAGCGAGCCGAGAACCGCAACACCTGCGCGTGCCGCAAGGTCGAGCGCACCAGCTATAACAGTGGCTCCCACCACGGCGATCAGGACGCCCGGGATCCGCCTGCTGCCCTTGAGCAGCAGGATGACGGCCAGTGTGCCTGCACCGACCATGAATGTGGTCCAGTTAGTCTGACCGTCCATCACTGCGATGACAAGGGCTCGCACGTTTCGCAACGGCCCTTCGCTCGGAATCGAGCAACCGAACACTTTGGGTAACTGGCTGATCAGGACCGTCAGCGCGATGCCATTCATGTACCCGTAGCGGATCGGCTTCGACAGGAGTTCGGTGATGAAACCCATGCGCGCCAGACCGGCCAGGATGCACACCGTCCCCGACACGATCGCCATCATGCCCGCCAGTGCTACTGCGCGAATTGGGTCGCCCGCCGATAGGGGCACGACGACGGCCAGAATGACTGCGGCCAGCGACGAATCCGGCCCCAGCACCAGAATCCGACTGGGTCCGAATAACGCGTAAGCAAGCAGCGCAATGATAGAAGCGTAGAGGCCGTGGATTCCGGGTAAGCCCGACGCAACCGCATAGGCGATGCCCACCGGCACCAGCATCGTGGTCAGCACCAGCCCAGCTGCAATGTCGTGAGGTAACCACACGATCTGGTAGGTCCGAAGCGTACGGATGCCGGGCAGCCAGCGCAACACGCCGGCCTGATCGGCGGCCTTCGCCCGGGGCCCAATCCGGCCCGGTTCCGGCGTGGGAGTTGAAAAATCCGGCTTGTTCATTGGATCGTGGACGCCTGGTGGACAGCACACCGTTCCACCACGGCGACCAGGCCTCGGGCGGCGGCTTCTGCTATTCGCCTTGAATCCATCACACGCTCCTGAACTCCAATGCGGAGCAACTACCGCTCTCGCGCATTTCCGCTTGCCTCTCGATTTTCCACGAGGGCTCGGGAAGCGAGAAACCGCCGCACCCTACGCGCGTGAACGCTTCATCATGAGGTCAGAACCCGACAGCTGTGCTCGGTGACCGACGTCTGAAAGATACGCCTCACTCCGACCGGTCTTTCATGACCTGCACATTGATTTTCCGATTGTTCCAGAACATGTCGTGAACTCTGGGCTGCAGGCGACGCAACACCTCCGGACTCGTACCTTCGAAGCTGACCACCACCGCCGGCCGCGAGCCTTCCCCTGGAACGTGGGCGATACTGTCGAAAGGCGGAAAACCGTACTTCACAAGAAACGCCTTGATGTCATCTTCGCTGACATGCTCGTCGATATTGCCAATAAATAAATCAGCCATAACGCTCTCCTATTCACTGTCCATGATGCTTGAGCCGCCGTCAACGTGAAGGGTCTGCCCCGAAAGACGACATGCAAGCGGTATCGCGTTTCACATGTGCAGCCCACGTTCATCGTGCCCACGAGTTCCTCAACGGGCGCACACTGCGTTTCATTGCGCAGCACGTCATAGCGCTCCTGCCACTTGCGGCGGCGCACTTCGCCCTGTCTTCCATTCGTCGATCGTGTCGGCAACCGAGATGCCACGTTGGAGGTAGCCCACCAGGTTCTCAACACCCGCCGCACGCAGAATATCCCGCACCTCCGCATGAGCGGAGACCAGCCGCAACGTTATTCCGGCCGTCTTCAGCGCTTCATGCAGCTTGGCCAACATGCGCGCACCCGCGAGGTCAACAGCGGGAGAAGTCGACAGATCGCAGATAACCAGTTTGAGCGATCCGTCGCCAGTCCGGATCTTGTCCCATACGGCAGCGCGCACATGCTCGACATTGAAGTAGAGCAGCGACGCCTCGACGCGGAATACCAGTACGCCTGGCGCCGCTTCGTTGTCCGGGTGGCGTTCGGCGTCGGAGTAGATCCGGGTGCCAGGAATCTTGCCCAGAAATGCCACGTGTGGATGTGCGGCGCGCCTTATAAGCAATAGCATTGAAACCAGCACTGCCACGATCACGCCTTTCAGGATGCCTAGCAGAAGCACGGCGGCGAACGCTACCATCGAGACGAAAAATTCAAACCGGCTTACCCGCCAAACGTGACGCATCTCGTCGATATCGACCAGCCCTTTCACCGCAACCAGCACGATCGCGGCCAGAACCACACTTGGCAGATTTTTCAGCATTCCGGTCAGGAACAACAGACACAGCCCGATAGTCACGGAAGCGAAGACCAACGCGAGCGGTGTCTTGGCGCCGGCCTTGTCGTTGACCGATGACTGCGACAAACCACCCGCGACTGGATAGGCCTGAAACAGTCCCGCTGCCAGATTGGCCGCGCCGAGTCCGAGTAGCTCCTGGTGTGGATTGATCTCGTAACCGTTCGCCTGGGCCAGCGCCCGCGCGGCAGAAACACTTTCGACGTACGACAGCAGCATGCACGCGAACGCTAACGAAATCGCACCGTCCACATCGCGGACGCGCAGGCCAGGCCAGCGAAACTCGGGTAGACCTTGCGGCAACGCGCCGACAGTCTTGAAGCCAAGGCCAATCAGCGGTGTCACAGATAACACAATGATCGAGATCACCACCACGAACAATGCGACTGGTCGACCGGGCAGGAACTTCTCCCCCAGTAGCAGCACGACGATCGCCGCAACACCAAATCCGAGCACGGCGAGATTGGTACTGGGAAGTTGACCGGCGAGCGTGACGACGCGATCGAAAAATTGCTCGCCACCGCCCTTCACCCCAAACAACTTTGGTAGCTGAGTCAAAGCAATAGTCAAGGCGGCGCCCGCCTTGAACCCGAGCAGGATCGTCTCGCTAATGAAATTGACCAGCGAACTCAGCCGCAGAATCCACCCCACGAAGCACATTGCGGCGACCAGCAGCGCAGTCAAGGCGGCAATGGCGGCGAATCGTGCCGGATCCCCTCCAGCCATCTCCGAGACTGTCACACCGACCAGCATCGAAATCGCCGAAGTCGGGCCAATCGCGAGCTGGCGGGAAGACCCGAACAACGCATAGGCGAGTCCCCCAACCAGATAACAATAGATGCCGTACTCTGGTGGCAATCCAGCGAGCGTGGCATAGGCGAGCGACACGGGAATCGCGTAGGCCGCCAGGGTGGCTCCTGCAATGGCATCGTGCGTGAGCCACTTCGGCTGATAAGACAATAGCCACGTTAGGGGAGGAAACATGGCCCGCCATCCCGAAGGCACAACTCGCGTTACATCGCTAACAGGACGAGGATCCTCGGTCATACGGTCGTCTCCTCTCCTCAAGGCTGTTCCAGTGTTCTGTCGGCGTGAAGACGACACCTTCGGTCTGCACCGACGTGCACGTCCCCGCACTATTCTGTGAGCGTAATGCCCAATCATGAAGAGGGGCATCGGACCTTGGTCCTAGATTCGATTCATCCAGATCCCGCAGGTCAACGGTTCACAGAATCAGCACGACTGAAAAACACCGACCACTTCATGAATACGGTTGGCTTTTGCATAAAGAATATCTCCAGCGAGGAAGCCGGGAATTCCAGGCTCAAGCGCGCCGGAAACTTTGAATCTCTGCACCGGCGTCTGTTCAGCAATAAGACCAAAGTCTGATTCCCCTATTTTTCCGCTGTGACATCATGCATTCAGGAAAGAACTGGAAATCGTCACAACGGGTAACGCATTTGCTGAGCATTCACCTCGGAACCGAAACGGAGGACGATAATGAACCGAAGGAACTTTGTATTGAATACCGCAGCAGCCACTGCCGCCGCGGGCCTCGCGTTCGCGGGCTGCACCACCACAGGAGGCAGCGGCAAGAGTCCCGAAACGGACGCGTCGAAGCGTCAGGCGCTCGACGCGAGCGTCGACGGAACGATGTCGCGGCTTTACGCAACAGTGGGGGGAGCACGCGAACTCGCATCCAAGGCGCAAGGCATCCTCACTTTCCCGGCAGTCAAGAAAGTGGCCTTTATCGCGGGTGCCGAGTATGGTGAAGGCGCATTGCGCGTAGGCGGCGCGACGGTCGGCTATTACAGCACGACGGCTGCTTCTTTCGGCTTCCAGGCCGGCGCCGAATCAACCGCGGTCATCTTCCTCTTTATGACGAAGGACTCGCTCGCCAAATTCACCAGCTCGGCCGGTTGGTCGGTCGGCGGCGACGTGGCGGTCTCCTTGCTAAAGGTGGGTGCGAACGGGTCCATCGACACGACATCCGCATCCGCCCAGGTTGTCGCCATAGTCCTGACCAATACCGGCCTGATGGCGGATGCGTCGCTCGCTGGAACCAAAGTGACCAAGCTCAACCTCTGAAACCGAGGTGTAGCCAAACCCGCGTCCCGGAGACTGCCTGACCAGCAGTCGTAACCGGACGCCTCGCAAAACTATCCGCTCAAAGCGGCTCGAAGCGGGTTGCTGCAGTGCCCTCTTTCCATGAGTTCACCGCATAGTCTGACACTCACTGTTTCCGTATCTTCCACGGCCCAGCACCTTCTTTGCAAACGACAGGCGTCCAAGTCTGCGTCTGTCCTTTCGCAATGGCGACAAGCGTCGCCGTTCTGCATGTTTTGGCACCGTCTTTCACCGTATCGCGTGGCGTGACGGTCCCGTGAATCGACACCGAGTTGCCGGTGCCACTGTTGCTCCAGTTCAGCGACTCTCCATCCTTATTGCGCTCCAGCGCAATTTGCGCCGCGTCGTTGAGCGCCTTTCTGTCTGCGTCCTTCATATAGCTAACCGGTGTGTCTTTCAAAAAATTCAAATTGGCGGCGAAGGCGACGCCTGTTCCGGCAACGAGGACGACACTCGTCAAACACCGTATGAGGCTGCGCGCGGAAAGCAAGGATTGAGCTGGCATTGAAGCACCTATAAGGTAGATGAATTCTGAAACGGGCGGCACCCGGCGATCGCCTCACATCCACCGACATTGCACCGTGATCGTTAGCATGTCTGCTCTATGGCTGAATCATCGTGCCAACTGCCGCCGCAATATCACGACTCACCACAGCAAGCGCCCGGTCATAGGCCGTGGTCATCGCCTCAAAACCTGCGCCGGACACTGGCTCGCGAACAATAGATCGCCCTGAACGAACAGGCTGCTTCCCCGGAGCACGGATGGTCCATTGCACGTCCACAATGACGTCCTGGCCGGGTTCCGCGTCGAAACGCATGACATCCAGTCTCACGTACCATGTGGCCAGCGGATCGGTCGTACCCGCGAACACCGTCACCTGCTGTGAATTCAGCAGCGTACCCAGATCCGCCGCAACGACCCGCGCGATATTGCCTTTCAGAGGCTGCGCCCATCGCGCGAATTCGTTGATGGCGACTTCGTTGCCGGCCGCCCGGGTCACGATTTGCGGACGGTCCACCAGATCCGGCACGGTAACCGGCCCTACCGCCAGAGGGATCGCGTGAGGCGTCGCCAATGTCGCGAGAGTCGCATCCGGGCTCAGCGTGTAGAACCTGGCGGGTGACGACTTGCATCCCCCCAGCCCCGCGGCGACCAGTCCAACCACGAGGCATGACACGATATAGCGGATCGAATGCGCGGCGCAGCGGTGCAAAACAGCGCTGAATGACGCGGCAAACGGCGCCACGCCTGCGCCAGGCGCATTCCCACGCCTTCCTTGAATCTGTCGACGAACTCCCCCGCCGTTTGGTCCCGCGATGAATACGACAGGAAGACGGCATCCGCTCATTGGCGTGCCGTTTCCGTGCCGAGCCACGTGCCTTGCGCTCCCGTCACGACGCCGATATCGAGTCATGGCTGCCCTCCGGGCTTTCCGCGAACCAATGCTTCGGGATGCTGCGAAAGATAGTCCGCAAGCGTACGGAGTGCCGCGGAGGTACGGGTCAACTCTCTAAGAGTCTCTTCTGTCGTCTGCTGCAAGGACGAATCGGGTTGCAGCGCGGTATTCGCCGAATTAAGCACTGTTTGCGCGGAAGCCAATGTGTCGTGAGCGCGTGGAATGACATCCGCGTCGAGTTTCGAGAGCATCGAGTTCGTGGTTTGCAGCGTCGTACGGGCGTCGTTTCCGATTGCCTCGAACGGAATGCTATTGAGCTTCGTCAGCAAGCGCGTAACCGAATCCTGCAGCGATTGCAGCGTGCGCGGCACAGCCGGCAACTCAGGTGGTGACCTGTTCCAGTCGATCTTGGCCTTCGGGGCGTCAGGAAAATAATCCAGCGCAAGATAGAGTTGACCGGTCAGCGGATTGCCGCTCTTTAGCTGGAAGCGAAAGCCATTTTCGACCAGGTAATTGGCGATTCCTTTTGGATCCTCGCTGATGCGGCCGCCGGCTCGCCCCGTCTGATAGCGTGAGGTAAAGCGCTCGGGATAGATCTGGATCTCGACCGGAATGCTGAAGCGCCGGCGTTCCGGGTCGAATCGCGTATAGATCTGTGTCACTTCGCCGATCACTACGCCGCGAAAATCCACGGGTGCGCCAACCGTCAGACCGCGCACGGAATCGGTGAAGTTCACCACATACCTGTCGACAATGCGGTCGTGCTGCTTCATCGCATCGGCGCGAGTCGAATACAGTTCGAATTGCGCATTGGCCACCGCCGCGACCTCCTCCACCGAATCCGCGGGAGACTCGAATGCCACACCGCCGATGATGATCGAAACGATCGATTGCGTCTCGATCCGCAGACCGTTCGTATCGAATGCCATATCGACTCCACTGGCGTGCCAGAAGCGCGTATCGCTTTTCACGAACCGATCATAAGGGGCATTCACGAATACCTTGAGCGTGACACCTTTACCATCCGGGTCCAACTGATAGGAGGCAATCTGTCCAACCTGAAGCCTGCGGAAATAGACCGGCGAGCCGACATCCAGCGAGCCGAGTCCCGTGCTCTTCAACGTGAATTCGCGCCCGGGAATGTCACTGGCAAATACAGGGGGCACCTCCAGCCCGACAAAGTCATGACGGGCTTTCACGGCATTGCCGACATCCACGTCGATGTAAGACCCGGACAAAAGTGTGCCGAGTCCGGACACCGTGCCGCCGGAGATGCGCGGACGCACCACCCAGAAGCGCGTATTGTCGACAAGCATATTCGCCACATCGCGCACCACTTCGGCTTTCGCGACGACGTGTTTGTGATCCGTTGAGAGCGTCACCGCTTCGACGACCCCGATATCGACGTCTTTGAACTTGAGCTTGGTCTTACCCGCTTCCAGCCCCTCGCCCGTCTTGAAGCTGATGGTTATCTTTTCTCCACGTTCCAGCACGGCCTTCGTGGCGAGCCATCCGCCAACCAGCAGCGCCACGATAGGCACCAGCCACACTAGCTGCATGCGCCAGCGCGAGCGCGGGACCACGTCGGCCTCAACCAGATCAGGTGTATCGGGTTTTTCGCTAGGCGTGGTCATGATCCCGCTCCACAGCGTCCCAGATCAAACGCGGATCGAAAGACATCGCCGCCAACAGTGTCAGCACCACCACCGCGCCGAACGCAATAGCCGCGGGACCTGCGTTGATAGTCGCAAGTGCCTTGAATTGGACCAAGGCTACCAGCATCGTGATGACATATATGTCGAGCATCGACCAGCGTCCGACCAGCTCGATTACGCGGTAGATTTGCGTACGCTGTTCAGGCAGCCATTGCGAATGAAGCTGTGTCGAGATCGTCAAATAGGCCAACCCAAGAACTTTGAGCATCGGCACAGCAATGCTTGCGATAAAGACGAGAACGGCAAGCGGCCACGACCCCGATACCCAGAGATAGACCACGCCGCTCAGGATCGTGTCTTTCTGTGCGCCGAACAGCGAACTCGTGTCCATTACGGGTAGAACGTTCGCCGGGATATAGAGCACGGTGGCTGCGAGGAGATACGCCCACGTGCGCGACAGGCTGGCCGGTTTGCGCACGTGCAGCGACGCTCCGCAACGCGGGCAATGCCGCGCAACGGAACCCTTCGGCGAGCCCACCAGCAGACCGCAATCGTGACAGAGCGTAAGTCCGCATGCTGCCCCTGTCAGCGCACCATTCGCGGGAATGCGCCGCGGCAGGCGTAAGCTCCTATCGTTGTTTCGTGCAGCGGCAATACGCGACCACACCTCTTGCGGATCGAATGATGCCGCGGCGGCCGCCAGTATGATCATGAGCGCAATGAAGGACCACAGCGCCGTGCCGGGCACGACCTTCGCGATATGCGCCAGCTTGACGAGCGCAACCAGTAGGCCAAGGATCAGCACCTCGGTCATTCCCCACGGGCGAGCCAGTTGAAACAGCCGGAATGCGCCTACCGGACCCCAAGGCTTGCGCCTGAAATGCAAAGGCAGCAGCAGCCACAGCATCGTCACGGTCTGCACCACCGGCATGAAAATCGTCGTGAGGCCCACCAGCGCCGCAAGCGGCCACATGCCATCCAGGTACAAGACCCGCACGGATCCGGCTAGCGTCGTTTGAACGAGAGTGCCGCTCACCGACAGACCCACGATCGGAAACGCATTGGAGATGACGAGCAACACCACGGACGCCGTCGTAAACGCCAAAGCGTATTCGGGACCATTGGAGCGGCCTCGACGCAGCTCCGCGTGGCAGCGGTGACAGCGCAACGTGCTGCCAGGTTGCACCTGGCTTCCACGCTGCAGCAAATCGCAGTCGTGGCAAGCGATGATATCTGCGTCGATCATCGCCGCTCCTGTGCGATTGCCCCATCAGCCGGAGCGATCTGCTGCGCAACCGGCTCAGTGCTCGCGGAGGAGGCCGGAACCGGCGCGGCCGACGGCGCCGACGCTGGATTCGACATCTTTTCAGCTTCCAGAACCCAACCGCCCCCGAGGGCTTTATACAGACTGACGTACGAGGTGAGCACGGCGCCCTGTGTTTGCGTGTAACCCAGCTGTGCGTTAAAGAGACTGCGTTCGGCATCGAGCACTTCGATGTAGCTCGTATAACCGCCCTCATAGCGCAAGCGTGCCAGCCGCGCGTAAGTACGCAGCGCTTCCACCTGATTCCCCTGCGACCCGAGTTGCTCATGCGTTTTCTGCACGGAAATAAGCGCGTCTTCAACTTCCTGGAACGCGACCTGGATCGTTTTTTCGTATGCGAACAGCGCTTCCTGTTGACGAGCCTCAGCCTGGCGCACCTGTCCTGAGATGTTGCCTGCCGTGAAGATCGGCTGCGTCAATGAACCCGCGAAAGACCACACTCGGGCGGGCCCGGTGAAGAGGCTCGAAAACTGCGTACTGAGCGAGCCGAATAGCCCCGTCAGCGATATCGACGGGAAATAGAGCGCGCGCGCGGCGCCGATCAATGCATTCTGCGAGACGAGCGTTTGCTCCGCCTGCAAAAGATCCGGGCGACGCTCCAGCAGTTCTGAAGGCAGGCCCGCTGGAATCTGCGGCGTCCCCAACGCCGAGAGTTCTCGTCCTCGCAGAATCTGGCCGGGATTCCTGCCGATCAACACGGATAGCGCGTTCTCCTGCTGGGCAATTTGCGTTTCGATTTGCGGAATGGTCGCTTGCGCCGACTCGTATTCCGACTGACTTTGGGCGAGCTCCATTTGCGAAACCTCTCCCCCCTGGAATCGGGCAGTGAATACACGTACCGATTCCGCCCGGCTGACTGCCGTGTCTTTCGCAATTTCCAATTGCCGATCGAGACTGCGCAAGTTGACATACGACGACGCAACGGAAGCCACCAAAGCGAGGATGATCGCGCGGTGGCCCTCCTCACTTGCCAGCAGGTTTGCCCGCGCAGCCTCGGTTTGCCGCCGATACTTGCCGAACAGATCGATCTCCCAGGCCACCGACACCGTCGCGTCGAACTGGTTATAAACGGGACTCACGTTTGCCGGGAACGGTACACCCGCGCTTTGCGACGCACGCTGACGCGAGGCGTCGGCGCCCGCACCCACCTGCGGGAAAAGTGCGGACCGGGTTGTCACGAACTGGCCGCGAAACTCCTCGACCCTGGCGGCCGCCACCCTCACGTCCCGGTTTTCGCTCAGCGCCGTTGCAATGAGCTGGTTCAGCACCGGATCCAGAAACTGCTCCCACCAGACCGTGTTCGCGACGTCGACCGAACTGTCCTGCGCGAAGCGGAAAGTCGCAGGCACATCGATTTTCGGCCGCACATAGTCGGGGCCGAGCAGGCAGCCACTCAAAGGAAGGAGAATGAGCGAGGCCAGGACGCGCATAAGAGCCAGGCGTTCCATGTCAGTCGCCCTCGCGCGGTGCCGACGGTGCCGGGTGCGTCGAGCCAGAACCTGGCGTCGCATCCGGCGGCGTGGCGGGGTTCACCTTGCCGCTCCCCTGGTCTGGCGTCTGCTTACCGCCGCTTGACCGTGAGGACATCGACTCGAGCAGGTAATAGAACATTGGAATGAAGAACACGGCGAGCACCGTCGCGCCGAGCATCCCTCCAATCACCCCCGTACCGATGGAGTGCCGGCTATTCGCCGATGCGCCGCGTGCGATTGCAAGCGGCACGCACCCCAGAATGAACGCCAGCGAGGTCATCACGATCGGGCGCAGCCGTTCCTCGGCCGCTGTCATCGTAGCGTCGAGAACCGATGCGCCAGTGCCACGATTCAATACCGCGAACTCGAAGATAAGAATGGCGTTCTTGGCGGCCAACGCGACGAGCATCGTCAACCCGATCTGGAAGTACACGTCGTTGGTCAACCCGCGCAACAGAATAGCGAGTAGTGCTCCGAAGAGAGCGAACGGCACCGCCATCAGCACCCCGATCGGCAACGTCCACTTTTCATACTGTGCCGCAAGGATCAAAAACACCATCACGAGGCCGAATACGAACACGAGGCCGGATGTGCCGCCAGATTGACGCTCCTCATAGGCCTCACCGCTCCACGCGACGTCGAAGCCTTGCGGCATTTGCGAGGCGAGGTCTTCCAGCGCGGCGATGACCTGGCCCGAGCTAAAACCCGGAGCCGCATTTGCCGTGATCTTGATGGCGGGAAAGTTGTTGAAGCGCGTGACGAGATCCGGGCCGGTCACATATTGATAACTCGCCACCGACTTGATCGGCACCATCGTACCGCTGCGGCTGCGCGCAAATATCTGATCGAGGTCCTCAGGCTTAAGGCGGTACGAAGGCTCCGCCTGCAGGATGACTTGCCAGAGCCGGCTGGACCGGTTGAACTGCGACACGTACAGTGATCCAAACATTGTTTGCATCGCGCTATACACGTCCTCGACCGGGACACCGAGCGTTTCCGACTTGTCACGATCAACCTTCACCAACAATTGCCTCGACGACGCATTGAATGTCGAGGTCACGCCCGTCAGTTCCTGTCGCTGCTTTGCCTTCTGGACGAACTGGTCCGCCACCTCCGCCAGTTGGGCGACGGTTGCATCCCCTTTACTCTGGATCCACACTTCTGTGCCGCCTGTCGTACCCAACCCCGGGATCGACGGCGGGTTGACCGGAATGACGACGCCCTCCTTTACCGTCGAAAATCCGCGATAGGCGTCCACCAGGACCGCTTGTGCGTTCTGCGTCTTTCTGTTCTCCGAGGAATAGCGCTCCTCAAAGCTCTTGAACCCGACAAAGAACGCGCTCGCGTTATTCTTGTTCTGGTTATCCAGCAGACTGTAACCATCCACCACTGTAATGCTGCCCACTGCCCCCTGTTTCTTGAAGTAATCCGTCACCTGCTGCGAAACTTCACCGGTGCGATCGAGACTCGCGGAGTCAGGCATGATGACCGCGCCGAGCAGATAGCCCTGGTCTTCCGGCGGCAAAAATGCCCCAGGGATAGACCTCATCATGACAACAGCCAGCGCGATCATGCCGGCGAAAAGCACCAGTCCGATCACAAAGCGCTTGATCAGCAGTCTCACCGCTCTCGAATATCCAGCCGTCATTCGCGAGAAAGCGTTGTCGAACCAGCGGAAAAAGCCCTTCTTCTCACCGTGCGAACTCTTCAGCAGCAAAGCGGCAAGCGCTGGCGAAAGCGTCAGCGCCACAATACCGGAGATGACCACCGATATAGCGATCGTGATGGCGAACTGTTTGTACATCTGCCCGGTGATGCCACCGAGAAACGCCACCGGCACGAAGACCGCGCACAGCACCAATACAATCGCAATGACCGGCCCCGCCACTTCGTCCATTGCTTTCTTCGCAGCATCTTTCGGGGTTAGCTTATACACCGTCATATTGCGCTCGACGTTTTCGATCACAACGATCGCATCGTCCACGACAATCCCGATCGCCAGAACCATTCCGAACAGCGTGAGCATATTGATCGAGAAACCCAGCGGCAGCATGAACATACATGTGCCCACGATCGAGACCGGGACCGCCACAATAGGGATCAACGTTGCGCGCAGACTTTGCAGGAAAACAAAGACAACGATCACCACCAATATCAATGCTTCAAAGAAGGTGTGGATGACATCTGAGATGGATGCGCGGGTGAATTCCGTCGTGTCCATCGCAATCTCATAGCTCAACCCTTCGGGAAACGACTTCTTCAGCTCCAGAAGCGTCGCCCGCACCTGCTTCGACACCTCGAGTGCATTCGCGCCCGGCTGCTGATAGACAGCAATGACCGTCGCGGGCTTTCCCTGGAAACGACTGCGAATCGAATAGTCTTTTTGTCCGAGATCCGCGCGTCCAATGTCCTTGAGCCGAACAATCGCAGCTCCCCCGCTTGCCGCGCGCACAATGATATTTTCGAACTCGGCGGGCTCCGCGAGGCGGCCGGTCGTAGTGACGGCAAAAGACTGCTCGACAGGCCGCCCGGTGGGTGATTGTCCAATGCTGCCCACCGCGAATTGCTGGTTCTGGTTCGCCACGACTCGCTGAACGTCAGCCGCGGTAACGCCCAACTGCGCCATCCGATCCGGTTTGAGCCAGATACGCATCGCGTAGTCCGGATTACCGAAGATACTCGACTGATTCGCGCCCGGAATACGTTTGATGGCATCGAGCACATAGATGTTGGCAAAGTTCGCGATATAGACCGAATCGTAACGTTCGCTCGGCGAATAGATCGCAATCACCATCATGAAAGCGGACGACTTCTTCTGTACCTGAATGCCCTGCGCCTGGACCGACTGCGGCAATTGCGGAAGGGCGAGGTTCACGCGGTTCTGAACGTCGACCTGAGCAAGCTCCGGGTTGGTGCCGATCTGAAAATAGGCATTGATCGTCAGGTTTCCCGTCGATGAACTGGACGAGTTCATGTAGATCATATTGTCTGCGCCATTCACTTGCTGCTCGATTGGAGCGGCGACATTGTTCGCCACCACTTCGGCGTTGGCCCCCGGATAGGTCGCAGAAATCGTGATTTGCGGAGGCGTGATGTCAGGATACTGGGCGACCGGAAGCGCCAGCATCGCCAATGCTCCGCCGAGCGTAATAACGATGGAGATAACCGACGCGAATATCGGACGATCGATGCAGAAGTGCGAGACATTCATGTCGTTCATCCATTCACTGGGTGGCGCTGCTTGCGGGTCCGCCCGGCCCAGCATTTCGCCCTTCGGCAACGGGTTCAGCAGCAGGGCTTGCCGCCGTACCAGAAGCCGGCGCCGCTGCACTACCTGCTGCCGGTGCCCCTTTGACGATATTGAGCGGCCTATCGGCAATGACGCGCAACGCGCCGTCGACCACAATGCGTTCGCCGACCTTCAGCCCGTCAGAGACGAACCAGTCGTCACCGTGCCAATCCCCCACCTCGACCACGCGCTGGTGAGCCTTCGAATCGTTATCGACCACCCACACGAAATGGCTCTTGGCGCCCTGCAATACTGCGCGCTGAGGCACGAGCATCGCATTGGGCCGCGTCGCGCCGGACACCCGCGCTTTGACAAACTGGCCGGGGCGTAAAGTCCCCTTCGGATTCTCGAATACCGCTCTCACAAGAAAAGTCCCCGTTTCAGTGTTAAAGGCGGGGTTGGCAAAATCTATGTGGCCTTTCTCGGAGAACAAGCTTCCGTCCGCCAGAATCAGCGTGACGACAAACTCGCTGTTGGGTGGAAACTTCAACCGCCCTGCGGCAATTTCGTCCCGATATCTCAACATCTCGTTTTCCGAAATGCTGAAGTTGACCCACATTGGGTCAAGTTGATATACATAGGTCAGAAGACCGCTGGACGTCGCTGTCACGTAGCTTCCGTCCTGCTGCCGCGCAAAGCTGGACAGACCTGTCAGCGGGGATTTAATGGTCGTGTACCCCAGATTGAGCTGGGCCGTCTGAACCTCTCCCTGTGCCGCTATCACCGCTGCGGCGCTTTGCTTTTCATTTCCTATCGCGTCGTCCAGATCCTTCTTGCTCAACGCGTTCTGTTCCGCAAGCGGGACCACCCGCCCGAGATTCGCTTTCGCGACCTGGTATCGCGCCTGCTGTTGGGCCAGTTGTCCTTTCGCTGTTTGGAGCGCGGCCTCGAATGGCTTTTGGTCCATGAGGAACATAGTCTGGCCTGCTTTGACAACTTGGCCCTCTACGTACATGCGTTTCTCCAGAAAGCCGTCAACGCGCGCACGGATCTCCACTTCGCGTGAACTTTGGGTCTGGGCCGTGAATTCGAAGTCGACCGGAGTATCCTGCTGGGCCACCGACATCACAGTCACTTCAGGCGGGCGTGCAGCCGGAGTCGCCGCCTGCTTCTTGCAGCCGGGCAATAGCGTGAGTGCCGCAAGGAAAAGCAGCGGCAAGCCGAGGTATGCCAAACTGGGCCGGCGATATGCCACGCCACGATCGTCGAGTCGTGACGCCGTCGCATCGATGCCGGTATTGCGGATGAAATGCGCTACAGCCCGCATTTCCCTGCTGTTGAAAAACCGGACTAGTGCGCCACGGGAGTGGCACAGCTTGCTATACGGGCCAATGAGAAGCGAAGCCGTTTTCATGGCACTGTCCCTGATCAGGAGGGTGTGCAGTTGCCAAACAACACGATTGCATCGCTACTATTGGCGAGCATCAATGTCATTGATCCGTCAGTCGAGTCGAGGATCAGGGTCCATGCGTATCCCATCTCGGTGCCCTCCATGACTACCTGCTCGGGTTCTTTATTGACTACGAGCATAGGCGTGGTGTGAACGGGTCCAATCACCTCTTTCTTTTTAAAGTCCAGAGTTAGAAATCGGGGAGCGCCAATGTCATCGGGCAAGGAACGCTTGCACTCCAGGCCGGGATCGCACGCATGAGCTTCGACGGTCGCGCAAACCAGCTTCTTGCTGCCATTGAAATCGTCGGCGTAAACATTGAGCGCACAAAACGCGAACGAGATCGCGACGACCGTAGACTCGAGTTTCATTACGTGTCTCCTTCAATAGCGCCCCTGACTGCCGCACGACGTCACTCCCGCGTCCACAGCGGAAGCCAACAGGCATCGCAACGTATGCTTCGACGCAATTCAGTTTGCTTGACGACCCTGCACGAGACAATCGGACCTTAGTCTCATATACAGCGACGAATCAGCAATCTCCGCTATTGCTCGGGTCGATGCCTAACGCCTGCTCGACGGCTTTGATCAAGGCTGACCCGTTGAACGGTTTGCGCAGATATGCAGTCGCGCCAGACGCCATGGCTCGTTCCCGCACAGTGATATCGTCATGAGCGGTGATGATGATGACTGGGAGATCGCGCGGAGCAAGTTGCCGCTGGACCTCTAGCCCATTGATGCCTGGCATCTGGAGGTCCAGAATGACGCAGTCCGGAGAAAACGAAGGAACAGCCGATAGCGCGTTGAGAAAAGCTTCCCCACTGACAAACGTTTCCGCCCCGATTCCCGCGGAGAGCAACAAACGTTTGATGGAGCGACAGACCGACTCGTCGTCATCCACCACCGCGACTATTCGACTGGACTTGACCATTGTATGGACGCAATCGCGCAAGTGCTCCTGTGAGAAGATCCCAGCAGGTTCATCCTAAAGACAGATGAGCGATCGTGGTATAGGACTTTGGTCCACTAGAAAACTTGCACAAGAAGTAATCAAGTGAAGTGCGCGCCGAAGGAGCCGGTCAAGCAGAAGGTGATTGATCATCGGCCGCGTGCACACCGGCCTTATCCGCGAGGCGAATGAGTTCGACGATTGATCTCGCCCTCATCTTCTCCATCACACGCCCGCGGTGAATCTTGATTGTTTTCTCTGCGGCTCCTAAATCACTTGCGACCTGCTTATTCAAACGCCCAGTCAGAACAAGGGCCATGACCTCGCGTTCGCGACGCGTGAGTTGATTGACACGCCCCAATAGCTCCGCATGTTCCCGCTCTACTTCAAACTCTTTGCAGGCAGATTGCAGAGCTCGATCGACAGCGGCAATCAGCACCGATTCCCGAACCGGTTTAATCAGAAAGTCTAGTGCGCCTGCCTTCATCGCGTCGACACTCGATTCGACATCGCCACGTCCGGTAAGAAATACGATGGGAACGCGTCCATTCAACCGATGTTGTACGTCGAGCCCCGTCATTCCTGGCATCTGCAGATCGAGTAGAAGGCACGCAGGAGAACTCGAAAGATCCACTCGATCGAAAAATACCTCGGCACTGTCGAAGGAATGCACACAATAGCCGGCGGCGCGAAGCAGGCGCGAGATCGCGCAACGCACCTGCTCATCGTCGTCGACAAGGAATACTCGACTGTTAGGCTGACTCATGGTCATTTGCTCCAGCAATTCCGCCGTATGTCTGACGCGGCGGGAATGTAATATGGAAGCACGCACCCGGGCCGTCGTTCTTCTCAGCCCACATGCAGCCACCGTGAGCGTTGACTATCGTGCGGCTGATGGATAAGCCCAAACCCAATCCCTGCGGCTTTGTGGTGTAAAAAGGCAGGAACACCTTGTCGATGTGATCCGCCGGCAATCCGTTACCGTGGTCTTTCACAGTAATGTGCGCACCGCCGTCAACAGCCCGGTGCACCGCCAATTCGACGAGACGTTCCGCCGGCGCGCGTCCCTGCACGGCATCGAAACCATTCAGTAGCAGGTTAAGTAGGACTTGCTGCAATTGAACCCGGTCGCCGCGTACCATGGTCAATGCATCTTCGACATAAAAGGTCACATGTACGCCGCGAACCATTGCGTCGCTACGCACCAGCGCGGCCACATCCGCGACCACCGTCCCCAGGTCCAACGGTTTCATCTCGATGTTGCCATTCCTCACCAGCGTGCGGATTCTCTGGATGACTTCACTGGCTCGACAGTCATCAGCAACAATATCTTGTAGCGCTTCCCGAAGTTCTGCGTTCTTGCTTGCGCCCAGGTTCACCAACCTTTGCGCAGCCTCCGCGTTACTGAGGATCGCTGTCAACGGTTGATTCAACTCGTGGGCAAGGGACCCGGCAAGTTCACCTAGCGACGAAACCCGGGCTAGATGCGCAAGTTCGTTCCGACTCAGTTCGAGCTCGCTGCAATCACTGCGGTCGGATATAGCGACTATCTGCGCCTCTTGACTATGCGCCTTGACCCGAACGATCCTGATTTCCGCTGGGAAATCCCCGCCCCTGCGGCGACTTGCTACCAGTTGACGTACCAGAACTCTTTCCGGGCGTTCGCCAGATGTGGACAGATGGTCAACGGCACGGTGCCCTTCGCAATCAACAGCAGGTGGAAAAAGCACCTCAATTGATGCGCCCATCATCTCGTCCTGGCTACGCCCAAACAATTCAACGGCGCCGCCATTGGCGAACGTGATGAGATTTTCCGCGTCCACTGTCAGGATGGGAACAGGCACCAACTCGAGCGCATCTCGCAAAGACATATTTTCATCAAGCATCTGAAGCGCCGGGCGACGCGGCACACGAAACCACGAAAATGGCGAGATGATTTGCTGTGGCGAGCTTGCCTTCGTGTCC
The DNA here is from genome assembly GCF_046028085.1 of Paraburkholderia sp. RL17-380-BIE-A. Classification (NCBI taxonomy): domain Bacteria; kingdom Pseudomonadati; phylum Pseudomonadota; class Betaproteobacteria; order Burkholderiales; family Burkholderiaceae; genus Paraburkholderia; species Paraburkholderia sp. RL17-380-BIE-A. The sequence goes on from NZ_JARESQ010000007.1 coordinate 265,960, forward strand.
GTCGATCCGGATGCGTATAGGCTCTCTCCTGCCGGGTGCGCAACATGCGCTAAAGCAGACGTCAGGCTGTCTTGCGGCAACAGAACGCAGGCCCGATCAGCCGAAAATTGCATCTCCATCGAACAGCCAGTTTCAACGCCAGTGCGACTAGCAGCAGGAAGCCTGCGAGGGGAGTATAGAGCCGTCAAATTTCCAGCAAGGCGAAGGGCAAACGCCTTCACCTGCCCAATTCGATTCGTCATCGATGTCTCCGCGCCATGTATAGCTCGTTTTTCGGGTCGTTGCGACTGGTCCGCTCGCCTGACATATCTTCCGAATCGCGCGGGCCAATCCATATTGCAACTTAGAACTGCCGACCCTGTGAACTCACTCTAGCGCATTTCCTCCCTTATTTTTTGACTTATATCATCGGTTTTCGGTCAACCTTACTGTTTTATTTTTTTACCTAACTAAGTCTACCTCGCAGCCATCGTTATTTAATTAAGAAAAACTAACATAAATATAATTTAGCGAATTGAAGCTAGAATTTTTGAATAGGTATTTACACCACTTTCCCATTTTATTTGGAAAAAAGTGCGGCTACGAGTTTAGCTTCTTGCCGCCACATGGCGCTTAAGAGCGAGATGAAAAGCGCGCCTGCTTAATTATTAAAAAACCTCGGGCACGTATCGAAACGGGTATGCAGGATCGACATAGCCCTTTGGCTTCTGGCGCGCCGGCAGCGCAATCCGCTTGCGCGGCAATTCTTTGTATGGAACCGAGTTCAGGAGATGACTAATGATATTCAGACGGGCGCGCTTCTTATGGTCGGAAGGCACGACGAACCAGGGTGAGCCTTCAGTGTCCGTTGCTGCAAACATCTCGTCGCGCGCCCGAGAGTAGTCATACCAGCGGCTGTATGACTCGAGATCCATTGAAGAGAGCTTCCATATTTTTCGTTCGTCATTGATGCGCGATTCCAGCCTGCGAGTCTGCTCTTTTTCACTCACTTCCAGCCAATACTTCAAAAGAATAATGCCTGAACCCACGATCGCTTTTTCAACGAGCGGAATTGCTTTCAGGAACGCTTGCGCCTGTTCCTCCGTGCAAAACTTCATCACGCGCTCTACTCCCGCACGGTTATACCAGCTTCGATCAAAGAGTACGATTTCACCCGCCGCGGGCAAATAGGGAAGATATCGCTGCACGTACATTTGGGTCTTCTCGCGATCAGTGGGTGCCGGCAACGCAACGACACGGAAGATCCGTGGGCTGACGCGTTCCGTAATGGCTTTGATCGCGCCCCCTTTGCCCGCACCGTCTCTCCCTTCAAATACGACGCAAATCTTCGCCCCGGTCGCGACAGCCCACTCCTGAAGCTTCACCAGTTCAACGTGCAATCGAGCGAGCTCTTTCATGTAAGTCTTGTTGTCGATCTGTCCCAACCTGGCAGCATCCGCGTTTTCCCTTCTTTCAAGCGTTTTAGACATTGCTCCCCCTTGAAACGCGCAAAATTAATGGCATCACCTCACTATCGTCCGCATATCACGGTGCGGCAATAGGACTTTCGGCCCATTCACATCTGCATGGCGACGTCGCACATCCAATGCCTCCATTTCGGCCCACGCAAGTCTACGTTCTGCGAAAAGCTCACCTTAGATCCGTGCTTAATTTCGTCGGGAAGATTGACCAGCCTCAACAACTTCACCCAACTGTGGACTACGGTTGAAAGAGGACAACGGTAGAAGATCAATGAAGAATATGAAGGTCAGACGGCTTCTGGACCCGATAGATCGAACCTCTGAAATATTGTTCGGCATTATCATGGCCGTTACTATCGTCGGCACAGTCTCGCTCGCCTCGCCTGAAGGCCAGCAGGCGCGTGCCGCGACAAGGGCTGCGCTAGGCTGCAATCTCGCATGGGGTCTGGTCGACGCAGTCATGTACCTGCTCAGGATCGTAACCGAACGAACCCACAATCGAGTCGTCGCGTCGCAGATCGCTTTAGCCGACTCTGAAACGGGGTTCAACCTGGTCAGAGATTCTCTACCCGGTTATGTTGCCGCGATCAGCGGACCAGAGGAAATTGCGGGCATGCGGCACCGCCTGCTTGCTTTGGATCTTAAGAGGCACCCCCTTCTTCGCACGGAGGACTTCGCGGCGGCCGTTGGGATTTTTCTGCTTGTCGTTATCGCGACCTTTCCTGTCGCGCTTCCTTTTCTAGTCACGCAAGATATTCACGTTGCCTTGACTTCATCCCGCTGTGTTGCGGTGGCGATGCTATTTGCGGTGGGCGCGACACTCGGACGGTATGCCGGCGTTGGAAGACCCGCTTTCACAGGCGCATTGATGGCGATACTCGGCGTCGTACTCATTATGATCGTCATGGCGCTTGGCGGATGACCTGGCGACTGCCGACTACGTTCCACAACGGCCCCGGTCTATCGCGAGATGTGTGCGCATGCTGAACCGTTGACCCGATCTTCACCACGAACCGCCCAGCGACGCGCTTGCCGCCTGGGCGATGACGGACACGAATGTTTCAATGAAATCGAGGCTGGAACGAAGCGAGCGATATCCGTCAGAAGGCGATGCCGCCTGTGATCATGAGCCCACTGGTCCAGATAAACTGTGTCTCAATCCTCACGGGCCCCAGCTTATATCCGATGGCCGGGATGATACCAGGAGCGAATCCCCCGACATTGAGCGGCAACTTGTCTTTGTATTGCCCCGTGTAACCGTGAACGACACCACCCACCAACTTCGCATAAAACCCGGTGTCGGCAATGTTCCAGAGATATCCGCCATAAACCGTCTGTGAGAACTGTCCAAATGAATTTAGAAATACCCCGCCTCCGATCAACCACCCGTCGTTTCGTCGCCACTCTGCGGCGACCAAAGGCGAGTATGGTATGTGATCTGGGTCATAGTGGTAGTGTATGTTGTACAGATTGGTTTGCAGTGTGATTTCATCTCCGCATGCAAAACCCGCTGCAACAGTCTGAGTGACGAAAACGAGAGCGATTGCACAAAGTTCCCGATTTAATCGACGGTCACCACTCACGTCGCCCCTCCAGTGGACACCGGCCCAAACGATGAAGGCCGCGCCTTGCAACACACATTGCAAGGAGTACATCAGCCTCCGCAGCGCTGGACGCGGAAATTCTGCCCTAGATGCCCAGCGGCGGAAAACGACCGCCGACGATAATTAGTACCGGTGTACCTGCTCGTTGCGCGTCAATTTCACGCTACATCACAGGCGAAATATTGGATATAGGACTTTGGTCTCCCGTGTGATCTCTGCCATTGGGCATGAGGCGCGTACACGACTGAAAGTATTCACGGCATCCTTTAGATGAGAAACGCCGCCCGGTCCGCCGATGCAATTCACAACGAGCGTGACCAGCGGTTTCCACTAAAGTGCCCTGATTGCAGGGTCAATATGCAATCCAGCCGGCAGTAACTCGTGACGAGAATACCGAACTACTGCAAAAGCACGCTGCTCCGGTTTGATGCCGGGAATTCGAGCGAAGTTGAATTCAATATCGTGGCTACCCCGCGAGCCCGCTGGTTGGACCACGTTCATCAGATCGATGCGCAGCCGTTTCTTCGTCAGGTAAATATGTGTAGAAGACTCTGACAGCACTTCGCAGACACGTTCTAATTCGAGTTCGATGACTTCGGTAGGCGCCTTGAGTGCCGCAAGTTTGTCAGCATTGTCTTCTATCGCCGCGTGCAGGCGGGCCAACTCCTCCGTGCTGGACTCGTCGCCGCCCCCAGCCACAGAGCGCATACCCGCGCCTTGCGTCTGAAACAGAGCGAAGCGCTCCTCGATAAGTTCGTGTCCACGAGACAGCAGATCGCGGCGGTCTGCCGCGAGCTTCGCCAATCCTTCCAAGGCCAACTGATCGACAAGACGGTTTCCAATTTCCTGATGCAGCTCGCTCTCTGTGGCGGCGCATATTCGGACCCGATAGTCGCCGAAGCAGATCGTGGTTTGCGCAACGTCACGACGAATCGTGTCGCCCTCCATCGCAACGCCGAGCACATGGCGTTCAGTCATGGCCATCCCGAGTACAGCATAGGCTTCCTCTGATTCAGGATGCAGGTCGAAATATTCACGCAACGCCTCTGAGCGGCCGAATGCCGTGGTCAAGTCTTCGGGCGTTGCAAAGAAAGCGCGCAGATGGGGATCGGACGACCACGTGTTGATACTTGCCTGACGCGCTGCCGGCAACGAAGCGAGCATAGCCGCTTCGAAACGAAGATAAGCAGCAACGGCGGGCGCAAGGCGTGTACGGTAACGCTTTGCCATGCGCAAGCGGGGGATCATCGTGAGAATACGCTCGATCGTTGCGTCGATCCGCTCTTCTTGCTCAGGCGTTCCGCGTGGTTCGTCGCGATGCCATAGCCTGCTGAGTATGCTCATTGCCGAGCCTCCTGAAAAAAGCTCTCACTCACGCTGAGGGATATTCTGCGGACTGGCAGTCTTGACCACGTAGACCAGTTGCAGCGGTGCGATGCAGGCGGATTCCTGATTACCGGTGAAATTATGCTTTCCACTGTGCAATCCAGAACGCCTGCCTTCACCACCGTTATCATCGGCAGGTCACGACCCCACGTAATGATCCAGATCAAGCTCGGCAACAGCTGCTTTAATGGGCGCAAAAGCGGCAGGTGAATCGAATGCCACATGAGACGCACCGTCAAGGTATTGTCGTGGCGCGAGAACCTCTCGCTTCATCCCAATCCAACCGTGACCTCACGCCCCCTATTGCGCCCTCTAGCCTTCGACTATTGCCTCGATCCTTCCTTCACGGATCGCATGAACGAATTGCCGGTAGTCGCGCCGGTTCTGTGAGCTATATTCCGCCGCGAACTCGGTGATCGCATCGTCAAACGTCTGGCCCGAACCCATGTACCCGGCGATCATCGCGGCGTCGCCCGAGCGCGCGTGAGCACGCGCGAGCGCGTGCGAGCACATGCGCGCGTATTGCCGGAGCATGCCGGCGTCCAGCCCCTCGATCATGACGGACATTTTCATGTCGCGAAGCTGACGGACATAAAAGTCGCGCCCATTCTGACCGCGGCTCCACCCGAGAAACACGTCGCTGGCAGCCTGCATGATGCGATGACCGGCAATGACCCGCTGCCCATGGTTGGGATGCAGGCTCTTCCCTGCATAGGGTTCGAGCACGGACATTTTGGCTTCCTTGACTTGCAGGAACAGCGGATCGTTGTCCGACGCCATGAACAACCCCACTCCGCAGATCGTGCCGACGCTGCCCACGCCCACCACCTTGAGCGCCAGATCAACGAAGTGGAACCTGTCGAACAGTACCCGCACATGTTCGGCGAGGCTCTCGCGATACGAGGCAATGGCCTCCGCATAGCCCGACTGAAGCCCGGGGGCGACGTCCTCAGTGGGATGAAAGATGAGCGGCGGCTCGTCCTTGATGCGGGGATGCCCGTCTGCTTCCGTGACCAACTTCGGATAGAGATGGTCAGGCACGGTCTTGCGGCGTTCCATTTCGATGCGCTGCGCGATGCGCTTGCGCGCTGCCTCGACAATGGCGGGATCGCCCGTCCGATCCTGGTACTTTTGCAGATCGATGCGGTCGTACCAGACGTCGAGCGCGCGCATGGATGCGAAGTCGTGCATGCGTTCGCGATATTCGCGCACGAGATCCGTGCTGATGCGTGTCGTGTCGCTGTAGGGCAACTCAAGATGCTGCGCCGCGATCACGACACTGGCTGCGAGCCGCTTCAAATCCCACTCGAAGGGCGCGGGCAAGGTCTCATCCAGATCGTTGATATCGAAAATGATGTTGCGCTCAGGCGTTGCGAATCCGCCGAAGTTCATCAGGTGTGCGTCGCCACACGCCTGCACGCGTAACCCGCTGGTTGCCGTCGTGGCCAGGTCCGCAGCCATCAAGGCCGCCGCGCCGCGATAGAACGCGAATGGAGACGCAGACATACGACCGAACCGGATCGGCACCAAACTAGGCAGGCGCCCCTCATTGGATTCGTTGAGAAGCTCAAGGATATCCCGCCGACCATCGGGCTGCTTCCAGCCTCCCTGTGACGTCCGCGGCACCGAATCGCGCATGAGTCGACCTTCCGCCGCCCTCTCATCAGGTGTGCGGTACTGAACGTCTTTAGCATTCGATCTGCTTGCCGCCTTGCGTGAAACAGCCTTGTCCATGATATCCCCTGCCTGATTTGCTCTTGCCTCGTTATTCCCGTGTCATCGGTCGGTCCCTCTGACACAACCTTTACGCCGCCATTTGTCTTTCGCCCTTCACTCCGTAACTTCAACGATCCTGGATGGCTCAGTGCACGATGCCCCGTGGCGCGTCCGGCGCAGCGTGCTTACCGTCCCGCGCGCACCAGGCGGCAAGCGCCTGCTCGAGGTTGAGAAACATCCGCTCGCGTCCCAGCGTCTTGCCGAGCGGCGCGTTCTGCACTACGGCAAAAACCTCGGGACTGAGGCCGACGAGCCATATGGACACTCCGTTTTCGCGGTAATGCTTCTCTGCTTCAGTCAGCATCTTCAGCGCCGTGTACTCCAGATCGAATACCGACCTCATATCCAGCGCTATCACCTGAGGATGCGCGCGCTCGACGAGCGGGGTGATCTTGTGACCAATGTTCGAAGCGTTGACGAAGAAGATGCGTCCCTCGGGCCGCAGAAGCAGGAGTCCCGGGACATGTTCATCGTCGGGGTGCTGCTCGGATATCGGGCGGAATACGTTGGTGCCGCGCTTGCGACGCAACTCATACACAGGCGGATCAGACACCTGATAGGCGAGCGCCGCGAGCGATACGAGAATGGCGATCAGAATACCGTTCAACGTACCCAGCAAGACGACGCCTGCGAGCGCCACGAGCGCCCAGATGAACTCGGTCCGCCTGACTGCCAGAATGGCGCGGAAATCCGCCGGCTTGAGCAAGCCGATCGAATAGACGATCACCACGGCCGCGAGTGTCGCATGCGGCATGAGACCGATCAGCGGCGCGAGCAGCAGCATCGTGCCCAGGGTGACGGCAGCCGTGACCAGTTCTGCCAGTTGCGTGCGCGCACCCACGAGGCGATTGACCGCCGTCTGGGTGGTCCCGCCGCCCGCAGGCATCGAACCCACCAGTGCGCCTGCGGCATTACCGAGGCCTGTCGCCAACAATTCCCGATTTGGCAGCGGCGCGGGCTCTCCGCTCTGCACAAACGCTCGCCCTGAAGCAATGGTTTCGGTAAAGCTCATCAGTGCAATGCCCGCGGCAGCAGGCCACAGTTGCTCGATCAGCGAGAAGTCCGGAATCACGAGCGACGGCAGCCCGGTCGGAATGTGGCCGACGACGCCAACCCCGTATTTCTGCAGTCCAAGCAGGCCAACACCGGCGATCCCGCACGCTACCGCAATGAGCGGCGCCGGTGACTTCGGATAGAGATGCTCGAGTGCGACGAGGATCGCAATCGTCACGACGCCGACAATGACGGTCGCCACCGATGCGTGAGGAAGCCCTGCGAAGAGCGCATACACGTTGTGAAAGAACGAACCCTTCACGACGTGAAGGCCAATTAGTTTAGGCAATTGATCGAGCACAATGACGATTGCGATGCCGCCCTTGAACCCCGTGAGCACCGGCTCGGAAATAAAGTTCGCGACGAACCCGAGCCGGAGCAGCCCCGCGAGAACAAGGACGATACCGACAAGCAGCGTGAGCGTAGCGGTTGCAATGGCCAGTTGCGCCACCCCGCCGCCTGGCGCCACCTGACCGAGCGCGGTAGCGGTCAGAATGGCCAGCGTTGCGCTCGTACTAACGCTGAGTGGCCTCGACGTGCCCAACAGAGCGTAGATCACCATGGGCACAAGTGCCGTATAGAGTCCGATCTGCACAGGAAGGCCCGCAACCGTCGCATACGCCATCGCCTTCGGCAATACAACAGCCGACGCCGTGACACCCGCAATGACGTCCGGTTTGATCCAGGACTTCTGATAGCCGTGTACCCATTCGAGCACGGGCAGATGGAAACCGGAACCGTGGTGCGGCAAGGACCGATTGCGCATAAAGGTGCTCCCTCATGGCGCGAAGCATTAACGGCAGGCACAGACGTCGCCCGCTGTTTCTATAGCGGATAGCCGATAGGGAATTCCCTTCTCCGCTTCTCCACAACGCGGGACCCGAGCGGCCAGCCTCGATCTTCAAGCCTACCGCTTACGCGGTGCGATTCGCATCGGACCAAGGTCTTAGAAGGTCGGGTATGCGCCGCCTCCAGGCCTCTACAACGCCGCTACGATGTGGCTACGCGGCTATGCCGCGATCCGCGCGCAGCAGTCGCCGCACCTGCAGATCCGCTCCGTTGAATACGACCATGGTCTGATTGCGCATGAGGGGCGTGAAAAGCAATGATGAACGCGATCCGGCCACCTCTGCGCTGGAGCGAAACTGCACGCGTCATCTGACACGCCGGACCAGACATGGTCGCCACCGTCCCATCTCCGATATGGCGCAGAGACGTGAGCACCCGTTTGTATCGGCGAAGGCTCGAGTAAGGAGTTGCCGTGAATAACTTAACGAAGTGCTGTATTTGCGCTGCGTTGGCCGGCGCGGTGTCATTCGAAGGCGTGGTGGAGGCGAAGCCCATCGCGTATCCGTCGAAGGGACAAAGCCAGCAAATGCAGCAGCAGGACGACGCCGCGTGTTACTCGTGGGCGAAGAGCAATACGGGTGTGGACCCGGCTGCCGTCGCCAATGCCCCCCCTCCGCCTTCGGGTCCCGCGGTGGGCGGTGGCGAGCGCGTTCAAGGTGCGGCGCGTGGCGCAGCCGGTGGCGCAGTGGTCGGCGCGATAGCGGGCGATGCGGGCAAAGGCGCGGCGATCGGCGCGACGGCAGGCACGATGGTCGGAGGCTCGCGAGCACGCCAGAACCGGCGGGCTGCCGGGGCTGCCGCCCAGTCACAGACTCAAGGCGCGATGGATACGTTCAATCGTGCCTGGGGCGCGTGTATGGAAGGCCGTGGGTACACCATCAAGTGAGCAATTCCCACCGGTGAAGCCACACATGTCCTGATGACGGCATCCCACTACCGCGCCCGCAAAAAAAAGACCGGGTGTCCAAGGAGAGCATCATGAACAGCAAGAAACTCATCATCGTAGCGACGCTCGCGGCCCTGGCACAGGCGGGATTCGCGCAAACAGAACCCAAAGTGGGCGTGACAAGTGCGCCCGGCAAGGTCTCCGTCACTGGGACGATCAAAACAACGTCGACGGTGGTCGGCATAGAGCCGGAAACCCGCACGGTCTGGTTAAAGGATGCGAAAGGCAAAGTCGTGCAACTCGTAGTGGGCGAGGAAGCGCATAATTTCGGCCAACTCAAGCTCGGCGACAGTGTTACAGCGGAATACTCTCAGGCATTAACCGTCACGCTGAAGAAAGGCAGTGCGCCACTCTCCGCCAATGAGAGTCAGAACATTACGCGCGCACCACTCGGTGCGAAGCCTGGTGGAACGGCAAGTCGCGAGGTGACGGTCATGGCGAACGTCACTGCCGTCAATCATCAAACTGGCGCGGTAACCCTGCGAGGACCGCAAGGCAATTCACTGGACCTGATCGTGCAGGACCCCGAGCAGCTCAAATTGATCAAGAAAGGCGATCAGGTGCAAGTGGTGTACAACGAGGCCGTTGCCATTTCTGTGGAGCCCGCAGTGGTCAAGTGATTGTCGGGATTCGGCCGCGACCCCGGCACCCCACGGTTGACCACGACCCGCGGACCTTCCCCTCCCTCCCCGCCCACCACGCGGTGCTCCCGTACTCGTGGAAGCTGCGCTACTCGAAAGCAAGCATGGTGGATTCTTCCGCGGCCTTGTTGCGGTCCACGTCGGCGAGCGCCAGAAGAAATCGGCATGGCGATTTTATCGTCCGGTATCTGGCTATCAACGGGCGTCGGACCAAAGTCTTATTGTGTGCGTTGCCTTTCACGCTCACATTGGTCGAAACGCAATCGTACCCAGATCAGGCTTGCCTGATTCGAAGACGACACGCGAACGATGCGTACCCATTCGCATGGCGCTTTCGCCGTCGCCCCTTCTATTGTCCCACCCAGCATGTTGCCGAGTGGCATGTCGGCCGTGCTTGTCGCCGGGTTGATGGTTGGCGTTGCGATAAGGATTCCTCACCCTCGAACATGGGGAGACACATGATGACCAAGGAAAAGACCGCATTCGGCGTTCACTCCGAAGTAGGCAGGTTGCGTAAAGTGATGGTTTGCTCTCCCGGGCTCGCGCATCAGCGACTCACACCCAGCAACTGCGACGAACTACTTTTCGACGACGTCATGTGGGTCAGCCAGGCCAAACGCGACCACTTCGACTTTGTCACGAAGATGCGCGAGCGCGGCGTCGATGTCGTCGAGATGCACAACATGTTGACAGAGACAGTGCACAACCCGGAAGCACTGAGCTGGATACTCGACCGCAAGATTCGCACGGACACGGTGGGCGTCAGCCTCGCACAGGAAGTGCGTCATTGGATCGAAGGGCTCGAACCGCGCCACATCGCGGAGTTCCTGATAGGCGGCGTGGTGGCCGAGGACGTGCCTGACACCGAGCACAGTGGCATTCTGAAGATGTACAGGCAATATCTGGGCTATTCGAGCTTCGTTCTGCCGCCTCTGCCGAACACTCTCTTCACGCGCGATACGACATGCTGGATCTACGGCGGCGTTTCGCTCAATCCCATGCATTGGCCTGCCCGTCGCCAGGAGACGCTGCTCACTTCCGCCATCTACAAGTTCCATCCTGACTTCGCCTCAGGAGACTTCCAGATATGGTATGGCGATCCCGATAAGGATCACGGGTCGGCCACGCTTGAAGGTGGCGACGTCATGCCGATCGGGAACCGTGCGGTTCTGGTCGGCATGGGCGAACGCACGACAAGGCAGGCTATCGGCGAACTGGCCCAGTCGCTTTTCAGTAAGGGCGTGGTCGACCGGGTCGTCGTTGCGGGCCTGCCAAAGTCACGCGCCGCGATGCACCTCGATACGGTGTTCAGCTTTTGCGACCGCGATCTCGTCACGATCTTCCCGGAAGTAGTCAACCAGATCGTTGCCTTCTCGGTACGCGCGGACGAATCGAGCACATCCGGGCTCACTATTCGCCGCGAAGAAAAGCCGTTCGTCGACGTAGTGGCGGAAGCGCTCGGCCTGCCTTGTTTGCGCGTGGTCGAGACCGGTGGAAACAGTTTTGCCGCGGAACGAGAACAGTGGGATGACGGCAATAATGTGGTCTGCATCGAGCCTGGCGTGGTGGTGGGGTACGACCGCAACACCTACACGAATACGCTCCTACGTAAAGCCGGCGTAGAAGTCATCACGATTGCGGCCAGTGAGTTGGGGCGCGGCCGGGGCGGCGGTCATTGCATGACATGCCCGATCAGCAGGGATGCGGTCGATTTTTGAATGGCACCCCAATGCCCGCCAGTCAATCCGACTACCTCCCGCCGAACTCATCTCTGACGGAGAAGCGACATGGCCTTTAATCTGCGAAACAGAAGTCTTCTTAGCCTCGTGCATCACACCAGCAGGGAGTTGCGGTATCTGATCGACCTCTCCAGAGACCTCAAGCGCGCGAAATACACGGGGACGGAACAACAGCATCTGAAAGGCGTCAACATCGCGCTGATCTTCGAAAAGAGCTCGACGCGCACTCGTTGCGCGTTCGAAGTCGCCGCCTATGATCAAGGTGCCAACGTCACTTATATTGATCCGAGTTCGTCGCAGATCGGGCATAAGGAAAGCATGAAGGACACTGCCCGGGTACTCGGGCGCATGTACGACGCTATCGAATATCGCGGCTTCAAACAGGAAATCGTCGACGAACTCGAGCAATATGCCGGCGTACCCGTGTTCAACGGTCTGACAGACGAGTATCACCCCACACAGATGCTGGCCGATGTGCTGACGATGAGGGAGAATACGGACAAGCCGCTCCCCGCCATCAGTTACGCGTACCTGGGGGACGCTCGCAATAATATGGGCAACTCGTTGCTCCTCATCGGCGCGAAGCTCGGCATGGACGTAAGGATCGGCGCGCCGAAAGCGCTTTGGCCACATGAGGATCACGTCGCAATGTGCCAGCAGTTTGCCGCGGAAACAGGAGCACGTCTAACGTTGACCGAAGATCCGAAGGTTGCTGTCAAGGGTGTCGATTTTGTGCATACCGACGTGTGGGTGTCGATGGGCGAACCCGTTGAAGCCTGGAAAGAGCGCATCCAGATGCTCCTGCCCTACCAGGTCAATATGGACATGATGAAAGCCTCCGGAAATCCTCAAGTCCGGTTCATGCATTGTCTTCCTGCGTTTCATAACAGTGAAACAAAGGTCGGCAAGCAGATCGCTGCCCAATATCCGAATCTCGCGAACGGCATCGAAGTCACGGAAGAGGTCTTCGAATCGCCGTTGAACATCGCATTCGAACAGGCAGAGAACCGGATGCATACGATTAAAGCTATTCTGGTCTCGACACTCGCGGACCTCTGATCCGGCGGGACTGAATTTCATCAACGGTCATGTCCAGGCAGGGACCGTCACTCGGGAGCGCATCATGCGGATAGTCGTTGCATTAGGTGGGAATGCGCTACTGCGCCGTGGCGAGCCTATGACCGCCGAAAATCAGCGAGCCAACGTACGAATTGCAGCCGAACAGATTGCCCAAATCGTACCGGACAACGAAATCGTCATCGCGCATGGCAATGGTCCTCAGGTCGGCCTGCTCGCGCTGCAAGGCGCGGCCTATAAAGATGTGGAGACATATCCGCTAGACGTTCTCGGCGCGCAAACCGAGGGCATGATCGGCTATATGATCGAACAGGAACTGGGCAATCTGCTGCCCTATGAAGTGCCTTTCGCCACGCTCCTGACGCAAGTCGAAGTCGATGCGGCCGATCCCGCATTTCAACATCCCACCAAACCCATCGGCCCCGTCTACACACAGGAAGAGGCCACACGTCTCGCCGCAGCGCGAAACTGGACGATCGCCCCTGACGGCGACAAGTTTCGCCGTGTGGTCGCAAGCCCGCGCCCCAAGCATATATTCGAAATACGGCCGATCAAATGGCTGTTGCAGCATGGCACGATCGTCATCTGTGCGGGTGGCGGGGGCATTCCCACCGTGTATGACGAGCACCACAAGCTGTCCGGGGTCGAGGCTGTCATCGACAAGGATCTGTGTTCAGCATTGCTCGCACAGGAACTCGACGCCGACATGTTGATCATTGCGACCGACGTCAACGCGGCCTACGTGGATTGGGACAAGCCAACCAGAAAAGCGATCTCGGTCGCCCATCCCGATGCGCTGGAAGAGCTGGGTTTCGCGGCGGGATCGATGGGTCCGAAGGTCATGGCTGCAATCGAGTTTGCCCGAAATACCGGCAAGGATGCAGTGATCGGCGCGCTGCCCGATATCGTTGCCATCACCGAACGCCGCGCGGGAACACGCATCAGTACTGGTGAGCGCGGAATTCAGTATTCCAGCTAGGCCGTAAAGGAAGGCGCACGATGGAACACCCGGCTCAATCGACCCGGCCGCCGGAATCCGGACGTCAGATGGTCCGACCCGCGGTCGACCTTGCCCGAATCGTGCTGGCTGTCAGCGCGCTTTTTCTGCTGGTCGGCGGTAGTCTGTACATCGTGCATCCCTTCGTGCCCGCCCTGATGTGGGCTACGACGATCGTCGTGACGACCTGGCCGCTCATGCTGAAGATCCAGCGGTACCTGCGCGGAAGCCGGGGGTTGGCCGTGACAGTGCTGCTGCTGCTCGAGATCGTCGTTATCTGCATACCGGCATACGGCGCTGTCTCCACGCTTGCCGACCATGCAGCAGACATCATGGCCTTTGTCAAAGCGCTGCCCAACTATGCGCTTCCGTCCCCGCCCCACTGGCTCGCCAGCCTGCCGCTGACAGGGAGTCTTGTGCGCGAGTGGCAATCGCTATCCGACGCGGGCCCCGGCGGCATGCTCGCAAAATTGCAGCCTTATGCGGCTGTCGCCGCCAGGTGGATGGTGATTCAAGTGGGCCTCGTTGGCTCGTTTGCCGTGCAACTGATCCTGCTGATCATCATTTGCGGACTGCTCTTTGCCAAAGGCGAATCGGCGGTGCAGCTCGTGACGGGCCTGGCCTTGCGTGTCTCGCCGGAAAACGGCGCCAACATCGTTCATCTCACGGGCCAGTCGATCCGCGCAATCGCCCTGGGTGTCGTGGTCACGGCAGTCGTTCAGGCTTCGCTCGGCGCGGCCGGCATCTGGATCGCGGGCATTCCGTTTGCCGGCGTGCTGAGCGCCCTACTGCTCCTGATGTGCCTCGTGCAGATCGGACCGCTTCTGCCGATGCTCGGCTGCGTCGCCTATCTGTTCATGCATGACGCTCGATTGCCGGCTATTTTGCTGCTCGTCTGGACCATTGGCGTTTCAGTGCTCGACAACATTCTGCGCCCCATCCTGATTCGCCGCGCAATAGCACTGCCAATGGTGCTTATCCTCACTGGTGTAATAGGCGGTCTGCTCGCCTTGGGACCGGTGGGCCTGTTCATCGGCCCGGTCATCCTCGCAGTGACTTATCATCTGCTCATAGCGTGGATCGAGGCTCCCCGAACTTTCGCCGCAGAGAATCCGGATGTCCAACCTCAGCCCCCTCAGCCAGTTGACAGTACGACGCACCCCGTTGCGGACGGGTGAGATGCGAGCGCCTCGTTCAGTCAGGCTGGACTGAGGCAATGCTCTCATTCTCGAGGAAATCTGCTCCGGTGAGCCGGATGCGTTCTCCACAACGCGGCCGCATTGCCCGGCTCACAGCCTCCCGTATCTTTACCTGGCCAAGCGCGAACGCCAGCAGCGTCTGCCTGTTCGAATGGTCGGCCGCGCCGAGCACTTCGCACGCCGTGTCGCGATCGAGAGAGAATGCACAATAGCCCCAGCCCAAAGCGTGTGCCGAAAAGCAAAGCGTATTTTCGTCGCTAAAGAGCGGGGAGCTGATCTGAATGATTGTCGTATCCATTGCGTTCATGATGGCACCGCCTTTGACGGTTGGATCACGCCATGATGTTGAGGCCCCCGTCGATATACAACGTTTCGCCGGATAGCCGCCGCGCGTACGGCGTCGCAAGAAATGCACAGGTGTAGCCCACATCCATGATGTCGACCACCTCGCCCAGAGGCGCACGCTGCACTGCCTCGTTCAACATGAGTTCGAAATCCTTGAGCCCGGACGCAGCGCGCGTTTTGAGAGGGCCGGGAGAGATAGTGTGTACGCGGATGCCCTTCGGCCCGAGTTCGTGCGCCAGATAACGCGTACAGGCTTCGAGGGCGGCTTTCACGGGACCCATCACGCTGTAGTTCGGCACCACTTTATTCGCACCGTAATAGCTCATCGTCAACAACGTACCGCCTTCTTTCATTAGCGGCGCGGCGAGGCGCGCCATTCGTACGAACGAATGGCAGGATATATCCATGGCGCTTAGAAAGCCCTCACACGAAGAATTCAACAACCCGCCATGCAGATCCGCCTTTGGCGCCCATGCGATGGCGTGCACGACAATGTCGAGTTGCCCCCACAGTTCGTCGATTTTCCCGAAGACTGCTTCGAGCTCGCCCTCCCGCGTCACGTCTAGCGGCATGAAGATCTGCGCATCGAGCGATTTGGCGAGCGGCTCCACGTAAGGCTTCGTCTTTTCATTCGCGTAAGTGATCGCAAGGCTGGCCCCAAGCTCGTGAAAAGCCTTCGCGCATCCATACGCAATCGAGTGTTCGTTAGCGATACCCGTGACTAGCGCTTTCGCATCTTTCAGGATCAAACGCGGTTGCTCGATCGGCATGATAAAACTCCTGGATAGGGCTCTTGGGTGCTGGCAAGCGTGACACTTCGCGTCGTGGAACTATGCTCATGATTTCAACGCGTGGACAGCCGCCTGCGTGTGACGGGCAATCATGAGTTCCTCGTTTGTGGCAACAACCCAAACCGCCACCTTGCTCGACGGAAGGCTGATCAGCGGACCGCCCCTCTGATTCGCCACGTTATCGAGCTCGGCTCCCAGCCACGCCGCGTCCATCACAACACGCTCGCGAATCGTGGCCGCGTGCTCGCCGATTCCGGCAGTAAACACCAGCCCGTCGATGCCCTTCATCGCCGCAGCAAGGCTGCCGATTTCGCGCGCAATCCGGTAGACGTACACATCCAGCGCAAAACGGGCGCGCGGCTCAGCGCTATTCAGCAACACACGCATGTCGCTCGACACGGCCGACATGCCGAGTAAGCCTGACTGTTTGTAGATCAGATCCTCGATGGCCCGCGCATCCATCTTCAGTTCATCGAGCAGATAGAGAATCACGCCCGGGTCGAGGCTTCCGCAACGCGTTCCCATCGGCAGGCCGTCTACCGCCGTGAATCCCATCGTACTGGCTACGCTCTTGCCACCAACCATCGCACACAGGCTTGCGCCATTGCCGAGATGCGCGACGATGGTCCGGCCAGCCGCAGCCGCCGGCGAAATCTCCGGCAACACGCTTGCGATGTATTCGTACGACAGCCCGTGAAATCCATACCGCCGCACGCCCCGCTCCGTAATGGCCACAGGCAGCGCGTAGGCGCGCGAAGTCTCGCTCTGCGTGTGGTGAAATGCCGTGTCGAAGCACGCAACCTGCGTAACGTCCGGACGCAACTGCGAGATGATCCGGATAGGCTTCAAGTTATGCGGTTGATGCAGCGGCGCAAGTGGAGCGAGCTTCTCGAGTTCGTCGACAATAGCCGGTGTCGCCACAACGGCATCGGAAAATCGCTGGCCGCCATGCACGACCCGATGACCGACCGCCGTCAGGCGATGCCCGTCGCCATGGCTGCGCAGAAACGCGGAGAGATACTCAATCGCGCCCAGATGGCCGAGTTCGTAGCCCGCACCCCATTCCTTGCTACCGGCTTCACCATGCCGATCCGTCGCGCTGAAACGCGGGACCGTGTACAGCGCTTCGATCTGGCCGCGCAAAACGAGGTCGAGGTCGGTCGTTCCCGCATCGAATGCGGAGAATTTCAGGCTTGAAGAGCCGGCATTCAATACGAGGATCACGTCGGCCATGGCGTCACCCGACAATCTTGCCGGCCTCACGCCGGGCCTTGGCGACAAGCGCCGCGACCGCGCACGAGGCAAGACGTGTCGTCACGGAGTCCGCGCGACTCGTCAGAATGATCGGCACGCGCGCGCCAAGCACAATACCCGCTGCATCCGCGCCGGCAAGAAAGGACAGGCTTTTGGCGAGCATGTTTCCCGCCTCCAGGTCCGGCACCATCAGCAGGTTGGCGCGTCCGGCAACCGGTGAGTCGATCTGCTTGATTCGTGCAGCTTCGAGGTTGATTGCATTGTCGAGCGCGAGCGGACCGTCAACCAGTGCGCCAGTAATTTGCTGGCGATCCACCATTTTGCAAAGTGCGGCGGCTTCGACAGTGGACGGCACTTTCGGATTGACGGTCTCGGTCGCGGACAGAATCGCCGCACGCACTTCCGGAAACTGCAACGCGTGTCCCAGATCGATCGCGTTCTGCAGGATGTCGACCTTCTCTTCGAGCGACGGCGTGATATTCACCGCGGCGTCGGTAATGATCAGCGCTTCGTCATATTGCGGCACGTCCATGATGAAACAATGACTGATGCGCCGCGCCGTTCGCAGTCCGGTATCCCGCTTAACGACTTCCGCCATCAACTCGTCCGTGTGCAGACTGCCTTTCATCAGTGCCTCGGCCTTGCCTTCGCGCACGAGCTGAACCGCCGCGGCAGCCGCCGCGTGGCTAAACGGCGCATCGATGATCGGATAGGCGGATATATCAATGCCATGCTCAGCGGCAAGCGACTCGATGCGTGCGCGTGGCCCGACGAGCAACGGCGCAATCAGGCCCATCTTTGCTGCCTCGACGGCTCCTTCGAGTGAACTGCGATCGCATGGATGCACGACGGCTGTCGGCAAAGCCGGCAAATTTTTGCAGTACTCGATCAGACGCTGATACTTCGCATGCTGGGCTTCCATCGGCTTTCCTATCGTCGGTTCTGCTGTGGCGTGCGGGCTCATCGGCGCACCCGGTCGGGCACCGCAACCGGACGCTTGCGTTCGGGGCGCGGCATGAGTACCGAGCGGATGCGTTCGAGGGCCGACCGTTGCGCGTCGGTAGGCGCTGAATTCAGTACGCGCTCGTCCGCGACGAGTTTGTCGATCAACTCTAGAAAGCGGCTTCTGTCCTCGTCATGTGCGAGTAGAGTCGGCAGCGTGGCGATCGCCTGATCGGGTTCGTAGCTGGCGATAATTTCCTGCTCGCCCCGAATGCGCCGCCACTGGTCGGCAGCAATGTCGGGAAGATAGTCAGCGTAGCTCTCAGCCAATTCCTTGCGCATCTCCAGGCGGGCCAGCGGTAAGGGCTCACCCTTGCGCGCAAGAAGAAAAGCCGCGCGGGCCAGCGCCTCGGTGTAGCCACCCTCCCCGATCGCCTGAAGCGCTGTGCGCACAAACGGCAGATCACGAGGATCGGGCGGGACCGAATCCGTGCGGTTCGCATGCGGATTGCGGTCGGCGAGATAGATCGAGTAGAGATTCGCGTAGATGCCGAAAAACGTTGCCTCGGTCGCGGCATCGCGCATTGCCCGGTAATAGTCGAGCGAGGCGCTCACGATGTCGGACCCGGTTTTCTCGGCCTGATGCCACGGGTTTTCTGGATCAACCGGTTGGCGGTTTTCCTTGACCGCCTTGGCGGCAGGATGCAGCCAGCCGAGCCAGGGGTTCATGTCGGACAGTGCCCAACGCTGGAAACGAAGCGGATGAAACTCGCGCAGCATGCGGGCCGTCGTCTCGTTGCTCAAAGACTGCACGATGGGTTGGGTGAAGAGTTCGTACGCCCGCTGATTGAAGTCTGACAGAGCGGCAACCGCTTCGAACGGTTTCTCGTCCACGCGCTCGAAACGGTTGAAATGCGCGGCGATCTCTTCGAGCCGATGTTCGCTGAATTCGACTTCGTATCCGGTTTCCCCCGAATCGCTCTTTACTTCCTTGATCGACATGCCGTATAGGCCCGGCGGGAACGTCTCGATCGTTTCCAGAACGGAAACGATCTGCGTATGTTCCTTTCTTGCGACTTTGCCGGATACAAAGATGCCGAGGTGACCGATGTCCTGATGCATGAGACCAACGATCACCTGCCCGCGCGACTTGATTTCTTCCGTACTCTTATAAATATCGGCGACCCAATTGAACGCCTGTTGAGGTGGCGTGATGTTGTCGCCCATCGAAGCGAACAGAATGATCGGCGAGCGGATCTCGCGCAAATCGAATGGCTTCCCGCCACTGCTGCTCACTTCGCCAGACCACAGCTTGTTGCCGACGAAGAGATTGCGCGTGATCCACTCAATTTCCTCGCGATTCATCAGGTAGTAGCTGCCCCACCAGCGCTCGAACTCCAGAAAACGAGGCGGCTCCGTATCGATGTTCGAGAACAGATGGTAATACTTGTCCCATAGCGAATTGGCGGGGTTCAGGTTTTCGAAGTTCTGGACCAGATGGGCTCCGTCGAACTTGCCGTCGCCGAGATCCGCCGCATACGACGCGAGCCACGAACCGCCGAGGATCCCGCCCGCGTACCGCATTGGATTGTCGCTCTCACCTTCGCTCCACGCGCCGCTCCAGTACGACATCGGCGCCCCGTTGATAACGACGGGTCCGGTTTCGTCGGGATCGGAACTGGCCAGCATCATCGCGGCCCAGCCGCCCTGGCAGTTGCCGATGATAGCCGGCTTCGGGCCTGATGGATGCCGCGCACGCACCTTCCTCACGAACTGCTGCTCTGCCGTGCAGACATCGAGCAGTGTCTGACCAGGTTCGGGATCACGAAAGAACACCACGAAATACACAGGATGTCCCGCGCGAAGCGCCACCCCGGCTTGCGAATCGTCCTTGAAGCCACCGATGCCCGGGCCATGTCCCGCGCGGGGATCGATGATGAGATAAGGGCGCTTGTTCGCGTCCACCACCACGCCTTCCGGCGGGCGAAGCTGGAGTAGCGCATAGTTCACGGGCCGCTCGAATTGCCGCCCGTCGAGAATGACGTCGTAGTCGAAATGCAGCACGGGGGTCGGCCCTTGCGCGCTTCGCTCCACGAACTCGGTGCCGCGCTCGACCAGAACGTCCCAAAACAGCAACGAGCGCTGCGCAACGTCGATCGCGTACTGCCATGCCTGCAATGGGTCGAATGGCGCAGCCACTGTATGTGCGGCATGCTTGACGGCACGATCGCCGTTAAACGCATCGCGCACACGTTGAGTCAACCGTTCCTGTGCGCCGTGTGTGCGCTTCTGCAACACGCGAGTAATCTTCGTGGCGATATCCTGACTGCGGGACAACTGTGCTCCTGCATCCATTGCGCAACCCTCGGAAAGGAACAAGAAATGATCACCAGCGGGAGACGGCAGCCACGTTCTTCATACCTGCACGCACGCTTTGAGTAGCGTAGCGTCCAGCATGCAACGTTCGCTAGACGGGGTGCGCGCAGCGCACCAGCCCGACCCGAAATCGTTTCATGGTATGGCCCGTGGCTATCGCATGAAATCGGACCAAAGTCTTATTCCTGTGTCATCAGGCGACCGGTACGCTGCGTACATCGTGCCCTCTTCTACACTTTAAATTTTGCGGCCAGCCAGGTTGCCTATGGCCGCCTGCCCAAGCCGACCATGAGGCATCGTCCATGCCGTTGGGCTCTCATGCGCACTGCCGCAGCCGGATTTCTGTTTCCGGTCGGCGTGGCGTGTGCTCAAGAACTCGAACCGCGCACCTATTCTCCGTCTCCAGTCGGCACGCATTTTCTGGTCTCATCCTGGTCGCATCTGTCTGGCGACGTCCTGACGGATTCGTCCTTACCCATCTCGGGGGTACGTGCACAGTTCAATCTGTGGTCACTCGCCTATGTGTCGACGTTTGGCTTTCTCGGGCACACGGCATCGCTGGGGATAGCGCTGCCGTTCGCGCGCGGGAACGTCAGCGGAGATGTTCTCGATTCGGCAACAGAAGTCCATCGTTCTGGCCTGGGCGATATGCGGCTGCGCTTCGCCTTCAATCTGTTCGGCAATCCGCCGTTGCCTCCGGATGCGTTTGCCGCGCATGAATCCGCAACCGCGGTCGGGACCAGCTTGACGATCATCGCGCCCACGGGACAATACGTTGGGTCACGATTAGTCAACATCGGAACCAACCGATGGTCATTCAAGCCGGAGTTCGGCGTGTCGCAGACTCTTGGCAAGTGGTTCGTCGATGGGTCTGCGGGGGTATGGTTCTTTACGAGCAACAATGAGTTCTTTAACGGTGCGCAGCGAACTCAGGCCCCACTGATGACTTTTCAATTGCACGGCGGCTACACGTTCCGCCCCGGGTTCTGGCTTGCCGGCGACCTCGGATACACCAGTGGCGGCCGGACCTCGACCAACGACGTGGAAGCGGAAGATCGACAGGCCAACGTGCGATACGGTGTGACGGTGTCCGCACCGATTGCGCGCGGATGGTCCACCAAGCTCGCGTTATCGCATGGTCTTGTGACCCGTGCAGGTGGCGACTTTACGTCCGTTACCCTGACGCTGCAGTATCGATGGTTCGACCGATAACTCCATCTCGCCACTGCAGCCACGTTTGCTTCCGCTCGCAAGGCCGAAAAAAACGTGGCTTCAGATAAGCTCTTTAAGCCTCGCGCGCCCTGAGAAATCTGAAGAACTCCACACCTTCCTGCAAGCGCCGTTTCATCATCTCCCAACTCACCAGCATCTCGCGGACAATTTCCCAGATCTTTGCCGGTCTGAAGTAGAAGCGTTTATAGAATTCCTCGACGCCACGATAGATCTCTTCGCGCGACAAGTGCGGATAGCCGATTGCTGAAACCTGGACCCCCGTGGAACTGACGAGGTTGATGACCTTGCTCTCTTGCAGCCAGCCATTCTCGATTGCTTGCTTGTGAAGGCTCGTACCCGGATAGGGCGCCGCAAGCGACACCTGGATCGTGTGCGGATTAATCTCTTTCGCGTATTGGATGGTTTTCTGGATCGTCTCGCGCGTTTCACCCGGCAGCCCCAGAATGAAGGTGCCGTGGATCTTGATGCCGAGCTTACGGCAATCTTCAGTGAAGCGCCGTGCCATATCGGTTCGCAGGCCTTTTTTGACATTCACGAGAATCTGGTCGTCGCCTGATTCGTAGCCGACAAGCAGGAGCCGCAGGCCATTCTCCTTCATCACCTTGAGGGTGGAATAAGGCACATTCGCTTTCGCGTTGCACGACCACGTCACACCTAACTTGCCAAGACCACGGGCGATTTCCTCGGCTCTCGGTTTCAGATCGGTAAACGTGTCGTCGTCGAACATGATCTCCTTGATTTCGGGCATGTTGTCCCTGATCCATTTCACTTCTTCAAGAACATTCTCGACCGACCGCGTGCGATAGCGATGACCTCCGACCGTTTGCGGCCAGAGGCAAAAGGTGCACCTCGATTTGCAACCTCGCCCCGTATAGATGGAAACATACGGATGCTTGAGGTAGCCACTGAAATAATTCTCTGTCTTGAGGTCGCGCTTGTAGATGGGCGCAACGAATGGCAACTCGTCCATATCTTCAAGAATGGGCCGGGCTTCGTTGTGCATGATTGCGCCGTCGGGCAGACGGTAGCTCAGGCCGAGAATCGACTCGAACGGAAGACCCTGCGCAATGTCGCGACACGTGAAGTCGAATTCCTCGCGGCACACGAAGTCGATAGCGTCGCATGCCGTAAGCGATCCATGCGGATCGACGGCGACTTTCGCGCCAACCATCCCGACCCGTATCGTGGGCTTGCGCTTCTTTAAGTGCTCTGCGAATTGCGCGTCGCTCGGAAACGAAGGTGTGCTCGTATGAATGATGACGAGGTCACACTCTTGAGCAATATCTAGCGACGCCTCCAGCGACAGGCCATCTGCTTGCGCATCCAGAACGCGGCTATTCTCGATCAGCGCGGCGGGCTGGGCGAGCCACGTCGGATACCAGAATGAACGGATCTCGCGCTTCGTCTGGAAACGCGACCCTGCTCCACCATCGAAGCCATCGAATGAAGGTGCCTGCAAAAACAGTGTTTTCATAGATGCTCTCGAAGAAAATGGCCTGCATGCGCGGAATCCATCACCCGCCGAAACTCGCTGGGCGTCGGCAACGCACGGGAAGTTGATTCATGCACTCAACGTTGAGTGGGTCGCTGCAATAGATGGCATTGACGCTACCCTCCCCACAGCGGAATGCGCAGACAGCAAGCGCAGACAGCAAGAATAGATAGAACCATCATCGCCCCATCGAACCGAATGGGACTGAAATAGCAGAGCGGAATGGCCGCTGTCGCCATGAAACGAAGGGACGTTCAAGAATACTACGAATCTCGCGCTCGACAGGAAGGGTTTTTTTCGCCTAGTCTAGTTAGGGATGCCGTGAGATGACGTTACCCGTTGGCGAACTGTAAGCACTGCGGGTTGCTATGACCGCCAGGCAAATTAACCACCCCGGGTGGGTGACGTTCAGCGCCGGCCTGCCGCCATCTGCGTCCCGGGACGTGTGCGGCGTTCTTGTCATCGCGTGACGCTGGAATGAAAGTCGGCGCAAAAAAAAGAGCAACAACAGCTTTCGGCAAAAGGCGACAAACCCCCTATACTTCCGAACATCAACGAATAAGACGTTCCGCCTTCGACGATCCTCTGCACGGGGAACCTATGTTTCTCATCGGGCTTGCGCTTCTGTGCGCCATGGGTGCCGCGCTGGGGATTGTGTATACGCTGCTCGCCGGCGCATTAATGGGGCGTTTCTTTTCCCGTACGACATCGCAGCCCACCTGCTTTCCGCCCGTCACGATCGTCAAACCGCTGCACGGTGACGAGTGGTCCTTGCTTGGCAACCTGTCGAGCTTCTGCGAGCAGGACTATCCAGGCCCGGTGCACTTCCTGTTCGGCGTGCACGACGCGGAAGATCCAGCGTTGCAAACGGTCGAACAACTGCGTCTGCTATACCCCAGAGCACATATCACCGTCGTGGCTGATGCGCGACTCTATGGTCCCAATCGAAAGATGAGCAACATTCTCAACATGTTGCCCGAGGCGCGGCATGATGTGCTGGTGTTCGCGGACAGCGACGTGAGCGTGAGCAGCGGTTATCTGCGCAATGTGATCGGCGAGTTGCAGAAGCCTGGCGTGGGCCTCGTCACCTGCATCTATCGCGGACAGCCCGATCCGGGTTTCTGGCCTCGCCTGTCGGCCATGGCGACCAATTACCAGTTCCTGCCCAGCGTCGTCACGGGTCTTGCGCTTGGCCTCGCGCGTCCGTGCTTTGGGCAGACGATTGCAATGCGGCGCGCAACGCTCGAGAAGATCGGTGGCTTTGCCAAGTTCGTGCATCACCTGGCGGAGGACCATGCGATCGGCGAAGCGGTGCGCATGACTGGCGAGAAGGTGGTGATTCCGCCGTTCACGGTGTCTCACGCCTGCGGCGAGACCAGCGCCGCCAAGCTGATTGCGCACGAATTGCGCTGGAGCCGAACCATCCGGACAATCGATCCACTCGGCCATCTGGGCTCAGCGCTGATTCATCCATTCGCCTTTGCCCTGTTGGCCGTGCTGCTTTCCGGAGGCGCCGCCTGGGCCTGGCTGCTTGCGGCGCTCGCGCTGCTCGCGCGGCAAGCGTTGAAAGTCCTGTCGGACCGCTCGCTGGGGCAGCCACTTCGCGGCCTGTGGCTTCTGCCGTTCTGGGACATCGTGTCCTTTTCGATCTTCCTGGCGAGTTTTCTGTCGACGCGGGTCAACTGGCGCGGCTTCAGTTTCAAGGTAGATGGCAACGGCCTGTTATCGCCGGTCAGGACAGGTGACGGTAGTGCGAATTCAAGTGGCAGGTTGCGCGACTTCGAAGCTGCGGGCCCGGAAACAGCAAAGTATCCTAACGCTGTCGATGAAGCTATCTGATAAGGATAACTATCCTCGATTTTACAAATAGCCAGTGACCAACAAAATGAATGTTGATTACGGTTTTGCGTCAGCCAGCCCATTCACCGATAACACGCTGGATCTTTCGTCGCGTTGCCCTGGACACAATTCACGCGTCAAGGCGGTCGGCGCCGCGTCGTCCCTTCGAGCGTAACGGATCCACGTGACAGCAGCGCGCGCCCCACTCCGTTCATCGAGCCGCGGCGCAACGCTCCATGAAAGCGAGACTGCCAGACGCGATCACCTTTAGCGGAGGCTTTCATGCTTAACCGACTTGCATTTCTGATCATGGCTTACACGGGGTTGGTGCTCGCGGGCTGCACCCCACCGCATCAACAGGTAGCCGCTGGCGCAGATCAGTCCGAACTTGTTGCACGCCTCGGCCCGCCGAAGGAAACGTACGATCTACCAAACGGCGGCAAGCGGCTGATGTGGCCGACCCAGCCCATGGGAACGACGACGACGGCAGCGGACATCGACGCTTCAGGCAAAGTGCTCGGTGTCCGGCAAGTACTTCGAGACAATGAGTTCCATCGTGCCGAAGTGGGAAAGTGGACCCGGGACGACGTGTTAGTCAACTTCGGCCGCCCTTTCGAAACCTCCTACTTCAAGCGCGTGAGCCGGGAAGTCTGGTCCTACCGGTACATGGAGAACAACATCGATCATTTGATATACAACTTCTATTTCGACGATCAGGGCGTCCTGCGGCAAACGCAGCGATCACCCGATCCCCAATTCGATCCCAGCCAGCGCAATCGGTTCTAATCACATCGAGCAGGCAATGCCTTCATCTCCCCCGTAAGCAATGGAGCCGGCCGGCTTCGAACTTTAGCGCCGGCGGCAGTTGAGCTTGAGGGAAAGCCAGACCATCGACGTGCCTTGATCAAACGGCAGACGGGCGCTTCGTCGCGCGTAGGAATCACGCGCAACTGCAGGACGGGTAGAAGTGAGCGAGAGCAGCCGTCTTCGAGCTCACGCTTGACTAACGCAGCTTACATGCCGCCAAACGGTTTCTTGACTGTCAGCTTGTTGCTCACCGACGTCACGCCTGGGACGCTTCTCGCGATCGCCTCGGCCTTGGCGATCTGGGCAGTCTCCGCAACTGTGCCGTTCAGTGTCACCGCGCCGTCCTTCGTGGTGACACTGATGTCTCCGGCGTTGATCTCCTTGTATTTGCCGATGGCGGCGTACACCTTCCGGCGCAGCGCGCGATCAGCTTTCCTCCCCGTGGGTGCGGCCGCACCCGATGCCGCCTGCGCCGACGAGCCTTGCGCAACAGCTGGTGCGCTGGCTACCTGCGCGGTCTGGGACCACGCGCTCATGGACACCGCAGCGCCCAACGCGGCGATCGTCAATCCGAGTGCCTTGGTTTTCTTCATGGTTCTGCTCCGTTTGATAGGGGTGGCGGGATCAGAAGGTATGGCGGATGCCAACCATCGCCGCTGTGGTCGAGACGCCGGGCGCGACCGGTGTGCCATAGACGATCGTCTGGTTCATCGTTCCCTTGTTGTCCACATAGCCGACCTGCGCGTAAGCCCTCGTCGCCTTCGACAAGCTGTATTCCGCGCCCACGGCGATCTCGCTCGAGTGATTCGCCGAATTGTTTCGATCCTTCAGATAGTAGTAGCCGGACGTCACCTTGAAGACCGGATTGAACTGGTAGCCAAGGCCGCCCGAAATCATCTCGAAGTCGTAGGTGGTGCTCTTCGCCGGATTCTTGCCGACGCTGTACGAGGCGGATAACGAGAATCCGCTGATCGTGTACATCGCGCCGAAATAATAGAAGCGGTTATTGGCGAGGCCTGTCGCCGGAACGGCCGGACCCGTCGGGTAATTGGCCGGGTATGGATTGGTGTCGTGCCCGTTGTAGTACACCGCGGCCAGATTCAGACCGTAGTTCGAATACTTGAGCACGGCCGACTCTCGCGTGCCGCCCTGGAACTGACCTGCGTTGCCTCCCGGCGCGAACTCGAGCGCGAGCGACGCGCCATAGAATTTCGGCGACGAGTAGACCAGCGCGTTACTGTCATACAGCGCACCGATCGGAGCGTTCGTGCTGGTGCCGGGCCAGCCGGCCGCCTGATTCATGCCCAGCCAGGCGGTCAGGATGCTGCCAAAGTACTGCGCGCCGCGCACGTCCGTTTCCGACATCGCGTAGATCATCGGGATGATCTGCCGGCCGGCGTCGAACGTGCCGAACGGTCCCGTTGCTCCAATCGTCGCAAACTGGTTGAAGAGCGCGGTCGTCCCCGGCGTGTCGGACAGCCCGAACTTGCCGTTGGTGGTGTTGAACGTGCCTTGCAGCTTGAACGTGATTTTGTATCCGCCGCCGATGTCTTCGCTTCCCTTCAGCCCCCAGAAGCTGGAGTAAATGCCGCCGTCCTTGAGTTGATAAACATGCCCCAGGTTACGCGCGTTCGGCTGAAACGATGCGGCTGAGGTGCTCTGATACAGCAGTCCGGCGTCGAGTACGCCGTAAAGCGTGACCGACGACTGGGCATGAGCGGCCGCTGAAAAAACTATCAGCACTGCCAGGCTGCTTGACTTGAATTTCATTGTGTCTCCTCCAGGTGTGGCGCGCGCCGGGTGGCCCCGACTGCTTATGGCTTGTTGCTTGAATGAAGCTGGGTTGTCACCGCGTCGGATACCGGTGCGTGTCGCGCTGCGGCATCGCATGCCGGCGCCTGCACGGTACTGATGAGCGGATCCTCGAGACAAACGAGCAGCTTTCCGTCGGTGGCACGCACCGGAAAGGTCGTCAGGCTCAACCCGCCTGCGCCTGGCATGCGGCCGGTGCGCAGGTCGAAACGCAAACCGTGCGCCGGGCAACTCAGCACGCATCCGTCGAGACGCCCGCTCGCGAGCGAAGCGCTGTTGTGGGGGCACGCGTTGTCGATGGCGTGGACCGTGCCAGCGATGTTAAACAGGACAATGCTGCGGCCATCGACGAAGGCCAGTTTTCGCTGGCCTGGCGCGAGTTCATCCACCGCACCAACCGGTATCTGACGTGACATTGCCTGTTCCTTTAGCTTTGGACTACTGACACCATGGCGCTTAAAAACGCCTTGGGGATAGTGGATTCCGGTTATTCAAGTTCTTTGATCAACGTCTCCGCCATCGGCCACTCGCCAAATCCCGCAGCCGGATTCAGGTGACCGACTTCGCCAAGGTCGACGAGGCGACTGCCCCAGTTGCTCGCCATCGCTTCGACACGTTCGAACTGCGCAAGCGGGTCGTTGCGGCTCGCACCGACAATGCTCGGGAACGGCAGCGGCTTTCGTGGAATAGGCAGCCAGCCGTTCTGAGCGATCGCATCGAAGGCCGGATAGCCTGCCGGCAGCGGCGTCTCAAGGTCGGCCGGTGCGGCAAGCAGTGCGCCGTGAATCTTGCGGCTGTGTTGCCGGGCCCAATGCACGGTGATCATCACGCCCGCGCTGTGGGCGACCAGGATCACCGGGCCATCGACTTTCGCGAGGGCAGCATCGAGCGCGGCGACGCGTGCCGCGCAACTGAGCTTGTCTTGCTCGAGCGGCGGCACCGAGGCTACCTTGGGCAGCCTGCGCTCCAGCAGTGTTTGCCAATGCTCGGCGACGTGGTCGCGCAGGCCCGGCACCATAAGGATGGTTGGTGTCATATCGTCTTATCGAAAATCATGAAGCGGTCCCCTGTCGATCAGCGTTAGCGCGAAGCACTATCCCCAATCTCATGCAGGACGGTTGCTGCCCGATCAGTACGGCTTGTCGCCGACAATTCCGGCGCGCTCCATCTTGCGGTGACACGGCGGGTAGTCCATCACTGCATAGTGCTGCGTGCTGCGGTTGTCCCAGATCGCGATGCTGTTAGGTTTCCAGCGCCAGCGGACTTGATACTCGGGAATGCAGGCCTGGCTGATCAGGTAGCGCAGCAGGTCACCCGCGCCCGGGTTAGCGTCCTGCCCGAAACGCACGCGCGCCGGCGTGTGGTAATTGGTGAAATGGGTGGCGAACGCGTTCACGAACAACACCTTCTCGCCGGTCTCCGGATGCGTGCGAACAACGGGATGCTCCGCGTCCGGAAATTGCGCCTTAAGCGCGAGACGTTTTTCGATCGGCATTACGGCACCAAAGCTCGCCTCGATGCTGTGGCGGGCGCGCAAATCCGCAATCTGGGTTTTGATGTGATCGGGCAGGTTCTCGTAGGCGAGGACCATGTTTGCCCACATCGTGTCGCCGCCGACCGGCGGACACTCCACGCAGCGCAGGACAGCGCCGAACTGCGGCGCCTCGCGCCAGGTGGCGTCCGCATGCCACGCGTTTTCATAGCGGTCGTTAGGCTGATCCGGGTTCTTGTAAATGCGCACGAGGCCCGGATGCTCCGGATCGCTGCCGGCAACGGGATGATCCTCCAGTTCGCCGAAACGCCGCGCAAACGCAACATGCTCGGCGCGCGAGATGTCCTGATCGCGCAGGAACAGCACCCGGTGTTGGAGCAGTGCCGCGCGGATCTCGGCGAACAGACCGTCGTCGTGAATGGCGTCGGCAAGATTCACGCCGATCAGTTCGGCGCCGATGCTGTACGTCAATTGGTCGACTTGCATGGCGTTTTCCTCAGATGACGAAGACTGACGAGCCGGTCGTCTTGCGCGACTCGAGGTCGCGATGAGCCTGCGCTGCGTCTTCCAGCGCGTACCGCTGGTTGAGTTCGATCTTGATGCGTCCGGCGGCGACATGCCCGAAGAGTTCGCCGGCGAGTTCGTCCTTCTCGGCGGGATCGGCGATATAGTCCGCCAGCGCGGGCCGCGTCAGGTAGAGCGAGCCCTTCATGGCCAGAATCTGCGGATTGAACGGCGGGATCGGCCCGGAGGCTGTCCCGACGCAGACCATCAGACCACGGCGCCTGAGCGAATCGAGCGACGCGTCGAAGGTCTCCTTGCCGACGCTGTCGAACACGACGTCCACGCCGACGCCGTTGGTCAATTCGCGCACGCGTTTCGCGACGTCCTCACGGCCGTAGTAGACGATGTGGTCGCAGCCATGAGCGCGGGCCACTTCACCCTTGGCCTCGTTCGAAACGGTGCCAATCACCGTGAGACCCAGCAGCTTCGCCCATTGCGACACGATCAGGCCGACACCGCCGGCGGCAGCATGCAGCAGGATGGTGTCACCCGCCTTGAAATCGTGAATGCGGCGCATCAGGTAAGACGAGGTCAGGCCTCGCATCGTCATGCCGGCAGCGGTTTCGCAGGAAATCGCATCCGGCAGATTGATGAGTGGCGCCGCCGGGACGAGGCGTTCAGTGCTGTAGGCACCGAGCGTGTTGAGAAAGCCGGTATAGGTGACGCGATCGCCGACGGCGACGTTGGTCACGTCCGGGCCGATTGCCTCGACCACGCCCGCGGCCTCGACACCCATGCCTGCAGGCAGCGGCACGGGGTACAGGCCGGAGCGAAAGTAGGTGTCGGCGAAATTCAGGCCCACTGCTTCATGGCGCAGGCGAACCTGTCCGGGGCCGGGGTTGCCCACTTCAACGTTTTCGTAGCGCAACACTTCCGGACCACCGGTTTCATGGAAACGCACTGCCTTGGCCATATCGAATCTCCTATCCTTTACTCGAACTGCAAATTTATTTGGCCTGTAATGGGTCTGCCCATCCTGCTTTCGGGCGCACCTGCCAGGTACTAAAGTACGCGGGTAATCGTGGGCTCAGCGCCCGGCCTGTTCGCGCAGTGCACTTACGCGATCGAGGTCGACGCCATAGCTTCGCTTGCCGATGAAGAAGGCGGCCGCCGCGACGAGCGGTGCAAACGGCACGAGTTGCAGCGCGCCGATCAGCCCGATCCGGTCAGCCACGATGCCCGTCAGGACGGCAGCGGGCGCGAGCCCCAGCAGGTTGTTCGCAAGCGTCAGGGTGGCAAACGCTGATGCGTGGATCGACGGCGGAGTGAGGTTCGCCACCATCGCACCCGAGGGGCCCGTAGCGCCCGCACTGAAGAACATGCCGACGCCGATAAGGACAAGCTGCGCCGGGCCCGCAGGCATCCGGAAACCGATCGTGAGCATTACGAAGCAGATCAGGCAGAAGGCGACGGCCGTGCTCCACTTCTTTTCGCGTTCATGCGAGCTGAGCCGGTCGGCCAGCATTCCGCACACCACCATGCCGAAAGCGGTTGCCAGTACGAACACTGCCGCGCTCATCGCCGCTTTGCCGGTGGACATGCCGTAATAGCGGTTCAGGAAGCTGGGCATCCACGCCCACACGGCTGCCGGCACCAGCAGATGGATACCGCTGCCGACGTAGGCGCACACGACTGACTTCGTCGAAAAGAGCCCTTTCATCAGCGCCCGGAAGCTCATGCATACACCGTGGCTCTGCACTGGTCTGCTCACGCCCGCCGGCTGCAGTCGAGCCAGCTTCTTTTCAGTGACGGCAAAACGGTAGAGCACCAGCAACACGATCCCGAGGGCCGCCATTGCGCCGAACGCCGCGCGCCAGCCGAGATGAGCCGCGACCGCGCCGCCGAGCGCCATGCCCAGCACTGAACCGAATGCCCCTCCGGCCATGAACGCGGCGGTGAGCGTGGAGCGCAACCGAGCCGGAAAGATACTGAGGACAACCGCGATGCCCACACTGCCATAGGCGGCTTCACCGATACCGACGAAGGCACGCGCGAGCAGCATTTCGTTATAGTTCGTCGAGAGCGCACAGCCGAGCGTCGCGAGGCTCCACATCGCCGCCATCAGGACAATGCTTTTCACGCGGCCCCAGCGGTCGGCGAGCACCGACAGCGGAAAGGTCAGCACGCCGACCATCAACGCGACCACACTGCTCAGCGAGCCCAGCCGGGTGTCGGAAAGATTCCACGTGGCCTTGAGCATTGGAAACACCGCATTCAACACCTGCCGCGACATGTAGTCGGAGAGCAGCAACCCGACCGTCAAGGCAAATACCACCCACGCATACGCGCGCACGCCATGTTGCGTCGTCGATACATCGGCCGTCGTGGGCTCAGCATGCGTGAACATGAGTCGTCTCCTTCGTGTCCAGCTCGTTGGCGGCCGCCTTTTCCCTGTCGGGCAAAAGGGGCCTTTATGGATACCGTGCAACCCTCCCCGGCATACCGGGGATCCCTGCCTTTGAGGAAGCTAGCCTGCGCTGCTTTGGCCGGAACCCGACCTCCGCGAAGCGTCAGCCGCGCTCCGTCCTTTACGCCGCGCGCAGCGGCAGGTTTTTCACACCGGCCTCGCGATTCGGCGCCATGCCGTTGGCCGCAAGCGTCTCGCCGACCGTTTCGTATTGCACACCGATGCGGTAGATGTCGCGCGCTTCCTTGCCGGAAGCGATCTCGCGGCCCAGTTCGCGCGCCACGCGCACGCACTGCTCGATCTGCTGCACCGAGGTCATCCGGTTGCCGTGCTGGTCGATGATCGTGTCTTCGATGCCGCAGCGAGGATGCAGGCCCATGGCCAGCGCCATCATGTTGAACGGCAACACGTTCTTGAGCAGCGATTCGGCCGTGAGCGTGCAGCCGTCCGGCGCACGATGCACGAAGTTGAAGAAGTTAAACGGGTTCGGGCCGTCGAAGCCCCCGCCGATACCGATCCACGTCAGGTTGAGCGGACCCTTGTAGGCACCTTTGCGCACGAGGCGCTCAAGTGTCTCGAGCGCATGGATGCCCGTCAGCTGGAAATGCGGCTGAATGCCCGAAGCCTGCAGCCGGCGCAGGTGCTCCTCGACCCATGCGGGTCCGGCAGGAACCGTCATTTCGCTATAAGCGGCCATGAGCGCGGGATTGGACAACGAGGTGCCCTCCAGGTACGCCGGATAGAGCAACTCCATGATGTTCATCTGCGTGGTGTTGATCGCCACCGTCACCTGATCCGGCCTCGGGTCGAGATCGGCCAGCATGTGACGTGTGTCGTCGGAGAGCCACTTCGCGGCCTGACCGTCGTCTTCCGGCGCGAACGAGATCGAGCCCCCGACCTGGATGATCATGTCCGGCACGGCCGCGCGGACACCCGCGATGAGTTCGTTGAATTTCGACAGGCGCTTGGAGCCCTTGCCATCCAGTTCACGCACATGCAGGTGCAGGACAGTCGCGCCCGCGTTGTAGCAATCGACGGCCTTCTGGATCTGCTCGGCCATCGTCACCGGAATGTCTTCCGGAAAGTCCTCGGGCATCCATTCCGGGCCGTAGGGAGCGGTCGTGATGACAACCTTGTCCTGGTTCTCGGGGTGCAGCGAATCGTCGAGGAATTGCATCGTGTTCTCCAATAGGGTGACGGTATTCCGACGCGTGCGACAAGGCCCGTCGCATCAAAACTGGTCGGAACATGATGAACCGTTGAGATCGCACGATACGGCAATCCTGCGCTACACTTTTATGATTGGGCGCCATCCTTTTAGTATTTCATGCCACTGCGCGTTAACACCGAGATGCGCGCACCGTAGGCATTTCATTACCAGACACAGCGGCGGCGCTTGCGAGACGGGTGCGGAGACAAAGGGATGGAAACGATG
The DNA here is from genome assembly GCF_046028085.1 of Paraburkholderia sp. RL17-380-BIE-A. Lineage (NCBI taxonomy): Bacteria > Pseudomonadati > Pseudomonadota > Betaproteobacteria > Burkholderiales > Burkholderiaceae > Paraburkholderia > Paraburkholderia sp. RL17-380-BIE-A. Next base: position 299,476 of record NZ_JARESQ010000007.1, read on the forward strand.
TTGCGCTCGGTAGCCATGAGCGGCTATTTCGACGTGACGCGGCGGGTCGGACTGAATCCGGTCGAGCTTGCACAGCAGGTCGGGATCGATACCGCGGCGCTTGCCAATCCGGACGATCGCATCCCGGCAGCCGCCGCGTGCCGGCTGCTGGAGCTGACGGCCGAAAAGGCCGCATGCCCGACTTTCGCGCTGCAAATGGCCGAGACCCGGCAGAAGTTCGGTACGGGTGTCGTCAATCTCCTGCTCGCGCACAAGCGCACGCTGCGCGAAGTGCTGCTGGCCACCGTCGAATACCGGCATCTGTTGAACGAAGCCTTGGCTCTGTACGTCGAGGACGTGGGGGACACCGTCACCATCCGCGAAGACCTGGTCGTCGAACCGGGCACGCCAACGAATCAGGCGATCGAACTCGCGGTCGGCATTCTCTGGCGCCACTCCAGCGCCCTGCTCGGCGATCACTGGAAACCGCGCTCGGTCCATTTTGTTCATCAGGGACCGAAAGACCTGACGTTTCATCGACGCTTCTTCGGCTGTCCGTTGGAGTTCGGCAGCGATTTCAACGGCTTCGTGTGTGCGGCCGCCGATCTCGACTACCCGAATCCCGCCGCTGACCCGGAACTGGTGCGATATGCCGAGAGCCTCGCGGATTCACTGAACGTGGCGGGTGTCGATTCGACCGCGCTGGAAGTGCGCAAGGCGATCTATTTGTTGCTGCCCATCGAGCAGGCCAGCGTCGAACTGGTTGCCCGGCATTTGCACTTGAGCGTACGGACGATGCAGCGCCAACTGGAATTGGCCCATACCAGCTTCTCGCGCCTAGTCGAGGAAGTCAGGGGTGAACTTGCCGTGCGCTATATGAGCAACCCGCGTTATCCCATCGGGCGGGTTTCCGCATTGCTGGGCTATTCGCAGCAGGGTTCGTTTACGAACTGGTTCAATTCACGCTTTGGCGTGACGCCGCGCGATTGGCGCAACAGCCATTTGAAATGATCGCGGACTTGTGTGCGGACTTGTTTCAGAAGCGCGCGAGCGATGCCTGGACGATCGAGCATGCGCAAGCACTTCTGGCGCATGCGGCGGGCAAGAAAATACGGCGGATTTACCGACGGAAGCCGGCGCGCGTGAAACCCTTGCGGTGAAATTCCATGGCATTGGGCCATTTCTATGGCACAGCGCAGAATTTGCGAAAACGCGCAAAGGCTTACTGGAAGGGTGGCGGAGAGACGGGGATTCGAACCCCGGATAGGTTATTAACCTATACACGCTTTCCAGGCGTGCGACTTAAACCGCTCATCCATCTCTCCGGCGGGGAGCCGAATTATAGCAAACTTCGCGCCCTGCGCCAGACCCCTCGCACAAACCGGTTTAAGGATGCCGGATATAGTCCACCAGCGCCCGCGTATAAGCGTCCGGTTTGCGGTCGATCAGACTCACGCCGATCGCCACCAGAAACCCCGCCGGCACGCCGAATACACCGGAGCTGATCGGCTCGATCCCGAACCAGCGTGCGCCGGCGAAGCCCGTCATCTGCGTGAAGAACGGGTATGTGGAGACGATGTAATAGATGCACACCACCAGCCCGGCCACCATGCCCGCCACCGCCCCCAGCCGCGTGGTGCGCTTCCAGAACACGCCCAGCACCAGCACCGGAAACAGGCTCGACGCCGCCAGTGAAAACGCCGCACCGACCAGAAACAGAATGTTCCCCGTGTTCAGCGACGCCACATAAGACGCGAACAGCGCCACCCCCAGCAATAGAATCTTCGAGATCGTCACGCGCCGCTGACTCGACGCGTTCGGATCGACCATGTGGTAGTACACATCGTGCGACAAGGCATTGGCGATGGTGAGCAGCAAACCGTCCGCGGTGGAAAGCGCCGCCGCCAGCGCGCCCGCCGCGATCAGCCCCGACATCACATAAGGCAGCCCCGCGATCTCCGGCGCGGCAAGCACGACCATGTCGGGCTGCATCTGGATCTCACTCCAACGCACGATGCCGTCGCCATTCGTATCGGCGAGACTGATCAGGCTCGGCTCGACCTTGCGCCATTGCATGAGCCACTGCGGCAAGTCGGCGAAGTGATGCCCCACCAGGTTGGTCAATATCTCATACTTGATCAGCACCGCCAGCACCGGCACCGTCAGATAGAACAGCGCGACGAAGAAGAGCGTCCATCCCACGGAGCGCCGCGCGGACGCGACCGAGGTCGTCGTGTTGTAACGCGTCAGGATATGCGGCAGACTCGCCGTCCCGAGCGACAGGCACAGCAGCAGCGACAGAAAATTGCGCTCGTGAATACGCCGCTCCTGGTCGGTCGCGGCGGGGAACGGCTCATGCATCGGCACCGGTGCGGCCGCGCGCATCAGCATTTCATCGCGTCGCTGGCTCCAGACGATCTGCGCGGCGCCGGCGTCGCGTGGAAACTGTTCGAGCGCCCTCTCGCGCTCCTTGATCTCGCGCAGCGGCCCGTTATGGCGGCGCAGGTCGGCGACTTCCTGCGTGAGACGCTGCTTCTCGTCGACGTACGATTGCGGCAGCGCGTCGAGCCGCACCTGCATGAGCGCGGCACGGCGTCGATAATCGTCGCGCACGGTCTGCTCGAGCGGCGCTTCGCGCACCTGCTTTTCGAGGCCTTCAACCCGCTCCATCAAGCGGCCATAGTCGAATTGCGGCACCCAGCCGAGGCCATCCTTGTAAGCGATCATGGACACGGGAATCAGAATCGCCGCGATCAGGATGATGTACTGCGCAACCTGCGTCCACGTGACGGCGCGCATGCCGCCGAGAAACGAACACACCAGAATGCCCGCGAGGCCGCAGAAAATGCCGACGGCGAAATCCACGCCGATAAAGCGCGTCGCGATCAGGCCGACGCCCTGGATCTGCGCAACCAGATAAACGAACGAGCACAGGATAGCCGCCAGCGCCGCAAGGCCGCGCACGGCATTGCTCGAAAAACGCGTGCCGAGAAAATCGGGAATCGTGTAGCGCGCGAGCTTGCGCACATACGGCGCGAGCAGGAATGCGACCAGGCAATAGCCGCCGGTCCAGCCCATCAGATATGCGAGACCGTCATATCCGGTCGCATAGATCGAGCCAGCGAGGCCGATGAACGAGGCCGCCGAAAGCCAGTCCGCGGCCGTCGCCATGCCGTTGAAAGCGGACGGCACACGCCGCCCCGCCACATAGTATTCGACGAGATCGGACGTGCGCGACAGCAGGCCGATCACCGCATACACCGCGATCGGCACGAACAGGAACACGTAGCCGATCCACACTCCCGGACCCGTGGTGCGTTCGATGCGCCACATCACATAAATGAAGAGCAGAAAGCCGAGGGTATAGAGGGCGTAGGAACGGATCAGCCGGTTCGTGAGCTTCATCGGCTCAGTTTCCGCTCGTGGTGGGCACGCGGACGCTGAAGCTTGCGTCCGCAACTAGGGCGCGTTGCAGACGGCGGTCGGCGCCTTGCATCAGCACGATATACACCACGATCAGCGCCAGGTAGATCAGGATCGCACCCTGCGCGCCGAGGTAGAACGGCAGCCTGAAGCCGCCGACCCGCACCTGCGCCAGAGCCGGCGCCATGAGCGGCAAGACGAACGACACGATGAAGCCCACGGTCATCAACGTCGCGATCAATGCCACGTTGAAGCGCCAGTACTTTTGATGCGCGCGCGCCATCGCCGCCGAGACCGCGGGCGGGTCTGGCGGAGGATTGAACGTAGCGTGAGAGGAATGCTGCGGCGCGGCCATGCGCCTATGTATCAAAAAGCCACCGGGCAGGCAATCGGGATTGTCCGCGCGGTGGCCTTGAAGAACTGGCTTCGGTGGCCGGGAGTTGCCATCGGTCAAGAGCGCGCCGCCTTGGGCGCCCTCGCCATTTACCCCCGGTTTACACACGCAAACCCAGGCTCAGAGCGACTCGCCGAGTTGATCGAGAATCGCCGGGTTCTCCAGCGTGGACACGTCCTGGGTGATTTCCTCGCCCTTCGCGAGCGAGCGCAGCAGGCGGCGCATGATTTTGCCCGAACGGGTCTTCGGCAGATTTTCACCGAAGCGGATGTCCTTGGGCTTGGCGATCGGACCGATCTCCTTGCCGACCCAGTTGCGCAGTTCGTTGGCGAGCTTGACCGCTTCCTCGCCTTCGGGACGCGCACGCTTGAGCACCACGAAGGCGCACACGGCTTCGCCGGTTGTCGCATCGGGGCGGCCCACCACGGCCGCTTCGGCGACGAGCGGGTTCGACACCAGCGCCGACTCGATCTCCATCGTGCCGAGCCGGTGGCCCGACACGTTGAGCACGTCGTCGATACGGCCCATGATCGTGAAGTAGGCGGTTTCCTTGTCGCGCACCGCGCCGTCGCCGGCGAGATAGAGCTTGCCGCCGAGTTCTTCGGGGAAGTAGCTCTTCTTGTAGCGGTCCGGATCGCCCCACACGTTACGCAGCATGGACGGCCAGGGGCGCTTCACCACCAGAATGCCGCCCTGCCCGTTCGGCACGTCCTGGCCGGTTTCATCGACCACCGCCGCCATGATGCCCGGCAGCGGCAATGTGCACGAACCCGGCACGAGCGGCGTGGCGCCCGGCAGCGGCGTGATCATGTGGCCGCCGGTTTCGGTCTGCCACCACGTGTCGACGATCGGGCAACGGCTGCCGCCGACGTTCTCGTAATACCAGACCCACGCTTCCGGATTGATCGGCTCGCCGACCGTACCGATGATGCGCAGCGTGGACAGGTCGTAGCTCTTCGGATGCACTTTCTCGTCGGCGTCGGCGGCCTTGATCAGCGAGCGGATCGCGGTCGGCGCCGTATAGAACAGCGACACCTTGTGCTTGGCGATCATGTCCCAGAAGCGGCCGGCGTTCGGATAGGTCGGCACGCCTTCGAACACGACCTGAGTGCCGCCGAGCGTCAACGGACCATACGTGATGTAGCTATGGCCGGTGATCCAGCCGATGTCGGCGGTACACCAGAACACATCCGTGGGCTTCCAGTCGAAGGTCCACTTCATGGTCTGCGCGGCCCACAGCAGATAGCCGCCGGTGCTGTGCTGCACGCCCTTGGGCTTGCCGGTCGAACCGGAGGTGTACAGGATGAACAGCGGATGCTCGGCGCCGACCCACTCGGGCGCGCATTGATCCGATTCAGCCTGGGTGAGTTCGTGCATCCAGAGATCGCGGTCTGCGTTCCATGCGATCTTGCCGCCGGTGCGCTGATACACGATCACGCTTTTGACCGCTTCGCAGCCGCCCATTGCGAGGGCTTCGTCGGCGATGTTCTTCAGCGGCAGCGCCTTGCCGCCGCGCATCTGTTCGTCCGAAGTGACGAGCGCGACCGCGCCCACGTCCACCAGCCGCTCGTTGAGCGACTTCGACGAGAAGCCGCCGAACACGACCGAATGCGTGGCGCCGATGCGCGCGCAAGCCTGCATCGCGACGATGCCTTCGATCGACATCGGCATATAGATCACGACACGGTCGCCCTTCTTCACGCCGCGCTTCTTCAACGCATTCGCGAAGCGCGACACGCGTTGCAGCAGATCCTGATAGGTGACGTTGGTGACGGTGCCGTCATCCGCTTCGAAAATGATCGCGATGCGCTCGCCATTGCCGGCTTCGACATGACGGTCGATGCTGTTATACGACGCGTTCAACTGGCCGTCTTCGAACCACGTGTAGAACGGCGCATTCGATTCGTCGAGCACCTTGGTGAAGGGTGTGTTCCAGCTTAGCGTCTCGCGAGCGAGGCGCCCCCAGAAACCTTCGTAATCGCGTTCCGCTTCGGCGGCGAGCGCCCGGTACGCATCCATGCCGGAGATCGTTGCACCCGCCGCTACTTCTGCGGAGGGCGGGAAAACGCGGCGTTCCTGAAGAACCGATTCAATCGCAGACATCGACAACCCCTTGGTGAAGATGAAACGTAAAACCTGGCCGACGCGTCTGGGACACGTCGTATCGTATGGCGCCCGAAAGCTGCGGCGGGTGTCTCCAACCCTCGGCAACTGATCGCCTCTGCCGCACTGCACCATGCGCGATCGCTCACCGACTTTCAAACACGATAAATGCCGCAACTTACCTGCTACTTACGCGCGGCGGTATCGTCGGCAAAGACGCGCCCCGCCGCTTCTGATGTTGAATGTTAACCGAAGCCATCTGGCCGTGTCATGGCTGCATGGCAAAGACACCTGCCCAGGCGCCACCATGCCCGATCGATACCCAGGGTTACTCCTGGTGCCGCTGCGTGTCTTTCGTCGCGAACGGCTAGCGCGCAACTGCAGACTGGCCCCCCCGCCGCGACGCCGCCCGATTGAAACCCGGCGGCCTTCACGCGTTCGCGATCATATCGGCGCCAGTGGAACGACACGGCTGCGATCCCACAAACGCGCACCGTTCTCTGGACACAGGGCGGCCATGCTTACTCGCCGGGTTTCATTTAACTTAGGAATGGCAACTAACATTCTGGTGAATGACTGGCCGGATTCCCCACGTCTCAGACCATATATCGGTTGGGATCAGTCAGATATACGCTGCCCGTTTTATCGCCGCGATACGCCTGAATTTCGAACTTAACCTGCTGTTTGTCCGGGTCCAGAATATTACCCACGACGACGAGGTTCTTTCTTCCATCGCCGGTCGTCACGCCTTCGTTCAGAATGGGCAGCCGGAAGACCCCGTCCTTCTCTTTGCCGAAGAACTGATAGCTCACCGAGCCGGATGCTTTCGAACAGGTCATCGCGATCGACCGGTCGAATACGCGCATCGGCTGTCCTGTGGATGGCCAGCCGAACATTTGCGGCGCATGCGATACGACCGTCACGGAGTCCGCACCCGCGCCCTCGGCAAGCGCCTTCAGATACGGTGTCGCGGACGTGGCAAGACTCCGCCCGCGTTGCTGCATCGCCTGTCCGTAGTAAGCGAGAACAGTTGGATCGCCGTGGGCGCCGGAACTTATGTCGCCCATCGGCGCCGCGCCGGGCTTGTTCCCTTGCGATAATTCGAAGCTCTCGATGGCGGGCCGCATGGCAGGCGTATAGAACGAAGAAAACCAGTTCAGCACCGGCGTCGCATTGAGCGCGGCTTTGTCATACTCCTTGTGCAGTGCGTCGGCCTCTGCATCCCGTCCCTGCGCGCGCAGATCGTCGACCTGCTTCCTGAGCGCCTCTGCGTGATAGATCTCGGCGAAATTCGGCAGCAGCAACGGCGCGAGCGCCGCCGGCGGGAACGCAAACGACGCAGCCGTCGCAGCGAGACCGGCTACGAGTTGCGCGGAGTCGTTACCTACGTTCCATTTCGCCTGCTCGTTTCCCGGGTTCCGGATCAGTTCCTTGATATCGGACGACAACTGCCCGACAGACGGCGCAAGTCCGATCGCCGTGCCGAGCAGCGACAGTGCCTTTGACGAGAGGCCAAGCAACTTATTGCCGTTGATGTTGACCACGCTGATGGCATCGCCGGTGGTACTGAGCGAGTCAGCGGCCAATGACATCTGGTTCATCGTGCTCGGGTCGTTCTTCACGTTCGCCGAACTCGACGCCAGCGCGAGCATGTCGATCGGCAGCCAGTGACCATTGGCTTTGACGCTGCCGGGCAGCAGCTTGCGTGAAGCCTCAGGAACGTTAAGGCTCGCGGGCAAAGGCACAGTCTGGGTCGCACGCGATCGGAATGGCGGCGCCGTCTGGTTGTCGCGGTCGCGCATGATGACCACCGTTTGACTGCCATGGTGATCCGTCATCGCCTGGAACTTTTGCGTGGCATGGTGGCGGCTTTCCACGTTCGCTTGAGATTCGCGATCAGTGAGCGGCCAGCCAGCTTGGGATCCTGCATCCTGCCCAATTTTTCGTTGCCGGGCACCCGGCTGCGAAGGTTGTCCGGCGCCGGCTGTAGTTTCCGTCTTCTGCGGCACTGACGGGACAGAGTCCGGCGGCATGGTCTGTACGTCGGCGTCGCGCTTCGCGCTCGCCGTCTGAGTTCCTGCCATGTTCTTCAATGGAGTGGCCTGAATTGCCGTGCTGATTTTCAACCTATCGACTGTCTGCACGGCGCGGTCATGCTGGTGGAGGCTCGTTTGAGTGCCGTTGTGCTCAATATGCGCGGTTGCCTGAACCGATTCATCCAGTCGACTCGGCGAACCCGTTTGCACATTCTGATCTGCCACATGAATGCGAGTCTGATTGCCGGCATCGGCGAACTGCGCTGTCGCCTGATCGCCACTTTCTGTTGTTCTCCGCGAATGCGTCTGGATCTCCGCATCCTGGACGTGTCGCCCTATTTGAGTTTCTTCATGGACGACTTGCTTATCCGTTTGAGTACTGGCGTGATTGCCTGCCGTCGCATACTTGTGCTCACCCGTTGCCTCTCTATCTGGCGCATGCGGCGGTTGCTCTTCCGTTTGATTCGAGGTTGTCTGAGTGAAGCGGCTCTGTGTGAAATGCGGCGTCTGAGTCGCCCGACTGACGCCGACACTCTCCGTTTGAGTCGGTCTATCTCGACTCATCGACAGTAAATCGGTCTGCGTTCCGTGCGACCGTTGCAACTGATCAGTCGTTTGCATTTGCGCATTAACGGTTCTGAGTGTGGTCGTCTGAGACTGCTTCGATGCCGAAGTCGGTCGGAAATCGACCAGCGCGATCTCTTCGTGCGGATCGCGACTGGGGAGAAACGAGAACGCGCCCTGTCTCAACGGTCCACGCAGGTAATTACGCAGTGTTGCCAGCTTATCCTCGACCTTCGAGAAATCGATCGCGTAGCCGATCGCATTGCCCAGCGCCTTACCCGCCTGCAATCCGGCAAGGGCTGGGTCCTGTCCACCGTCAGGATCCTGTGTCTTCCCCAAAGAACTGAAGAACCTGCCGAGATTCGACACCATGCCATTGCCCGCATGCCCCATGCGGTTTGCCGAGACCAGGCGGGACGAAAACGAACTGCCTCCCGGCAGCGACGGCCTGTCTTGCAGCGTGTTCAAGGTAGATAGAAGAAGGCCAGTCTTTAAGTTCAGGCTGTTGGAGAACGGCGTCGATACGGTAGGAGAGACCGGGTCGTGCGGGTCGGGCGGTTGGATCGCCGGGAACGGCGGCGTGGCATTTTTATCGGCGGACTTTTCAGTTTGCCGTGGATAGCTAACTGCATATTCGCTATCACGTACGGTACTTCCCATAGTGGACGTCGTCATTCTGATGACCTCTGAATGGAGCGGCACGAGCAATCATTAGGTCACGCCACGTCAGTGCGATGTGGTATCGCGGTACTGCATTCAAAGAGTCACGCCTATCTGAATGCCACTGCAAAATCTATATCCCCTTATGACATGCCACAGGTTCGCCGATGATCTGATGACCACCACGGTGGGCAGATCTTCATCGCGCACCATTCGTCCACAACTCTTCGAGGTGCGACCATGTCTACCAGTCCGATCAGCAGTTCCGCTCCGCTTGTATCTCCCTATTCGTCCGTCCCGACCGGCGCTTCCATACCACCGGTTCCCGATCCGCGTGACGCGCTGGCGGGACCACCCCTGCAGCCGGCAACGCGTGAGCCTCACAGCCAGCGCGGCGCTCGCAAACCGGTTGCAACACACGCGTTGCTGCAGAAGTACGCCACCAATCCGACGTTGCAATCATCGGTGGTATCGCCGGCCGCGCCGCAGTCGACCTCAACGTCGGCGACGCAATTTGCCGCCGACATGGTCGGTCGATACGATGGCGGCACCCAGTCACGCAATCATGGCGCCGACCTGAAGAGCGCCATGGTCCTGTGGAAGACGGCCAGACTGGTGACGACCGGCCTGCCGCGCGACGAGGTCCTGGTCAACCAGGACCAGCAGGAGTTGGCATCCGCGCTCGCGCAGATGGACCCGGCCACGCGCAAGCAGTTCGAGCAGCGCGCCGAGGCGCTACGCACGGTGCCGGAAGATGGCTATGAAGCGGCAAGCTCCTCGTTGCATCAGGACGTCGACAAGGAAATGCGCCGCGTCGAGTCGGACCCGGTCAGTCGCATGAACGCGGTATTCAATGCGCCGGTCGGCATCGGGTTGCTGGGCGAGGACGGCCAGAAACAGATGGCCGCGTTGCTCAACGAGGCGACGAAGATGAATACGCCGGGCGCCACACCCACCCAGCGCGAGCAGGCCTATGCGGGAGCCGTTGGGATCAAGTCGCGGATGCAGGATCAGATCCTGCAAGAATCGCAGGACATTCATGAGGCCCAGAAGAAACTCTGGGACGCGTCCAGCGCCCGCGTGAAGCAGGTTCTCGACGACGCGGAACACTACAGGATTTCAGACGACCCGCAAGATAACAGCAAGGACACACTCCACCTGCGCACCCACTCCGACGATTCGGAGTGGGACAGCGGCACGCGGCTGCCGGCTTACGGGAAGACATTCCCGTACCAGTCGGTGATGGAGAAGCTGCTCTCGCCCGATGGCTACTCGCAGGAGGAACGTGGCCGTTCGACCGCGCGAACGCTCTCGCCCGAAGATCGCACGCGCGATCTGCTCACCTTCCAGCAGGGCATGTCGGAGCCGGGGTCGGACATTCACCAGCGCGTCACGAAGCTGGAGCAGCAGGCGCTCTCGACGATGGCCAGTCCCGGCCCCGGTCTGAGCGCTGCCACGCCGGCCACGACCCTGAGCAGCGTGGCGGCCCATCCGCCGAAGTATGATCAGAACTACGTACAGAATCTCGCGGACGGCTATCAGGGCGCGCTACAGGACACCGACAAGCAGATCCGTACGATGCTGAGGCAAGACACTGGCGGTCCTTTGGACAAGGCGCTGTACGCGATCGGCCGGTTCGTCGCGGACCTGTCGCCGATCCCCGGCATGGACTGGTTCGCCACGAAGCTGCTCGATGCCAGCTTCCCCAATCAGGGCGGGCTGACCGGTCAGCAGGTGAGGAACATCGACCTGGGGGCGATGTTCACCGGGTTGCTGCTCGGCAGGGGGGAGCCCGAGGCGGGCGAGAGCGCGCTGAAGCCAGTGCTGGGCGGGGCTGGTGAGGGCGCGCTGAAGCAGAAACCCGGCCCGACGGGCAACCCGTCTTCTACGGTTCAACCGCCAGTGAGCGGCGCGACCGCAGGGCCCGCATTCACGGCCGGCGGCATGCCCGAAGCCTATGCACTCAAAAACGTGCCATCTTCGTACGGTCCATCGGCTACGCCGGGCGTGTATGTCGATACGGCCAACGGCCAGAAATTCATCCTCGCCGACCACCAGGCGTTTCCGGTGAAGTACGACAAGGACAGCACTACCTACCGGATCTACGACCCCGTCAATCCGACCCGTCCCACCTATCCCGTGCGTCACGATTCAGGCTCCGGGAAGTGGGAAACCCATCGGGATGTTGGGCTGCAAGGGGGCACCCCTATATCGATGGGAACGAAACTAAAAGCCAAGGATTTGCTTTGCGACGGGTGGATGCAGAAGGACGTCGCGACACTATTGGGTATCAGCCCAAACTCTGTCAGTCGCATTCAGAACTCGTTTATTAATCCGGATCCCTGGACGATGCCGCTGTGCTCAGAACCCTTCCGACAGGAGGTCATTGCCCAACTGAACGCCGGCGCCCCGCGAGAGCAGATCGCGCGCGATAAACATATCCAACCCGAAACCGTCGATTACATCGACCAGCATTATCGCCGGGACAGGCACGCGCCTCAGCAGGCAACCGGCGCCCAACAGCCGACCGCTTCGGCCGCGCCGCACGGACGTGCATCGCCGCAACCGGGCACCTCCACTGGGGGACGAACCGATGTTCCGACTGGCCTGATGAACCCCGTCCAGACGAACATCGGGACCGAGGCCGGTAAGGTAGAAACCCCTCAGGATCGCAACCTGAAACGCAGTATGACTTTCTCGAATGTGCCGCCGCATATAAGGCTAAAAGCTGAAGCCCTGCTTGAGGATGGGTGGACGATTATGGAGACCAGCAATGAAACGGGCATGAGCAGATCCTCCGTCGGCCGGTTGAGGACGAGTACGGACCTCTCGAGCCGCCCGGCGCGGCCGCTGGCTTCCCTTTCAGTCGTATGTGCGGTCATAAGCCGGCTGGAAGCTGGCATTCCGCGAGAGCAGATAGCACACGATATGCATATCCAACCCGAAACGGTGGATCGCATCGACCAGGACATTCGTTCCCAATATAGGGCGCACCCGTCATTGCTTGCGCAATTCACGCAAGTAGATCCCAGTATCCCACCACTCGAAACTTCGACCGGGTCTGAAGGACCCGCGTCGCCGCAACCGGGCACCTCCACTGGCGGGCAGACCTACCCATCGGCAAAACGCCCGCGCGTCGACGCGCCACAATCCTTGGGCCCGGAAGCATTGAGATCGGAAGTGCTCAGGCAGGTCGAAAACCAGATTCCGGCTGAACAGATCGCAAAGAACCTGGGTCTGACGCCGGAGGCCGTCAACCAGACAATCGAGCGCTATGTGATGGACGAAACCCGGAAGCTGCACGAAGAGTTCCTGGCCGAACAGGCCCGTCAGCCCATCGCCGCGGCACCCACGCCAGTTGTACCGCCCGCCACCCGGGAGGACGTGATCCGTCGACTGAACAACGGACAAACGCCGGCCGACATTGCCGCTCATTCCGGTCTGACGGTGTTCCAGGTTGACCAGATCAGGGATCAGTACTTGCAGGAGGAGCTCGCGCATTTCAACGCGGATTTACTCAGGCAATAGAACGGTGCGACGCCGGAGCATTGAGCGCCTTCACCACTGCCTCGGCGTCTTCCTGAAATGCATCAGCCGAAAACCTTCGACTGAACTGCGGCATCTGACGCGTCCGTCCACGCAATTCGACTCCCTGTGCTTATCCGGCCGTATTAGCTGAACGGATGGCACTCGCTGCCAATCCGGCGACGCCCGCGTCCCTTGATTGCGTTTGGGATCGCGTTAGACGGCTCTGTCCCTCCGGTTTTGGCAGTGGGTCGGCCTACAGCCATTAACTCACGACGGGCACCTCCTGAAAAATAGGACCACCCGAACAATTTGCATCTCATCGCTCACCCTATAAATAAGTATGCCGAACGACAATTCAATCTCTTTACCATGTCGTACACGGAGCCAATTCCACACCGTCGGCGACGCGGTTCCGTCAATCTGGTCAAGCCGACTTTTTTATTTCCGGAACATCGACATGTCAACAACGACGCAAGCCCACTACAACTCCTTCGCCGTCTATAACAACGCGAACAATCATTCGCAGTTTGCAGCACAGCCGCAGCGTTTTGGCGCCAACTCGTTCAGCGCTCGCGGCCCGTCGGAACCGATGTCCAGAATGCGGGGCAACTTCTCGCAGACGTCGTTCTCCATGACCAGCCGCAACTCGCCGCACGGCTCGAGCAGCACAATCACCGCGCAATCGACGAGCATCGGCCGCGGCTATGGCCAACCGCCCGCACCGGCTTCCCATCGCGGCGAGTCGTACAGCCAAAGCAATATGGCAATCAACAGCCGCTCCGTGATGAATTCGCGCGATTGCGATCGCACGCCGCCGCGCAACGACCGCGATAGGAGTTCTTCGCAAGTCAAAGTCGACGGCTTCACCGACGGCAAAACTGGCACCATTCACACCGAGCCCTTCGACTTTAAATTCTCGAAGGCCGACTCGTCGATCTCCATCACCAACAAGCAAACCGGCGTGACGAATAAAGTTTGGGGCGACCCGCATTACGATAAGCAGGGCACATTCAATGGCGCCTTGGACTTCAAAATTCCAGGCGGCCACCTCACAGTCGACCCGAAGGCAGCCAAGAACAATTCGAAGGTCTCCTACGCGGACACGGCGACCCTAAGCATGGGAAATAAGACGTACACGATCGGCAACATCACTCAGGAGAGCAGCGCACCGCTCACCGTGCAGGAGAGCCGCGGCCGCTCCGCACCGCATGGCTACACGCTCGAGGCCACCATGGGCGCCGCCGGCTTTGTCGATCCGCACACCGGCAAAGCGCCGACGCAGGCCGATTTCAACCGCTACGCAGCGTAACTCTCGCGATTCTGGACAATACTCACCGGCCGCAGCCCTCCGCCCGGTGAGTGAAGCGTGAGAGCCGGCCCGCGGTCGATTGCCGCCCACCGTGCCAGCGTTGTTCACGCGATACAAAGAAGCCGGACGTCCTCGAGACAGTCCGGCTGCGTTGCTTCCCGTGATCCGTGGGACCGTCTCGACAATGGCCTTCACGCTAACCGCTTTCACGCAGCCGCATCAAACATTCGCGAGCACGCGTATCGGCCTCCTCCTGCCGCACCGTCTCGCGTCGCCAGTTCGTCAACGCTCGCACCACTTCCTCGCACGCTCGCGTATGCGCCGCCTCGGCTTCGGCCAGTTGCCCGCGCAACGCCGGCGTGCGCGCGTCATGCGCACGCAGCGTCGCATGCCACTGCCGGCTTGCGCTCAGATCGCGCCGGCACGATGCCAGCACCCGTAGCCGTTCCTCCGCATGCCGGTCGAGCGCGGCGATCCGCTCGGCCACCACACCCGCTGCGCGACGCTCGCTGCGGCGCGCGTCCACCATCTCCCGCAGCCGGCGCTGAACGCGCAAGCGGCGCACGCGCGCGAGCACGCGCCAGAACGCCGCCAGCCTGACAACGCTATGTGTCATAGCGGATGAGCGCCATCGCATAGCGCATGCAACTGCATGCGCGTGTCCTCCCAGCCGCAACGCGTGTCGTACGGCTGACGCAGAAAGCGCTCGATCGCCGCGCGCCGGTCGATGGCCCGGTCCGTCTCCGCGTCGTTACCACGCTGGTACTCACCTATCTGCAGCAATAGTTCGACCTCCTCATAGCGTGCGAGCCAGTCGCGCACACGGTTCGCTCTCGCCTGATGCGCGGCATCGGCAACGCGCGTCATCAACCGGCTTCGGCTGCGCAGAATATCGATGGCGGGATAGTGACCGGCCGCACCGAGTTTCGACGAAAGCTGGATATGCCCGTCCAGCAGCGAGCGCGCTTCCTCGGCAACCGGATCGGACAGGTCGGCCTCATCCGCGAGCACGGTGTAGAACGCGGTGATGCTGCCCTGCGCCGTCACGCCGGCCGATTCGATCAGGCGCGGCAACTGCGCAAACACGCTGGGCGGAAAACCGCCTCGCAGCGGCGGTTCGCCGACCGCCAGCCCGAGCTCGCGCAACGCGCGCGCATAACGCGTGAGCGAGTCGAACAACAACAGCACGTTGCGTCCGCTCGCGCGCAGCCCTACCGCGACCTGCGCCGCGAGTTCCGCCGCCTTGATCCGTTCGGCGGCGGGACGATCAGACGTCGCGGCGATCACGATAGTCGACGCGCGCCGCCGCTCGAGGTGGTCGTGGATGAATTCGGCGACTTCGCGCCCGCGTTCGCCGATCAAGGTCACCACGACCGCATCGGTCGATGCGCCGTTGGCGATCATGCCCATGATCGTGCTCTTGCCCCCGCCGGCAGGCGCGAAGATGCCGGTGCGTTGCCCGACGCCGCAGGTCAGCAATCCGTCGACCGCCCGCACGCCGGTAGCAAACGGCGTCGTGATGACCGGCCGTTCGAGCGGATTGAGCGTCGCCCCGCTGCTGTCTTGCGCCGCGGCGCTGACGAGCGGCGGCGGCGCAGAACCACCGTCGAGCGGATTGCCGAGACCGTCGACCACGCGGCCGAGCAACCCTGCTGCGTCGAACGTGCCCCATGCCGAGCCACAACCTTGCACCTCGGTGATATCCGACAGGCCGTTCAGACCGGCAAGCGGCATGACCAATGCGCCATCGTGTGCAAATCCGACCACTTCGCCGTATTGCGCCTCCAGCGTATCGGGCCGCACGAGGCGCACCTTTTCGCCGATCCGCAACGACACACCCACCACCCGCGCGATCACGCCGCGCGCTTCGACCACCCGGCCGCGCAACGTCGGTGCGGACGAGAACACCGGCGCACTCTTTTCCAAAGACGGCATGCCGTTCCCCTTCATGCGGCACCCAGCGTCGCGACCGCCTGGACGCGGTAGACGTCGAGCGGAATCTCTTCGATGGCCAGCACCTCGACGCGCCGGCCGAAGTCGTGCAATAGCCGAGCCAGATGCGGACGCAGAATCGCGTTCGTGACGATCAACGCGATTCCGTCCAGTTCAGCCATGAAAACCCGTTGCGCACGCTCCAGCTCTTCCACGGAAAGCACGCATTGCGGCTCACCGTCGACACCGCTTCTGATCTGCGCCTCCAGCTCGGCCTCCCATGAAGGCTCCAGCACCGCCGCGAAAATCGTCCACGAATCGAGGTCGGCGCGGCCGCGCGCGATCTGCGGACCGAGCTGGATGCGCGCCTGGCGCACCATCCGGTCAATCGTGCGCTCGCCCGCGGGCACACGCACCACGGCTTCGAGAATCGCGCGCAGATTGCGGATCGCCACGCGTTGCTGGAGCAATTGCCGCAGCACGCTGGCGAGCTGGACGGTGCTCACAGCCTGCGCCGCCTGACCAACCAGCTCACGAAATTCGATCGACAGTTGGTCGAGCAGAAAGCGCGTCTCCTGAGTGCCGAGAAAATCAGCCGCGGAGCGCTCGCACACTTCCGCGAGGTGATCGCATAGCGCCTCGTCGATACTCGCCTTGTGGATATCTGGATCGTCGATCGAGGCCGCCGTCGCGCTCGGCACCCAGACCGATTTCGCCGCGCGCGGCCGATAGCCAGCAATACCCTCGAACGTAATGCGGTTTTCGTCGCCACTCACCAGCATATGCGCGTCGACCAGCGTGCCGCTGGCAAACGGCACGTCCTCGATATCCACGACGTAGCGCTCGGGCTCGAGCCGCGCATCGCGCAGCAGCGCGAGACCAGGAAACGGCACGCCGAGGTCGACCATCAGCTTGCGGCGCAAATGTCCGAGCCGCCGGTTCAGCGCCTCGGGCCGCAGTGCATCGAACGCGCTCAGGCCGAGTCGCAAGCGCAGCGCAGCGCTCGTGCCCAACTCGACATCGTCGAGAATACGCGGCACATAGTTGCCGCCGTCGCGCGTCATGCCTGGCATCAGCGCGCGTTGCGAGTTGTTGGCGACCGCGGCGTTGCGCATCAGCGTGATGGCGAGCGCGAGCAGCAGGCCGCCGGCGACCATGAACTGCACATGCGGAAAACCCGGAATCACCGCTAGCGAAACACACGCGACGCCGGCCATGGCCATGGCTTTCGGATGCTCCGCCAGTTGCCTGTAGATGTCGCTGCCGAGATGCGCGTCGGCGCCGTCACCGGCACTCACTCTCGTGACAAGAATGCCCGCGGCGACCGAGACGATCAGCGAAGGAATCTGCGACACGAGGCCGTCGCCGACAGTCAGGATCGTGTACGTGTGCAGCGCGTCGCCGAACGACATGCCGCGCTGCGCGATGCCGACCGCCAGTCCACCGACGATATTCACCAGCGCAACGACGAGGCCCGCCACCGCATCGCCCTTGACGAATTTCATCGCGCCGTCGAGCGAGCCGTAGAAATAGGTTTCGCGTTCGAGCGACGCGCGCAGACGGCTCGCCTGCGCAGCCGAGATCACCCCGTTGCGCATGTCGGCGTCGATACTCATCTGCCGCCCCGGAATGCCGTCGAGCGTGAAGCGCGCCGCCACCTCCGCCACGCGGTCTGCGCCCTTCGCCACGACAATGAACTGGATCGCCGCCAGCACCACGAAGACCACGAGCCCTACCGCCACATTGCCGCCCACCACCAGTTCGCCGAACGCGCCGATGATCTGGCCGGCGTGCGCATGGAGCAGGATCATTTTGGTCGAGGCGATCGCCAGCGCGAGACGCAGCAGCGTGGTGATCAGCAACAGCGACGGAAAGCTCGCGAGGTCCGCGGCCTTCGACACATACAGCGTGGCGCTCAGCATCGTCAGACCGGAGGCGAAGCTCACGCAGATGAACAGATCGAGTATGAACGGCGGCACCGGCACGATCAGCAGTGCGAGGACCGCCAGAATGCCCACGCCGACGGCAAGGTCTGCGTGACGCGCAAGAAAAGCCGACAGATCGTAGCGGCTGAGGATGGAACGGTTCGACATGTTATTGACCAAGCTCCCGATGAAGCGCTCGACGCCGGCTCTTTATGTAGGGGTCGCCTTCGTCGTCGCGGTATTCGCGTTTGATTTCGTTCTTGTCCATGCGCAGGCCGCGCAGCCACAAGAAGCGCTGGATGAAATAGTCGGCAACGCTGGGCACGATCTGCGAGGCGGCCATCAAGGCCAGCAGATGCGAGTGCGACATTGCCGTATTGCCGAGATGGACCGGCAAGGAAAACGTCCATGCGGGCGCAAGCTGCCGCAGGCAGGCCTCGATGGCCTCTGCGAACAGAAGCAGCAGGATCATGAACTGGATGATCGTGAGCACGCTGTCCCACACGAGGCGCAGACTGAACATCTGCTTCAATCCATTGATCGGGTTCAGCCGCTTGAGGTCGGGCACGACGCGCTTGAATGCGAGCAGGCCGCGCGTTTGCACCAGTTCGGGCACCAGCACCGCGAGTGCGCCGACACCGAGCGTCGTCAGCACCGGCGCAATGAAAGCGTAAAGCGCGCCGCCCGTCGACGCGAGCAGATCGCCGAATTCGCGCGATGCGTCCAGCGTCGTCACGTGCACGATCAGGCGGCTGCCGAGTGCGTACAGATGCGGACCCTCGATAAACAGATACAGCCACCAGCACAGGCCACTGAAGGCCACCGTCACATGCGTGCTCTTCGTGATCTGGCCGTCCATCCGCGCGCGGCGGATCCGCTTGGGAGTTGGCGCTTCGGTCTTGTCGCTCATCGCAGATGGATCACATGATCGAAAGCGACGCGCAACTGCTCGAACAACGCGGGCACGCTGAGCACGGCGGCGAAGGTCAGAACCGCGGCTTTCACGGTGCGCGCGTTCGCAAACGGATTGAGCCGCTTCGCATGCCGTGACATGAGCCCGAACGCTACGTCGACAAGCAACAGGAGGCCGAGCAACGGGCTCGCAAGCCGCACGCCTTCGGTCAGCGTGTCGGGCAGATTGCGCAGCGCCAGTTGCCGGAACACATCGAGCAGGTCGGTGCGCCATTGCCCGGGAGGCCATAGCACCCACGCATCCGTGAAGAAGCCGAACAGCAGCGGCAAACCCGGACCTGTAAACAGCATCAACGCGGCGAACCGCAGAAACAGTTGTTCGAACAACGCCGCTTCCTGCTGGAAGTGCGGGTCGTACATCGCAGCGCTCCCATAGCCGCCCTGCTGATCGAGTATCGCGCCGGCGGCGCCGGCGGCATGGAAGATCGTGCCAAGCAGCAGGCCGAGCACGGCACCGGTCGCGACTTCGACGATCATCGCCAGCAACAGGTTCGGCGGGCAACCGACCTGCTGCGGCAGCATGGCAACGGCGAACATGATCGGCAGGCGCAACTTGGTTCCTAGCGAGTCGCTCTGGCCGAAGGGAATCATGCGAAGCGCGACGGCCGGCCGGATCGTGCAGAACGCAAAGCCTTCGAGATAAGGGATATATTCCATGCTCAATGCAAGCGCCCTGCCGCGATATAGGTGAACACGTGCGCGAGGAAGCGCGCGAGTTCGCGGTTCGCCCATGGCGCGGTGACGATCAGCACGAAGCCGACGCAGATGATCTTCGCGCCATAGGGCAGGCTCTGGTCCTGGATCTGCGTGATCGACTGCAATAGCCCGATCAGCAGGCCGATAACGGTAGCCACGGCGAGCGCGGGCAACGACAACCAGAACACCAGCATCAACGCGTCGCTGGACAAGGTGGGGAGAGACGGCAGGCCGTTCATTTTGCATAGCCGACGATAAGGCTGTGCATGAGCTTCGACATACCCGACGCCGACACGAACATGAACAGCTTGAGTGGAATCGACACCGTCGTCGGCGAGAGCATCATCATGCCCATCGCACTCAGCACATTGGCGACCACCAGATCCACCACCAGAAATGCGATGTAGAGCAGGAAGCCCGCCTCGAAGCCGCTCGATATCTCGCTGATCATGAATGCCGGAATCAGCAGCTGCAAATCGGTTTCGCGCGCATCGCGCTCCGGATCGATCCGCTTCGCGGCGCTGACGAGAAACTGCCGCTCGTTGGGCCGCGAGTGCTTCAGCATGAAGTCGCCAAGCGGACCGCGCACGGCCCGCACGATTTCGACGGGGCGCGGCATGGAAGCCTGGCCGCCTTCGCCGGTATCGAGCGAGGCCTCGATCTTCGACACCGTCGGCGCCATGACCACCAGCGTCGCCGCGAGGGCGAGGCCGGAGATCACGAGATTGCTCGGCGCCTGCTGCACGCCGAGCGCCGAGCGCAGCAACGTCAGCACGATGCTGAATTTCGTGAACGACGTGGTCATCGTGACTGCGATTGGCAAAAGCCCCAGCATGAAAAACAGGAAGATGTTCTGTAGCGGATCGAACTGGTCATTCATGCCGGCAGATCCTCCTGCGTGAGCCGTGTGACGCGCACGCCTAGCGCACCTTCGATATCGATCAATTCGCCGCGCGCAAACGGAATGCCCTGGCATAGCAGCGTGACGTTGCGCTCGCGAGCCGGCAGCCGGAACGCGACGATCGACCCTTCGCGCAAATGCGCCAGTTCGGCCACCGACAACGACAACGTGCCGAGCACCGCTTCGAAGGCGAAAGTGATCGAGTCGATCGGCAACAGTTCACTGGTGACTTCGACGGGCGGGGTTTCATCAGTCATGACATGCTCTATCAAGGTGTACTCCTGAGTAAATTTCAAAAGGATCCGGCATGTTCCAATTCGTAATGGAACACGCAGGTAAGTCGAATGACGGTCGAACAGCAATGCATCACCCACCGCAATCCTGCGCAGCCGCGGCAGCGACAGCCACGGACCGGGCAGGCAAACCGGCAGGCGCACGTACAGGCGGTTCAGCAATGCTTCTCTGGAGGGCACGGGCGGCATGCGCAGTCGCAGCCAGGCATCGACCGCCGTGCTGCGCACTGAAAAATGGGCAGCCCGGCCGCTCGCCGTATGAGTGACGGCAAGGCCGTATGCGCCCTGCTCTGGCACGGCGTCGAACGCAACACTGGTCAGGTCGATCGTGAAACCGAACAGACCTTCGAGCGCGCACAGCCAGTCATTCAACGCGTCGGCGACATGCATGAGCGCAGCCTCGCCGCGTGCGTCGATCACCGACGGCGCGAGTTCCGGCAGCAGCGCGCCGGCGTCGCACCCGGCGCTGAACGGCGCCTGGCCCGCGAAACCGGACACCCGCAGCGGATAGGACGCGCGGCACGGCTCGAACTGCAGCGTGAAGCTGCGCGTGCCCACCGACACCGCGTGTGGACTGCCGAAGTGGCGGATCGCCAGGTTGGTGCGCTCGGCGTCCGCGAGCGCGACCGTTTCCATGTCGTGCCAGAGCGTCACACCGCCTCCCGCACGAATGAACGCCGGACGACACGGACTGAGCGCGGTTTGGGTGGCGATGACGTGGGCGATGTGGGCGATGTCGCTGACGTCGCTGACGTCGCTGATGTCACGGATGTCTGCGATGTCTGCAATGGCTGCATTGGCGAAGGCGAAGGCAACATCGGCGCTGCCAACGGCGCCGCGAGCACGGCCAACGTCTGCCGCACGCCCTGCTCGATCGTGTCGAGCGCCGTACGCCCCGAACCATCGGCGAAGTCGTATTCGCGCAGCACCGCCGCCACGCTGTCGCGGATGCCACGCTCCAGCGCGCGCAACTGCACTTTCAAACCGGCGTCGATCACACCGGACTCGGTTTCGACGACGCACGAGCGAGCCGGCAGTCCCGCATCGGCGAGCACGCTGCATAGCGGCGCGCCGAGGTCCTGCTCGAGGGCGGCGATCAGGCGCACCGCGTCATCGAACTCGGCCGGTGCCACGCGGACCGACACAAGCCGCTGCGACTGCGCGACCGTAATCGAGCGGCGCAATTGATGCTTCAACGCGGCCGACGGCGGCAGTTCGCCGACAATGTCGCTCACCGCGCCGAGCACGATCTGCGTGAGCCTCTCTTCGAGACGATGGGCGGCGAATGCCACCGCGCTCGTGCGTCCGACATGTTCGCGCAGCGCTGCCGCCGTGCCGGCCGCGTGGCCATGACGCCACGCGCGGCGCTTGAGTTCGCGCACCCGCGTGCCGAGGCGGCGGCGCTCGTGTGCCGCCTCCGC
Organism: Paraburkholderia sp. RL17-380-BIE-A; assembly: GCF_046028085.1. Classification (NCBI taxonomy): domain Bacteria; kingdom Pseudomonadati; phylum Pseudomonadota; class Betaproteobacteria; order Burkholderiales; family Burkholderiaceae; genus Paraburkholderia; species Paraburkholderia sp. RL17-380-BIE-A. The sequence goes on from NZ_JARESQ010000007.1 coordinate 321,612, forward strand.
TGCACGGTCGGCATCGACTGCGCGCAGGCCGTCGAGCGACGCCAGTTCATGCGCGCTCAGATGTCCGTCCGATTCGATGCGCCAGGCACCCAGTCGACATATCAGCATGGATGCGCTCCCATCAGACGGCGCGCCTCGGCGACCAGTTCACGCGCTTCGGCGGAAGATAAATTGCTCACGCGATAACGCGACGCGGTTTCCGACATCTCGCGCGGCAAGCGCAGGCTCCACCAGAATGCATAGCGCGAGTCGGCGGTGGCTTCGAGCGCGAGTGCGAGGCCGACTGCCGTCATGTCGCGCCGGCTGAATAGCGACGGCGCCGGTTCGACGAGCAGATCGGCAGTCTGCGCACGCGGGTGCCGCTGAATCGCACCGAGCAGGCGCGGCGCAATCCCCGCCGCAAAGGCGGCACGAGCCTGCGCGGCGACCACGCGGCGCAGCGAAGGCGCGAACGCAAGTGCGGCGACGATCCGGCACAGCCGCGCGCAAGCCGGCCGCGGCCAGATCGGCAGCGCGGGCGGCACGTCGGCCAGCGCCACCTGAACCAGTTGCGGATAGCTGCCGAACAGAAAGGCATGCGCGATGCGCGCGGTACGTTCGTCGCGGATCGGCTTGCCGTGTTCGAGCCAGCTGTGATGCGCCCAATAGGCCGGCGCACAGGTGTAGGCGCGCCTCATGCCTCGCCTCCGGCGTGCCTGGCGCGCTCCGAACGCGCACTTGTGTCCGACACTTCGGCGCCCTTCTTCGGCTTGAACCATGTGCGCCTTCCCGAGCGCCACAGCCAGATCGAGCCGCTCATCAGCGCCACCAGCAAGGCCAGCACGCCCAGCATCGCCGTGGCACGCGACGGCGCATAGCCGGCGTTCTGCTCGCAAGTCGTCGCGGCGACCGCGCCCGCTGCACTGGCGACGCCGTCATCCGCCGCGCAGTCGGCGGGAAAGGTCAGCACCGGCGTGACCGCGACGAGCGTCAGCGATACGCGTGCCGGCGTCAGCCCTTCGACACCGCCCGCGACCAGCGCGCGAATCCGGTCGCGCATCGGTTCGAGGTTGTAGTCGCCGCGATAGCGCATCATCACGGAAGCCGACGGCAGCGTGTCCTGCGCCGGGTCCATGGGATCCTTTTCCGGCAGCACGATGTGCACGCGCGCCAGCAGCACGCCGTCCATTTTTTCGAGCGTCTCGGAGATTTCCTGCGAGAGCCCGTACACGTAGCGGACGCGGTCTTCCTCAGGGCTCGAAATGAGCCCCTGGCGGCTGAACAGTTCACCGAGATTCGGGTGGCCGCCGCGCGGCAGCGCATAAGCGCTCGCCAGTTCGGTGGCGACCACGGCATCGGCGTCGTCGACCGAGATGTTCCAGGTGCGGTCCGGGTTGCGCTCCTTGTAGCCATTGATGCCGTGATGGCTCAGCGCGGCGACGATATGGTTCGCCTGGTCCTCGTCCAGGCCTTCGAAAAGCGAGGTTCTGCAGCCGACGAGGAGAAGCAGCACCGGCAGCAGGATCAGGGCGCGGCGCATCATTTTTGCGTCAGATTGTCGATCGCGTGGCTGATCTTCTCCGCGACGTTCGTCACGAATTGCACCCGCACGGTGAAATTAATCATGTCGGCCTGCAAGTCCAGCATCTGCAGGGTCGATAAGCTGCCGGATGCGCGGTGATGCAGATGCTTGGTCACCTCGAGCTTCGATGCGTCGTAGCCATCCTGCACGTCGTTCAGCAAACGCTCGTACATCGGGTGTGCGTCGCCCGACCCGAGAGTGAGCTGGGGAGTGGCGGCAGGCATGGCGGACCATGCATCGACTGGCGCCGGCAACGGAGTAAAAGAATTGGTAGTCATGTCAATGGCCGCCTCGAATAGTTAGTCGTTCAATCGTTGAAAACAAAGCCGCACCGCGCGTAGTCTGTGCAGCACGCGCGGCACGGGTATAAGGCGCGCATTCGGGTAGCTTCAGCAACGCCGTTGCCATCGAAAACGCACTAGGATCCTCGTCGTTTGGCACCGCCATCAGCGTTCGTGTGCCGAGCGCGTAATGACCTTCAGCCAACTGGCACGCACCCAGCCATGCGCATGCCACCGAGTTGTCCGGCGCGAGATCCACCGCCCGACCGAGCAGCCGGGAGGCAGCGCGATAGTTCGCCTGATTGAGTTCCACCAAGCCAAGCCCGATATACGGGAAGGCGCGCTGCGGATACAACAATCCCAATCGCCCGAACAGAAAGCGCGCCTCGTCGAAACATCGATGAGCACAGGCATAGTGGCCAATCGAAATGAGTAGTTGCAACGTGTCGTCCTGCATCTGCAATAGCTCCGGAAGACGCCGCGAGGGCGCCTTCGCACCGCTTTTTTAGGAGGTCTTAAGTGCGCCCGCGGCCTCAGTTGCCACGTGACCAGCGTCCGAGATCATGTTGATAGCCAGCGAATGAGTTGTCTGGACGTCCGACAATGCCGCCTGCGCGTCCATCATGGAGGCAGGACCCGGAGCGCCGCCTTGTCCGCCTTGCGCGCCTTGTCCACCTTGCGCGCCCTGCCCGCCCGCCTGCGTCGCTTGTTGCGAATCGGCTTTAGCCGCGTTCGCCGCTGAATTAAACTTATCGACTGACTTCAGATAAAGCTCCTTGACTAGGTTTTTAACGCTGTCGACCTTAAAGTCGCCGCTAAAAGAACCGTCCCCACCACCGCCATTGCGGTTAAATACCGAGTTGACGCCACCGCCGCCTGCGGTGTGGGGATTGATACCCGGGTTCGGTTGGACCAGCGGATTTACACCATTCATGATTTCTCTTCCTTAAGGTTGTCGCGCGCATTTGCGAAGTTCACACTTCGCTCCACAACTTGCCGAGCCGCGCGCAAACACTCGACAAGCAAAACCAGTTCTTTTTGCAACTCCCGTGAAGCAGTTGGCATTGCGCTGTTCAGGCAGCCGATCTCATGCGTCAGGCGGGCGACGAGTTCTTCTCGACCGGCCCCTCCGGGTTCAGCGAGCCTCTCCTCGATAGAAAGCTCGCCAAATGAACCCGGCGTACTTCTAACGGCATCTTTCCGTGTCATGGGCGGTACTCATAAAAAATTCGTAGATCGAACCATCGTCGAGCGTCACCTCTGCCGCACAGGCCGAGATCCGCGTGATTCTCCCGACAGGCAATCGCGCACCGGCGAAATAGCGCTGACCTTGTGCATCGGTCAGCCAGGCCGCGTGACTGCCGGCGAGAAGATTCATTCCCAGTGCCTCGAGAGGCACGCGCACCTTTCCACCCTCCAGCGAGTGGCCGGGGAACGTGAGCTCGCGCAGCCCTTCGATCTCGGCGCGCGCCAGCCTCGCGACACGTGCGTAGTCCCACGACTCAGGCGACACGAACCCCGGCGCGCCAGGCAGTACCACGGTGAACGCACCCGGCTCGGCGGCCCGCACCTCGGCGCCGCGGTAATAGCGCGCGAGAAAATCGCCGACCTGGTCCTGCAATTGCGAAAGCACGATCACGCGCATGACCGGCGCCCGCTGCCGTGACCACGCCCGCGCGGTCAGCGCGGACAGATCCGCGGGCGACTGCACGTAGCCCTCGTAGACGAGCGCGCCGGACTTCGGATCGGGATGCGTCTTAACCAGCCGGAACGTGTCGTCGATGCGCGGTGCGTGCGGCCTGCCCGTCATCGGATTCGACGTGATCCACGCAAGCAGCGCGAAGGCGACCGGCGCCGCAAAGACCGTCGCCTTCGCAACGGGCGACGCGTCGGACCAGCGTTTCGCGCAATAGGCGAGCGGCGCATGGCGCAATAGATAGGCGCGCTCGGCGTCGCCCGCCATCGTCGGAGTCGGCTCATCGCGGCCGCCGAACTGGAAGGTGACCGCACCCGCCGAAAACCACGCGCCGCGCCGCAACAGCACGCGCCGCCCCGGCGCCAGTCGCCGGCCGAACACCGTCACGCCCGGCTGGTGCGCGACCAGCCCGAGCGCCGCGCCGCGCAGCTCGACGGTGGCGTGCAGCGGCTCGACCCCTTCGTCGATCACCATCAGATCGGCGTCGCCGCCGCTGCCGATCCGCAGCGGCCTATCGGCGGACAGCGCGATGCTGGCACCGGTATGCACGCCGTCTTTCACGAGGATCATTGCGTCAGCGGTCATTGCGGTCCTCCCAAGGCATCTTGCGTGTCGATTGCCATGCGGGCAGAGGCGGCGGCGAAGGCAATGGCGTGACTGGCAGAGGCGCGGTCGAAGGAGCACCCCGCGACGGCGACCGCAGCGCGGCAGCAACCGCCGGTGGGATATTGGTGGCCGCCGGGAGCGGGGGCATCGTCGCTTGTGCCGCTTGTGCCGCTTGTGCCGCTTGTGCCGCTTGTGCCGCTTGTGCCGCTTGTGTCGCTTGTGTCGCTTGTGTCGCTTGTGTCGCTTGTGTCGCTTGTGTCGCTTGTGTCGCTTGTGTCGCTTGTGTCGCTTGTGTCGCTTGTGTCGCTTGCGCCGCTTGCGCCGCTTGCGCCGCTTGTGCGGCTTGCGCGAGCGAACCCGATTCGGCACTCGGGGCGCCGGGCAAACCGGAGCCCGGTGCAAAGACCGCCCCCACTCCTGCGGGCGCCACAGCCGGCCCCGCCATGACCGCCCCGCCCGCCGCCTCGCCGGTGCCAGCCGCACGCTTGAGGCGCGGTGTGATCAGGATCAAACGTTCGAGACGCTGCCGGGTCGTCTGGGTGTCGCGAAACAGCGCGCCGACGTAGGGCACGTCGCCGAGCACCGGCACTTTCGACGTGCTGCTTTCGCTGCGCTCGTATTGATACCCGCCGACCAGCAGACTCTCGCCGTCGCGCACGATCGCCTGAGTGACGATGGAGTGGTTGTCGACCTTCGGAATGCCGTCGACCGACATCGATGTATTGAACGCGCCGTCATCGATCTGGATGTTGAGCCGGATATTGCGGCGCGGATCAGCGGCCGATTCGACGCTCGGCGTTACCTTCAGCGTGAGACCGGTATCGATGTTGTACAGATCGACGTCCTGGTTGCCCGCCACCCGCACATAGACCGAGCTGTGCGAAGTCAGCACCGCTTCCATGTTGTTCAGCGTGAGGACTTGCGGGCTCGACAGCACGCGTGCCTGGCCGGCGTCTTCCAGCGCGTGAATCTGCGCGAACAGGTACTGCGCCGAGTTGCCGACCAGGGTGGCGAGATTCAGTCCGGACGCCACGCCCGCCGCTGTCGCAAGCGCCGGCGCTCCGAAGCTCAACGGCGCGTTGATGGTGCCGGAGGACCCGCTGATACGCCCGTTCGAACCGCCCCATGCCACGCCGAGCGAACGCGCCGCTCTCGACGACACGTCGATCACGACAGCGTCGATCTCGACCAGCTCCTGCGGCTGGTCGAGCATCGCGATGGCGCGCTCGTAGTTCGGCATCATCGACGCGAGGTCGTTGATCACCACCGAGTTGGTGCGCGGGTCGGCAATGATGTTGCGTCGCGCGGGCGTCACGCTGGGCTGATCGGTCCGGCTCGTCTCAGTCGTTGCCGTATCGGGCAGCGGTGGTGGCGAGCTGTCGCCATCGGAAGGCGCGCCGCCGGCCAGTCCCAGGCCGCGCAGGCTCGGCAGCGGCGGCGGACCGCCGCGCGCGCTGCGGGCGTCGGCGCGAGCTTCGGCGCGCGAGCGGGCAGCGCGCGGCGCGGTGGCTTGCCAACTGTCGATCATGACCCGCCGCAACAGCGAGGCCACCCCGGGCACCACCTGGTCCTGCGAGCCCACCGAATAGTGCATGTCCTGCGCCTGCGCGTAGCGCAGCGGGAAAATGCGGATCTCGGTCTGATCGAACGACGGCTCAGCGGTACTCTGCTGCTGCGCCTTGTCGATCGCGTCAGCCACCGCATCGACAAAGGCCGACGGGCCGGCAACCCTCGCGGTCGTCGCCGAATACCGGATCGGCAGACGCGGGTCGTCCAGATCGAGGTTGCGCAGCAACGCCGCAACCGCTTCGCGGGTCATCGGCGCAAAAGGAATCACCCGGCTACGCACGCCGGCAGCGGTCGCGACATGCATCGACTTGCCGTCGAAATACCAGACCAGGCCGTAGGCCTCGACCAGCTGCATGAACACGTTGCCGGGCGTGTCGTCGAAACGGCCGTTGACCGCGCCCTTCACGTCACGGGCGATATTCGCGGACAGTCCTTCCACCGCCAGCACGTCACGCAGCATGTCCGGCAACGGCGTACCGTTCGCCGCATAGTGAATCGGCGCGCCGTGCCACGCAGGCGTGACGGCCTGAGCCTGGGAGACCTGCAGCACCGCCCACACCACCGCGAGCCGGCCAGCCATTTGAAACATGGCAACGCCAGTCACGCACGATGGCGAGGACTGCGGTCCACCTCCGCCCTTCTTATTGGGCGAATCATTGCGGCTCGTGATAAGCATCGAAATTTCCTGGCTACGTTGTATTGATTACGCCAGTGAAATTTAATAGCGCCGGCATCACGGATGGTCATATATATGCATGACTTCATCTGCCAATTTCAAATACCGCCATTCCAACCGCTCTTTATCTAGCGCGTGCAAATCCGGATCGCTGCACTCATGGCCTTTCAATTGATCTTATCCGGACTGCATATCTTGAAAATAGGACGACACTTCAGATAAACGTCATACATCTTTATGACCCAGTCGGAATATTGCGGGGAGAAGATTGACTAGCCGTCACTTGAATTCATCCGAAAATGAGAAACAACCCGCGCGACTCACATCGCAGATGCATTGCCATCTTGAAATGCATCAGGACATTTACCGCCGTCATGGAGGCTCCGCCTTCTCGAACTCCTACACGCGCACGCACATGCGGATGACCCAGTATTGCAACTTCACCCCGCAGCTCGCCAAGCCGCGGCAGCGCTCCGTCAGAATCAACGGGCTGGCCACCTGTCTTCGGCTCGAGGAGGTGTATTGGCGAATCATCGAAGAGATTGCGCGCCAGGAAGCGGTGACGGTGGGAAAACTGATTTCCAGATGGGCACTTGAAATTGATCTTACCCAGGAAGCCATCTGTAATTTCACGGGCTTTGTCAGAATAATCTGCGTCACCCAGTTGCTGGACAGAAAACATCCGATCGATTTGGATTTGATCGACCCGGATGTGTCAGTTGGTTAACCTGGATAAACCAGAGGAGGTCAATAGAAAACAACCAGATTTCATTTATGCACTTCTGCGCACCAGCGATCCGGAAGCGGGCGCATAAATTCCACACAATACAGCTGTCCGGCTTATATATTTCTTTTACTCGATTTAAGGATTCTGTGATGGAAGCGATCAATAATATCAGCAACACTCGGCAGTTCGATCTGAGTTCAATGGCGCAAGCGCTGGATGCCGGGGCGGCCGGCCGCACCCGTTCCAGTTCGGTCCAGATGTTTTCCACGGAGCACACCGAGGGTAGCCACGGGCCTGTGCAGCAGGACGACATGATGGGTATGCGCCGCCCTATGCACGCGGACCACGCGAACGGTGGCCATCATCACGCGAACGGTGCCCACCACGCTATGTCGCGCGACGCCGAGGCGGCTGCCCACGACCTTATGCCGCGGAACGCCGAGAGGGCTGCGGCGCTGGCTTCCGATGATGCGGCACTCGACGCAATCGCAGGACAGCAGACAATGGCGCCGCCGACCGGCGGCACCGACGCATCACAGAACGGCGCCGGCAACATGGCCGCACAACAACCTCAGGCTCCGTCGCCGGCGGGCGCCGCCGACGGAGCACAGAACGGAGCGTCGAATGCTATCGGCGAGCTCTTCCAGACCGTCATGAAGGGCCTTCAGGGACTTCTTTCCGCCGTCATCCCGGGCGCGGGGCAGGCGCTCGGCATGCTCTCGCCGCTGATGGGCATGCTCTCGCCGATGCTGGGTAAGCTCGGTACAGGCGGAACCGGCACCGCTTGACGCAGCGCTGAACGCAGCCGGCCGCCGCCACCCCGTCAACGTATCGCCGTGGACGCTCCCGGCGGCCGGCTGCCACCCGCCATTTGCACGCGCCCGCCCACGCTGTTTTCAATGCAATCCACGCTCCGGCAAAGCCGCCCCCGCTCCCGGCATAGCAAGCGTCGCGTCCGGCAATGACATAGACAACAGCAGTTGACCGCCCCCCCGGCGCCGTCCGGTAAACTACGCGCCCCACGCCCGCGCTCCCCGGATTCCAGCTTGAATCGTTACGCCCTGCTTCTCATTACCTCGATGCTGCTGGTCGGCACCAATGTCGGCATCGGTAAATCAATCGTCGAGTTCGTTCCCGTCCCCCTCTTCGCGCTGCTGCGCTTCGTGATCGCAATGGCGGTGCTGTGGCCGCTTCTGCGCGTAGCCAAACTGCGCCGCGTGAAGCGCGATGAATGGCTCAACCTGTTCCTGCAGGCCTTGTTCGGCACCTTCGGCTTTACCCTGCTGATGCTCGGCGGCGTGCAGCGCACCAGCGCCGTCGCGGCCGGCGTCATTACGAGCACGATCCCGGCTGTCGTCGCGTTGCTCTCGTGGCTGATTCTGAAAGAGCGACCGAACGGCCGGGCGCTCGCGTCGATCGCGCTCGCGATTGTCGGCGTGCTGGTCATCAATCTGGCGCACGTGGATCGCAACGTGGACGGCGAGAGCTCGCTCGCCGGCAACCTGATGGTCCTCGGCGCCGTATGCTGCGAGTCGCTCTACATCATCCTGTCGCGCCGCCTCACGCAGACGCTCGCGCCGGTCGACATCTGCGCCTACACCCATCTCTTCGGCCTGCTGCTGATGCTGCCGCTCGGCGCCGGCGCATGGCTCGAATTCGATTTTCGCGCGGTGCCGGTCAGCGTCTGGATGCTGGTGTTGTGGTACGGACTGTCCGCCAGCATCTTTTCGTTCTGGTTATGGATGAAGGGCATCCGCCATGTGCCGGGCAGTCTCGCGGGCGTGTTCAGCGCCGTGCTGCCGGTGGCGGCGGCGATTTACGGCATCCTGTTTCTGGGCGAGCGGCCCAGCTTCGCGCACGGCATCGCGCTCGCCTGCGTGGTCACGGGGATCGGGCTCGCGAGCCTGAAGCTCAAGCGGCTGCCGCCGATGGCCTCGTGAGCCCTGCCCGCCGCGATGCAGCAAATTTAGCCGACGCGTTACAATAGCGCGCCTGACGCGAGGCTCCTAAGGCCTCGGCTGGCTGTGCATCGCGCCGTGTGCGCCGTCCATGCCGGGTTTGCTTGCCGGGTTTGCGTGCCTGACTGGCGTGCATATCGCGTAGTGCGCCTGCCGGCCCGGCGCATTCTGGCCCGTGTTCCGTCACCTGCGTCTCATCCGACTCTTGCCCATGTCCGCTCCGCGAACCGACTCCGCCCAACAGCGCCGCCCCATGCGCCCGCTGCCCGCCATCATCTTCATGAGCCGCTGGCTGCAGGTGCCGCTTTATCTGGGCCTGATCGTCGCGCAAGCCGTCTACGTCGTCCTCTTCCTCAAGGAAGTCTGGCACCTCGTCACGGCATCCCTGACGCTCGACGAAACCAACATCATGCTGGTCGTGCTCGGCCTGATCGACGTGGTCATGATCTCGAACCTGCTGATCATGGTGATCATCGGCGGGTATGAAACATTCGTGTCGCGCCTCGGCGTGGAGGGTCATCCGGACGAACCGGAATGGCTCGACCATGTGAACGCGGGCGTGCTCAAAGTCAAATTGTCGATGGCGCTGATCAGCATCTCGTCGATCCATCTGCTGAAGACCTTCATCAGCCCCGACCAGAATTCGACGCATACGATCATGTGGCAGGTGATCATCCACGTGGCGTTCCTCGTCTCCGCAGTCGTGATGGCGCTGGTCGACCGCCTCACCACGCATACGCATCCCAAGCATTTCGAAGAGCCCACGGTGCTGCACGCCGTGGGTGCCGCTAAAGGTTCCACTCCCCTGAAGGCGCACGACTGATCCGCCCTGCCCGGCGTGTCCGACAACAAGCGCCCCTGTCTCCACTGAGCTAGCCATGACCGTCATCAAACAGGAAGATCTGATTCAGAGCATTGCTGATTCGCTTCAGTACATCAGCTATTACCATCCGCTCGACTATATCCAGGCCTTGGGCCGCGCCTACGAGCTCGAACAGAGCCCGGCGGCGAAAGACGCCATTGCGCAGATTCTCACCAACAGCCGCATGTGCGCCGAAGGCAAGCGCCCGATCTGCCAGGACACCGGCATCGTCACGGTGTTCGTGAAGGTCGGCATGGACGTGCGTTGGGACGGCGCGACGATGGGCGTCACCGACATGATCAACGAAGGCGTGCGCCGCGGTTATCTGAACCCGGACAACGTGCTGCGCGCGTCGATCGTGAGCCCGCCCGAAGGCGGCCGCAAGAACACGAAAGACAACACGCCGGCCGTGATCCACTACGAGATCGTGCCGGGCGACAAGGTCGACGTGCAGGTCGCGGCCAAGGGCGGCGGCTCGGAAAACAAGTCGAAGTTCGCGATGCTGAATCCGTCGGATTCGATCGTCGACTGGATTTTGAAGACCGTGCCGACCATGGGCGCGGGCTGGTGCCCGCCGGGCATGCTCGGCATCGGTATCGGCGGCACCGCTGAGAAAGCGATGGTGATGGCGAAGGAATCGCTGATGGATCCGATCGACATTCAGGACGTGATCGCACGCGGCCCGAAGGACTGGATCGAAGAATTGCGCGTGGAATTGCACGAGAAGGTCAACGCGCTCGGTATCGGCGCACAGGGTCTCGGCGGTCTCGCCACCGTGCTCGACGTGAAGATCATGGCCGCGCCGACGCACGCCGCGTCCAAGCCGATCGCGATCATCCCGAACTGCGCGGCCACCCGTCACGCGCACTTCACGCTGGACGGCTCAGGCGCCGCCAAACTCGAAGCGCCGTCGCTCGACGCATGGCCGAACGTGCATTGGCAGCCGGACACGGAGAAGAGCAAGCGCGTCGACCTGAACACGCTCACGCCGGAAGAAGTCGCCGCGTGGACGCCGGGCCAGACGCTGCTCCTGTCGGGCAAGATGTTGACGGGCCGCGACGCGGCCCACAAGCGCATTGCCGACATGCTGGCGAAGGGCGAAAAGCTGCCCGTCGACTTCACGAACCGCGTTATTTACTACGTCGGCCCGGTCGATCCGGTGCGCGATGAAGCCGTCGGCCCCGCAGGCCCGACCACGGCAACGCGCATGGACAAGTTCACCGAGACGATGCTGGCGCAAACCGGCCTGATTTCGATGATCGGCAAAGCCGAGCGCGGCCCGGTCGCGATCGAAGCGATCAAGAAGCACAAGGCCGCTTATCTGATGGCCGTGGGCGGCGCAGCGTACCTCGTGTCCAAAGCGATTCGCAGCGCGAAAGTGCTCGCGTTCGAAGACCTCGGCATGGAAGCGATCTACGAGTTCGACGTGCAGGATATGCCGGTCACGGTGGCCGTCGATTCGAACGGCACCTCCGTGCACCAGACCGGCCCGAAGGAATGGCAAGCCAAGATCGGCAAGATTCCGGTCGCGACGGTTTGATTCGCCGCTAACGCCTGTCACGTATGTCAAAAAGCCGGGACTGCGGTCCCGGCTTTTTTGTTGCCGCGCGCAACGCGACACGCGACACCTGAAACAATGTCAAAAGATATGTCTGTTCCCTTGGCTTTTTCAGGTATGGCGTTTATTGTTGTTGAAAATTCAAAGTCCCACAAAGGAAATACCATGCAAGGCGACAAGAAAGTTATCGAGTACCTGAACTCGCAACTGAAGAACGAACTGACTGCGATCAACCAGTACTTTCTGCACGCGCGGATGTATAAGCACTGGGGCCTCGAGAAACTCGGCAAGCATGAATACGACGAATCGATCGGCGAAATGAAGCATGCCGACTGGCTGATCGAACGCATTTTCATGCTCGACGGTCTGCCGAACCTGCAAGACCTGCACAAGCTGCTGATCGGTGAGGAAACGAAAGAGATCCTCGAATGCGATCTGAAGCTCGAACAGATTTCGCAGAGCACCTGCAAGGAAGCGATCGTGTATTGCGAATCGGTTCGTGATTTCATCTCGCGCGAAATCTTCACGAAAATTCTCGACGACACCGAAGAACATATCGACTGGCTCGAAACCCAGATCGACCTGATCGACAAGGTCGGGATCCAGAACTATCAGCAATCCGCAATGGGTTCGGTCGAGTCCTGATCGCGCTACGGCGCAGCCGCCCACATCCCGCACGCGCCCCGTTCATGGGTCGGCCCGTTCGCAACGGAGCGGGTACTGGCGGCGGTGCGCTTGGTGGACGACCGGCGGAAGTGCTCTGGGGAGGCGCCCTGAATGACGTCCCCGTGGGATGTCCTGACGAAGTGCTTCCGGATAGCGCGCCGAACAGCGTCTCTAATGGGGAGTTCTGCACGAACTCCTCCCCGAGAGGCGCCGCACGGCAAGTCCCACTAGGGCACGCCGCGCGGGCGCTATACTTGCGCACCTTTCCAGGCTTTCCTTGAGCGCCGTGCCGCACGCATCCTCTTCGCCTATGCCCGCAGAATCACCGTCTACGACAACAGAGATGTTCACGTCTGGCGCCGGATCGCGCGCACCGGTCGGCATTTTCGATTCGGGTCTCGGCGGCTTGTCGGTATTGCGGGCGGTGCGCGCACAACTGCCTGACGAGGCAATCCTGTACGCCGCCGACTCGCTCTACGCCCCCTACGGCGAGCGCGACGACGATTTCATCGCCGACCGCACGCTCGCAATCGGCGAATGGCTGGTCAAGCAAGGCGCGAAAGCCCTGGTGGTCGCCTGCAACACCGCAACCGCGCAGTCAATCGCGATGGTTCGCGAGAAGCTGCCTATTCCGCTGGTCGGCGTCGAACCCGGTATCAAACCCGCTGCATTGCAGTCGAAAACTCGCGTCGCGGGCGTGCTCGCCACCCAGGTGACGCTGCGCAGCGCGCGCTTCCAGACGCTGCTCGAACGCTACGCGGCCGATTGCCGCTTTCTTTGCCAGCCGGGCCACGGACTGGTGCAGGCGGTGGAACGCTGCGACGTCGGCTCCGCCGAACTGCGCGAACTGCTGCGCGGCTACCTGCAGCCTATGCTCGACGCGGGCGCGGACACGCTGGTGCTCGGCTGCACGCACTACGCGTTCCTCGACGCGGCGATTCGCGACATTGTCGGCGACCGGCTGGTGTTGATCGACACGAGCGTCGCGATTGCGCGCCAGTTGGAACGGGTGCTGGATCAACACGGCCTGCGCGCGGCGCCGGCAAGCACGGGCGCTGTTCTGCCCCGCTTTTATTCCACCGGGGACGGCTCGCATCAGCAGCAACTGGCAGCCAGCCTGCTACATATCGACGCGACAGTCGAACAGGTGTCGATTCCCTCGCGGCGCACCGCAGCTCCGAACTCCCAAGCCGCCTGAACGCCTGACCCACGCGGTTTTTTGCCGCGCCGACACGCGCTTTTACAGGAGCGCTGCGAACTCCCGCGCGCCTTTCCAATGGCTTTGGGAGTGACTTTGGGGCGCCTGTTGGAGAGACCGCTCGGAGGCGCCGTGGGAGCGCCTTTGGGACGCCTTTAGGCCGCCTTGACGCCCCCTTTTCGCCCCAACGGCCACCCGCCGCCCGATTTCGTCCTTTAGACGAAACCCTTCTAAGAGTCTGGTTTTGTTACAAAAAATTGGCCAGGACGCTTGCCAAACGGCTTAAACATAATGATAATAATTCGCATTAACGTTAGCTATGACGCCTGCCATGATTGTCTGTGTCTGCAAGTCCGTTTCTGACCGAAAGATCCGTGCCTCGATCGCGGAAGGCGTCGATTCGTTCGACGAGTTGCAGTTCGAACTCGGCGTCGCTTCCTGCTGTGGAAAATGCGCGGAGTCCGTCCGCGACGTCATGATGCAGAGCGGCGTATGCGCGAGCCGCTGTGGTTTCGAGCATAATCCCCAGGCTGTCCCGCTGACGTTCTACGAACGCAAGGCCGCCTGAGACCGAGTATCAAGGCGCGGCTGACGCCGCGCCTCGGGTGCCTGCCGCCCACTGCCGCTCTTCGCTGTTCAAGCGTTATCCCACTGCCGTCAGCAAGCCAGTATTCGTACCAGCCAGCTACCCGCTCACCCCTCATAGGAGTTTGAGATGGAATTGCTGATTGGTTTCGTGACTACTTTGTTCATTTCGCTGCTGATTTTTCGAACATGACGACGTCTTGTCTGACGCGCTGCATTCACAGCGCGCCGCCACGCTGATATGCCGGCCTCGCATACCGTTTCAGCCGGCGCCATGCCGGCTTCGTCCACCCGACCGAACTCCCGCGTCCTGACAGCCACCGCACTGGTTGCAGCGATTCACGTCGCGCTGCTGGCCGTGGTGATGACCTTGCGGCACGACCCTGTTCAACCGGTCCTCGAATCGCGCGTGATGACCGCGCAGTTGCTGCCGCCGGCGCCGGTTGCCACGCCCGTTGCGATACAGTCGATCGCGCCGCCTACGCCGACGCCGCCGGTTCGCACCAAGCCGAAGGTCCAGCCGAAGCCGGCTCCGACGCCCAAGCCGACGCCGACGCCTTTACCGGTGGCCGCCGCGCCCTCGCCGACACCCGTCGCCGCACCCGCTCCCGCGCCGGCCGCACCTGCCGCCCCGCCCGCTCCTGCCGCGCCGGCCGCGCCGGCCGTTAGCCGTCAGACGATAGAGGTCAGCGCGCCCAAGAACGTCTCGCACCTTAATTGCGAACTGGTGAAGCCTGATTACCCACCGCTATCCAGGCGGCGTGGTGAAACCGGCACCGCCACCGTGCGGTTCGTGGTCGGCCTGACGGGCAAGCTGGAAGACATCCAGCTACAACAGAGCAGCGGCTTCAGCCGTCTCGACGACGCCGCGCTCGCCGCCGTGCACGCGACTACCTGCAAGCCATTTCTCGAGAACGGCCAGCCAATTCGAGCCGCTTACACCCGGCCTTACAACTTCAGTCTGAGCGACTGAAGCAGATTTCAAAAAAAGGAATTGCAATGCAAAACTACGGACTGGCGCACGTCTGGGCGCAAGGGGATTTCGTGACGCGCGGCATCGCGCTCGCGCTGCTGATCATGTCGGTCATGTCGTGGAGCGTGATCGTGATCAAGGGCTGGAATGTGATGCGCCTGAAGCGCCTCACGAAGAACGCCGAACAGGCGTTCTGGCACTCGGATGATCTCGCCGACGGCGTCAAGAAACTCGGCGCCGGCTCGTCGACCCCGCAGGACAATCCGTTCCTCGCACTGGCGCTGTCGGGTCAGGAAGCGGCCGATCACCATCATCAGACACAGCCGCATCTGCACGACCGCATGGACGTGTCGGATTGGATCACGCGCTGCCTGAAGGACACGATGGACGAAAGCGTCGCCCGCATGCAGAGCGGTCTCGCGATTCTCGCGTCGATCGGCAGCACGGCGCCGTTCGTCGGTCTGTTCGGCACGGTGTGGGGCATCTATCACGCGCTGCTGGCGATTGGCGCGAGTGG
The DNA here is from genome assembly GCF_046028085.1 of Paraburkholderia sp. RL17-380-BIE-A. NCBI lineage: Bacteria > Pseudomonadati > Pseudomonadota > Betaproteobacteria > Burkholderiales > Burkholderiaceae > Paraburkholderia > Paraburkholderia sp. RL17-380-BIE-A. The sequence continues at coordinate 337,045 of NZ_JARESQ010000007.1, forward strand.
TCAGTCGTCGATCGATCAGGTCGCCGGCCCTGTTGGCGAAGCGTTGATCATGACCGCGTTCGGCCTTTTCGTCGCGATTCCGGCAGTGCTTGGCTACAACGCACTGACGCGCGCCAACAAGGCGGTGGTGGCCAAATTGAGCCGCTTTGCGCACGGTCTGCACGCATTCTTCGTGACGGGCGCGCGACTGTCGTCGTCCAAGCGCGGTGACGGCCTGCGGCTCGCCACGCGCACGAACTGATCAGCGAGGCAATCCAATGGCAATGAGCCCCTTCGCCGCGGACGATGACGACGGCCTGATGAACGAAATCAACATGACGCCGCTCGTCGACGTGATGTTGGTTCTCCTGATCGTCTTCATGGTGACGATTCCTGTGATTCGTCATGCGGTCAAGATCGATCTGCCGCATGCAAGCAGCCAGAAAGAAGACACCAAGCCCGCGCAGGTGACCGTCGCGGTCGACGCCGACGGCAACGTCATGTGGGACGACAAAAAGGTGGATGACACCGCACTGCGCGCGAAAATTGCAGAGGCCGCGCAAGCGAACCCGCAACCCGAACTGCATCTCGACGCGGACCGCAAGGTTCCGTACGAAAAAGTGGCGGAAGTGATGTCGGCGGCACAGGCCGGCGGCCTGACCAAGATCGGCTTCGTGACCCAACCGAAAGCGAAGTAATGCGATAAAAGCCGTTTAAAAAAGGGCTGGAAAGTAAAAGGCCTTCATCGTCGGATGAAGGCCTTTTTTTGTGCGCACTCGGCGCCTTCGGGCGGCGGGATCATTTGCCATCGGTCGAAGATTGATAGCTACCTGAATCACCGCATGCGACAGCCGTGATCGACACGGACAGCGCGGTCAGCCCTATCAGGCCCGCTATGATAGCGGCCATGAGTTTTCGCATAAGAGACTCCTTAGCGAAGGGATTTCACTATAGGCCCGGGAGCGCGCGCATTCAAGCAAACGGCCATTGAAAGTACTCATGACAGGCCGCGCTTAAATGCTAAAAGCGATGTTGTCGCGCGTGAGAAGTGCTATGGGGAAATCGCGAACGAAGACTGCGCGGCAGCGGCCTTTTCCTCGCGCGCGGGACACTCGCCCATGATGTGTTTGCCGTCGTCGGGATCGAGCATCTCGACCAGATAATCGACAAACGCGCGCACCGCCGGCACCATCCCCTGCCGCGACACGAATACGGCGTACAACTGCGGCGTCGGGAAGGTCCAACCCGGCATGACTGGCGACAATTGCCCCGCTCGCAACGCGGCGCCATACATCATCTCCGGCAACGCGGCGATACCGACACCACCGAGCACCGCTTCGCGAATCGTCATCAGATCCGCGGTGACGAGGCGCGGCTCGTGTTCGTGCGCGTGTCGCGTGCCGTCGGGCGCGATCAGGTTGTAGACGTGGCGTCCGTCGCCGGTCGGCACGTCGAGCGTTTCGAAGCGGTTCAGATCGGCCGGCAGCAACGGCGGCGCATTCTGTTGCAACAGGCTCGGCGCGCCGACCAGCATCTGCTGCGTGCGCCACAGCGGCCGCACCACGATGTTGGCGTTCTCCGGCGGATCGGAGCGCACCCGCAGTGCGACGTCGATCGAATCCTCGAACAGATCGATCACGCGGTTCGTCACGCGCATGACCACACGCACTTCCGGATAACGATGCATGAACTCAGGCAGGATCTGCGACAGAATCGTCTGCGAAATCGTGACCGGCACGCTGACGCGCACTGTGCCGCGCGGCGATGAGCGCAGTTGCTGAACGACGTTGACGGCCGCCTGCGCCTCGCTCAGCATCGCCTGACAATGCTGATAGAACAGTTGCCCGGCTTCGGTCAGCGCCAGCTTGCGCGTGGATCGCTGCAGCAGGCGCACGCCGAGCGACGCTTCGAGCTCGGTCAGCCGGCGCGACAGCCGCGACTTGGAGATGCCGAGCACGCGTTCGGCGGCAGAAAAACCGCCATGTTCGACGACCTGCGAAAAATACATCAGGTCGTTCAGGTTGTGTGAATCGATCTTCATCTCATCGTTCCAGTAATAGAACAATCCATTGCGCGAGGGCGGCTGGCACCCCGGAAAACGGTCCCTATAATAGCTCCATGTTTCAAAAATAACGCTATTCCCCATTTTTTGAGGTGACTTTTGATGAGCACGACCCGCACGATCGAACGCACGTTTCCCGCCGTTCGCACGACCGAGGGTGGCGGCTTTATCGTCCATCGCCCGTTTCCGACCCGCATGCTGATGGACTTCGATCCGTTCCTGCTGCTCGACGAAATGGGCCCGATCGACTACGCGCCGGGCGAGGCCAAAGGCGCGCCCGACCATCCGCACCGCGGCTTCGAAACGGTCACTTATGTGCTGGAGGGCCAGTTCGGCCACAAGGACTCGGCCGGCCATTCCGGCACCCTGCACGCCGGCGACGTGCAGTGGATGACCGCGGGCGCGGGGGTCGTGCACAGCGAGATGCCGGACCCGTCGTTCGTCCGCACAGGCGGGCGCGTGCACGGCTTGCAGTTGTGGGTGAATTTGCCGCGCCGCGACAAGATGATCGCGCCGCGCTACCAGGAAATGCCGTCGTCGAGCATTCCTGTGGCAACGTCCGCGGACGGCAAGGTGCGCGTCAAGGTGATCGCGGGCGAAGCGCTCGGCGTCAAGGCCGCGATCGAAACGCGCACGCCGATTCTGTATCAGCATTTCTCGCTGCAACCGGGCGCGACGATCCGGCAGCCGGTGCCCGCCGACTATCGCGTGTTTGCGTATAGCCTGTCGGGCAACGGGTTCTACGGCGAAGGCGAAGCGCGTCAGGAAATCGGTGCGCAGAAAATGGTCGTGTTCCAGAACGACGGTGACTCCGTGACGCTCACGGCCGGCGCGGAGCCGCTCGAAGTGCTGCTGCTCGGCGGCGTGCCGCTCAAGGAGCCGGTGGTGCGCTACGGTCCGTTCGTGATGAACACGGAAGACGAGATCCGCCAGGCCGTCGTCGATTACCAGGCCGGGCGCATGGGCGCGATCACGCATTGAGTCCCGGGCGCGCGAAGCACGCGTCGCCCGCGCCGCAACCCAAGGCGCGAAGGCCGGTAAATTCGTTCACAATAGCGATTCAGGCCGCGCGCCACGCCGTTGCGTCAAAACGGGCGGTGGCGCGCGGCGATTTCCGTCCCTGTTCAGGAGCGCGCATGGCAGAGCCCACCGTCACCGCCCACATCGGTTCGACGAATTTCCAGGTCCTTTTCGACGACGGCAAGCACACATGGCTTGCCGACGAGCCCGAGTCGCTCGGCGGCGGTGATCGCGGGCCGACACCCGTTTCGTTGTTGCTGTCGAGCCTCGGCGCGTGCACGTCGATCACGCTGAAAATGTACGCTCAGCGCAAGGAATGGCCGCTCGCCGACGTACGCGTGACGCTCTCGCTCGAAACCGGCGACGCGGGCACGACCATCGACCGCAAAATCGTGCTCGAAGGCGATCTGTCCGACGAGCAGCGGGAACGGCTCTTGCAAATTGCCAATCAGTGCCCGGTCCACAAGATCCTTACGCACTCGATCACGATCCGTTCAGGGCTCGCCGTCGCTTAACGCTTTCATAGGAAGCCGTCGTTTTGAATTTCGAACACCTTATCCAGATCAACGACCCGTTGAATCCGTTTGTCGAGTCGATGACCCGCGAGCAGTTGTGGGAGGGGCTCGTGCTGCGCGCCGAACAGCCGCAACTCTTCGTGATGGGGCTCGACAGCTGCACGATTCTCTCGCGCGACGGCAACGTGCTCGAGCGAGAGCTGCACTACGGCCAGGCGACCGTACGCGACCGCGTCACGCTGGACCAAAGCCAGAGCGTGCGCTACGACATTCTGCCGACGGCGGACTACGTCGGCGGCTCGCTCACCATGACCATCGAGCAACCTGACGAACTGCAGCTGTTTCTGCGCTTCGAGTACGCGACCACGTTGCCCGAATCGACGGATCCCGACGCGCATCAAACGCAGGAGATCGTGAAGTCGGCGTATCGCGAGAACGATATCGATACCGTTCGGCTCATCCGTCAGTATGTGCAGGCCAAGCAGGAACCCGGCTCGCTGCATTGAATTTCGCGGGCACCCTTCTCCCGCCCCGCTCGCCATCGATTGCAAGGCCGCTGGTCGAAGCGGCGGCCTTGGCCAGATTTCTCCGTTTTGTCGCCGCCTTGGTCGCTCGACTATCGAAACAAAAATTCGATCAACTTCCTTAACTTGTAAATAGGAATAGTTATCATTTAGAATTAATCCATCGAATCGACCAACAGCTAAAAACCAATGACCGATACTGCGCGCCCTTCGACACTCAGCCTGCGCCGCCCCGCGGCCGCGCTGACCAGCCGTCCGAAAGCCTCCACGGCGGCGGCGACCAGCCAGAAGCCTGGCGCGGATCGCGCCAATGCATCGGGCGAGACGTCGGAGCGGATCGTACGCAGCGACGCGCTGCTGCAAGGACATAGCCACGTCAGCATCGTGCACAACGGCGAGACCTACCAGTTGCGCGCAACGCGCCTGGGCAAGTTGATTCTGACGAAGTAAGGACGAACAGCGGTAACTACCGGGTATTGTGGGGACCACCTCCCAGAGAGGTGTTGGGCATTAGCCAGCCACGACGGCTTGCACGTGAGAATTAGACCCCTTCGTGCAGACACCAAGCCAGCCGTCGCAGCCAGCCAGGCCGCTTTTTTGGTCCTCCCTCGATGCGGCGACGCGCAACGGCGTGTGCCGATCATGCAGACAATGAAAAAAGCCGTGGGATGATGTCATCTCCACGGCTTTTCTGTTTGGCGCGGCGCTTAACGGTGCATCAGATGCATCCAGTCGCGGCGCCGGGTATTGAGTTATTTCGGGCTTGCTTCGGCGTTACCTCGGCCTCACTTCGAAGCCCAACCCCAGAACATCAACCACCATGCGCTGTCGACCACGGCCAGCGCCGCGACGAACCACATCATCGCGAGGCCGCGCTGAACGAAGCGTTCGCTGTAGCGGCGCGTAACGAGCCAGGCGAGCCATGCGCTCCACAGATTGGCGATCGCCAGTATCGCGATACGCATGTCCGACGCCCACCACAACGACACATGCTCCGCGCGCAACAGCGACAGCGTGGTAGCGGACAGGCCGAGGAACACGCCCGCGCCGGCAATCGGAATCAGCCCTTGCGTCAGATGATGCAAACGCACGGCATTGAAGCGCCCCAGCATGCGCGTCGCGCCCATCAGCAGCACCAGCAGCGCGGTGCCGTACACCAACGCCGTGGCGAGGATGTAGCCGATCACCATCGTGCCGTCGAGCCACGAAAACACATCGTTCTGCTCGGGGTAATGCGTGAACAGGAACCACGGCGCATTGGTGTCGAGCGGCCACGTAATGTCGTGATCGACCAGCCAGGTCGCGAAGAACATCTTCAGATCGACGAACCAGCGCGACGCGGTCCAGTGGAACGCGCCGATCGCAATGCCGAGCAGACCGTACAGGATCAACGCGGTGTCCCACGGGTTCGCCTGCTTGTCGCCCAACTGAACCACTTCCGAGGACGGCGCGCGCCACGTCAACGCAATCGCGTCGCGGTGCCCGCTGCAACGGCCGCACATATGGCAGGCCGACGCGCCCTTCATATTGCGCAACGGCACGAGCGGCGCGCAATTGATCGGAATCACGCGATGCCCATGCTCGCCGTTCTTGTAGGAACGGCGCCAGGCGTCTTCATCGACTTTGTAGTGAAACGGCGCGAGCCGCGCCAGAAGCGAAAAGACCCCGTTGACGGGGCACAGATACTTGCACCAGACACGTTTTTCGCGCCCGTAGAGCAAGCCGATGATCATCGCCGCGAAGGTCGAACCGCCCAGCACCAGCAGCACGGCCTTCGGATACTGGTAGACGCTCACCATCTGACCGTAGATGGTGGTGATGCCGAATGCGACGAACGGCCAGCCGCCCCAGCGCATCCAGTGCGGAATCGCCCAGCCTCGCCCGTATTTGCTGGCGAATTCGGCGAGCGCGCCTTCGGGGCACAGCACGCCGCACCAGACACGGCCGAGCATGACCATCGAAAGCAGCACGAACGGCCACCAGATTCCCCAGAAGACGAACTGCGCCGCCAGCGTGAGGTTATTCCACAAGTGCGCCGTGTCGTCCGGCAGCGGCATCACCGCCGGCACCAGAATCAGAAACGCGTAGACCGCCACCACGACCCACTGAATGCCGCGAATCGCGGCGCCGTGGCGCTGCATCCACTGCCCGGCCGCCGCAAGGCGGCCCGGGCGGGTCATCACGGTGCTCATGCCGCGCGCCCGGCGGCTTGTTGTACCGGCTTGCGGTTTGCACGGCGCAACAGCAGATACACCACCGCCCAGTACACCGCGTACGCCAGCAGATTCATCATTGCCGGATGCGCGCGATAGCCGGTGAGCGTGGCGACCAGCGAACCGAAGGTGCTCGAGTCGTCGAGAATCGCCGACGAGTTCCACATCTGATCGACGAGTGTCGGCAGGATTTCCTTGTCGATCAGCTTGTCCACGCCGGTCTGGAACAGGCCCGCGCCGAGGAACAACAGCATGATTTCGGTGATGCGGAAAAACAGCCGCCACGAGAAGAACTTGCCGCCCAGTTGCAGCACGTAGAAGGTCAGGAACGCGAGCGCGAGGCCGATTACGACCGCGAGCATCTGGCTGCCGTCCACGTGACCGGACTGGCCGAAACCGAGACCGTACAGGAAGATCACCGTTTCGCTGCCTTCACGCGCGATCGCCAACGCCACCAGCAACGCGACGCCCCACCAGTTCGAATCGCGCTGGCTCTTTTGCAGCGACTGCTCCATGTCTCGCTTGAGCGAGCGGCCATGCTGCTTCATCCACAGCACCATTTGCACGATCAGCACGCAGGCGATCAGCACCATCGCCGTCTGGAAATAATCCTGCGCGTCACCGGAAAGCACCTCGGTGAAACCGACCAGCGCCGCGCCGAGCGCCACCGCCGCGATCAATCCGGCTGCGACGCCACCCCACAGGTACGGCAAGCCGCGGCGCGCATCGTCATCGCCATTTTTCAGCCACGCGTACAGAATGCCGACGACCAGCAGCGCCTCGACACTTTCCCGCCATACGACGAACAGAATCTGACCCATCCAAGCTCTCCCTCTACCCTTCTACTGCCTTGGCGAACACACGAACCGCCGACGGCCCGCGCTCGCAGCTGAGGCCATTACTTCGCGACGATGACACCCTGCGCCTGCTGATGAAAATCGTCGAAAAACTTGTACTCGCCCGGTTCCAGCGGCGCGATCACCACGAACGAATCCGCACCGGGCGCCAAAACCTTTTCCTTACGCAACTGAACGCTTTCGAATTCAGCCGCGCCCTTGCCCGTGTTGCGCACTTCGATCTTGATACGCTGCCCCGCCGGCACTTCGATGCGTGCCGGATTCAACTTGCCGTCGTTCATTTCCAGCTTGAAGGTCGGCAGGTCGGCTGCGTGCGCTGCGCCCGCCAGCAAAAGCGTGGTGGCGAAGGTTGCGATCTTTCGGTTAATTCTCATCAGCCTTTCCGGAAAACGTGGCGCAGTGCGGGTTCATCAACGACACGCCGCCTGCTGCATGGATTCATTCATCCCATTCACCCACGCGCGGCCACGCGGCAAAGCGCGGCCACACATGACGATGCGCGGCGATCAGTAGCCGCCCTTCTTGCCGATACCGGCGAAGGTGAAGTCGTATTCGAGCGTGATCGGCTTGAACCACGGGCCTACACCGGTTTCCTTGTCGACGTGGCGGCCGAAAGCCATATGGCCCGTTTGCATCGGCGCTTCGACGATCATCTTCAGGTGATACTTGCCCGGGCCTTGCAGCTTGACGTTATCGCCGTAGTGCGGGCCGTCGTTGGCGACCATCGCCATCATGTCGCCCTTTTGCGTCTGGTTCGAGCCGGCTTTCGTCAGCTCATAACGCACCTGCAGATACGGCATCCAGTCGCCTTCGGCGAAACCGGTCGGATTGTTCTTGACCGCGTGAATGTCGGCCTCGAGGTGGATATCCGAGTCCGAGGCCTTGCGCATCATGCCTTCGGGTTCCATCGTGATCGGCTGCAGATAGACCGCGCCGATTTCCATGCCGCCCTGAATCTGCTGCTTGCCGATCGGGTACTCCGCTGCCGTTGCCGACAACGCCGCGACCGCGGCCACCGCTGCTGCGCCACCACGCACAAATGAAGAAATCCGCATTGAAACTCCTTGTTTTTTTATCAGACTCGAATCGAACCCATTGGAACGGTGCGTTGCGCAGGCTTTGATGCAGCGGCCCCAAGCCTTGAAACCCACGGCCGGTCGGAGCCTAAGCGCTATACGAACGTTAATGCGAACCATTCTCAATATTGGTTGAGTTTATCATCGATCGCGAGGGAGAACAATTCAGAACGCACGCAAAGCCCTATGCCAGCAGGGTCTTAAGGTGCTTTTAAGGAAGTGCGCGGTGATGACATGGCGCGCTGCCGGGCGAGTGCCGGGCAGCGGTCGACAGGGCGCGATGCGGCGCCGCGCCCTGCGGCGGAAGGACGCATTATTCGACGCCGGACACGTGATCGCCGACGTTCGCGCCGAACACGCGCTGGCGCAGCAAGGCGAGCTGGTCGCGCGTTTGCGCGGCCTTTTCGAACTCGAGGTTCTTGGCGTGCTCCATCATCTGCTTTTCGAGGCGCTTGAGCTCCTTGGCAAGCTGCTTCTCGGACATGTCCTCGAATTTCGCGCGCGTCTGCTGTTCCTTCAGTTCGGCGCGGGCGTCGTCGACGTTGTACACACCGTCGATAATGTCGCGAATGCGCTTGACCACGCCGCGCGGCGTAATGCCGTTTTCGAGGTTGAAGGCGATCTGCTTGTTGCGCCGCCGCTCGGTTTCGTCGATGGCTCGGCGCATCGAGTCGGTGATCCTGTCGGCGTAGAGAATCGCCTTGCCGTTCACATTACGCGCCGCCCGGCCGATGGTCTGGATCAGCGAGCGCTCGGCGCGCAGGAAGCCCTCCTTGTCCGCGTCGAGAATGGCGACCAGCGACACTTCCGGGATATCCAGCCCTTCGCGCAACAGGTTGATCCCGACCAGCACGTCGAAGGTGCCAAGCCGCAGATCGCGGATGATTTCAACCCGCTCCACCGTATCGATGTCGCTATGCAGATAACGCACCTTGACGCCATGGTCGGCCAGAAACTCGGTCAACTGCTCGGCCATGCGCTTGGTCAGCACCGTTACCAGCACGCGGTCGCCCACTTTGACGCGCTCGTTGATCTCGCCTAGTACGTCGTCGACCTGGCTGCGCGCCGGCCGCACTTCGATTTCCGGATCGACGAGACCCGTGGGGCGCACCAGCTGCTCCGCCACCTGCCCGGCCGTTTTCTGCTCGTAGTCCGCCGGCGTGGCCGAGACGAACACCACCTGGCGCATCTTGCGTTCGAACTCGTTGAATTTGAGCGGCCGGTTATCGAGCGCCGACGGCAGGCGGAAACCGTAGTCGACCAGATTCTCTTTACGTGCCCGGTCGCCGTTGTACATGCCGTTCAACTGCCCGATCAGCACATGCGATTCGTCCAGCATCATGATCGCGTCTGGCGGCAGGTAATCGACCAGCGTGGGCGGCGGTTCGCCCGGCGCCGCGCCCGAGAAATGCCGCGAGTAGTTCTCGATGCCCTTGCAGAAGCCCAGTTCCTGCAGCATTTCCAGGTCGAAGCGCGTGCGCTGCTCGAGCCGCTGCGCTTCAACCAGCTTGCCGCCGCTGTAGAAGAATTCGAGCCGCTCACGCAGTTCGTTCTTGATCGTTTCGACCGCGCGCACCACGGTATCGCGCGGTGTCACATAGTGCGACGACGGATACACCGTAAAGCGCGGAATCTTCTGACGCACGCGGCCGGTGAGCGGATCGAACAGTTGCAGCGTTTCGATTTCGTCGTCGAACAACTCGATGCGCACCGCCATTTCGGCATGCTCGGCCGGGAAAATATCGATCGTGTCGCCGCGCACGCGAAACGAGCCGCGCTGGAAGTCGGCTTCGTTGCGGTTGTACTGCATGGCGATCAGCCGCGCGATGATGTCGCGCTGGCCGAGCTTGTCGCCGGTGCGCAGCGTCAGAATCATCTTGTGGTATTCGGACGGATTGCCGATACCGTAAATCGCCGACACCGTCGCCACGATCACCACGTCGCGCCGCTCCATCAGGCTCTTGGTGGCCGATAGCCGCATCTGCTCGATGTGCTCGTTGATCGACGAGTCCTTCTCGATGAACAGGTCGCGCTGCGGCACGTACGCTTCCGGCTGATAGTAGTCGTAGTACGAGACGAAGTACTCGACCGCATTGCGCGGGAAGAACTCGCGGAACTCCGAATAGAGCTGCGCGGCAAGCGTCTTGTTCGGCGCGAACACGATGGCCGGGCGGCCGAGCCGCGCGATCGTGTTGGCCATGGTGAAGGTTTTGCCGGAGCCGGTCACGCCGAGCAGCGTCTGGAATGCGAGGCCGTCTTCGACGCCTTCGACGAGCGTGTCGATCGCCGTGGGCTGGTCGCCGGCGGGCGGATACGGCTGGTACAGCTGAAACGGCGAGCCTTCGAACCTGACGAATTTGGATTCGTCGAGCGTATCTTCGGCTTCAGTCAGATGTTGTTCGGACATGTGGGGCGGCGCCTGGCCTTGGGGCAAAGAACTATTCTAACGGGTTGCGGGAATCGAGGATCGAGCGGGTCTGCGTAGGCTTTTCAAGGGTTCGCGCGAGTCTGGCCGGGCGCGATGTTGTGGCCCTTTGGGGCGGTCGCAGGGCATTGGCTCATCGCGGCCAGGTGGCCGTGACGCCCCGTCGCCGCTCGGTTGCGGGCCCGTTTTCCGGTCTCTCCAGACGGCGTTGCGGACCTCGCCGCTCTTTTCAATTGGCGCCGGAGTGCCTGTTTTTCAAGCAAAAAATTCCATCCGTCCGGCCGTGTCGGCCAAAAAATGATCGCGAATTCGTTACAATGCGAAGCTGCACTCGCTCGCCGTTGTCCGCAGTCCGTTTGTGCCCTGCGCCGGACACCACTGCTGGCCCGGCCGTCCGCGATCGAAGCCGTCCTCTTTTCACTACTGCTGCCCATCCATCATGTCTCTGTTCTCCGCCGTCGAACTTGCTCCCCGCGACCCGATTCTGGGCCTGAACGAAGCCTTCAACGCCGATACGCGCACGACCAAGGTCAACCTTGGCGTCGGCGTGTACTTCAACGAAGAAGGCAAGATTCCGCTGTTGCGCGCCGTGCGCGACGCGGAAAAGGCCCGCGTCGACGCCGCGCTGCCGCGCGGGTATCTGCCAATCGAAGGTATTGCCGCTTACGATGCCGCAGTGCAGAAACTGCTGCTCGGCAACGACTCGCCGCTGATCGCAGCGGGCCGTGTCGTGACGGCGCAAGCATTGGGCGGCACGGGCGCGCTGAAGATCGGCGCGGACTTCCTGAAGCGTCTGAACCCGAACGCCAAGGTCGCGATCAGCGACCCGAGCTGGGAAAACCACCGCGCGCTGTTCGAAGGCGCAGGCTTCGAAGTCGTCTCGTACCCGTACTACGACGCGCACACCCACGGCGTGAATTTCGACGCCATGTTGAGCGCGCTGAACAGCTACGCCGCGGGCACCGTCGTCGTGCTGCACGCGTGCTGCCATAACCCGACCGGCGTGGACCTGAGCGTCGAGCAATGGAAGCAGGTTGTCGAAGTCGTCAAGGCGCGCGATCTGGTGCCGTTCCTCGACATCGCCTACCAGGGTTTCGGCGACAACATCGAAGCGGACGCTGCAGCCGTGCGTCTGTTCGCCGCGTCGGAACTGAACGTGTTCGTGTCGTCGTCATTCTCGAAGTCGTTCTCGCTGTATGGCGAGCGCGTCGGCGCCCTGTCGATCATCACGGCAAGCAAGGAAGAAGCCGCTCGCGTGCTGTCGCAACTGAAGCGCGTGATCCGCACGAACTACTCGAACCCGCCGACGCACGGCGGCTCGGTGGTCGCGGCCGTGCTCGCTTCGCCGGAACTGCGCGCCACGTGGGAAACGGAACTGGCCGAAATGCGCGACCGTATCCGCGCAATGCGCAACGGTCTGGTCGAACGCCTGAAGGCTAGCGGCGTGGACCGTGACTTCAGCTTCGTGAACGCGCAACGCGGCATGTTCTCGTACTCGGGTCTGACGGCGCCGCAAGTGGACCGTCTGCGTGAAGAGTTCGGCATCTATGCCGTGAGCACGGGTCGCATCTGCGTGGCTGCGCTGAATACGCGCAACCTCGACGCGGTGGCCAGCGCGATCGCTCAAGTGTTGAAGTAAAGCATCGAGACGCGCGGGCATTCATTGCACGCGCTCTGCTTGAACTTGCTTGTGGGAACGGCGCCCTTTCGGGGCGCCGTTTTTTTGTGCCTGATTGCCTGTTACTTGCGACGTGAGCCGAGACGTTTGCGATGCATCATGACTTGCCGCGACGACAGAGATCCACCTCTATTGCGCGCGCCGCCCGGACCCGCCGCTCTTCAGCGCGAATCCCGATGGATATCGTGCGTGACAAAGCCTGCGTCGTTATTCGGCATGTCGAGCCAATCCGGTTGCGCGAGCGAACGACGAATGTCTTCCAGACCGCTTTGCCAATGTTCACGCATCGTCGACAGGCCGAACTGAAAGTCCTTGTAGTGCCCCTCGTATTCCTTCTCGCGGTAGATGAGGTGAATCACGTTGTAGCGCTTCGAACACGACAGATCTTCCGCGAGTTTGCACCACGGATCGTCACGCTGGTCCGACGGCACGCGTTCCAGCACCTCGCGCAACACGTGCCGGAAACGCTGCGACCGTTGCAGCATGTCGGTCACGAGACGTGTGCGGCTCGAATACTGGATGTCTTTCATACGCCCCTGGACATCGGTGATGTTGTCCGGCACAGGTCCGATCGCACTCCAGAGATCGACCTGAAACGCGAGCGTGTCACGGCGCGGTGTGGACTGGATCACCTCGTAGAGCGGCGTGTTCGACATCAAACCGCCGTCCCAGTAAAACTGGCCGTCGATCTCGACCGCCGCGAACCCTGGCGGCAGCGCACCGGAGGCCATGAAGTGCTCGGGCCTCAGTGTGGTGTGCGTGTTGTCGAAGTACGCGAAATTCCCCGAACCGCAATTGACCGCCCCCACCGAAACGCGCATTTCGCGCGAATTGATCCGGTCGAAATCGCAAAGCGCTTCGAGCGTGGCTTTTAGCGGCGTGGTGTCGTAGTAACTGGCCTGTTGCGGCGGCCCGGACACCGTGGGCAACGGCGGCGGGAAGCGGGGCACGAAAAAGCCCTTCTGCCCCTCGACGATGGCACCCATTGCCTGCGTTGCCGTGAACGCTTTGCGCACGGCTTCGCTGGAGTTGAAAAGCGCGTGCTCGATAAATGCCGGCAACGGCGGGCCGAAAGCCGGCTGGCAGATCGTCTCCCAGAATTTCAACAACCGCTCGACGCGCTTCTCCGGCGGATTGCCCGCAATGATGGCGGTGTTCAACGCGCCGATCGAAATGCCGGCCAGCCAGTTCGGCTCGATGCCGGCTTCGTGAAGCCCCTGGAAGACACCGGCCTGGTAGGCACCCAACGCACCGCCGCCTTGCAGCATCAGCGCAACGGTTTCGTAGTCAGGCAGATGGACGTGCCGGCCCAGGTGCTCAGCGGGCGCCGGACCGGCGCCCTCGCCTTCCCCGTCGCCGGGCGCGGCGACGCGCGCCCGCTTGAGATTGCGTTGCGCCATGGGTGCCTCCTTATTGCATATACCAGCCGTGACTCACAATGAAGGACTGCCCGGTCAGCGCCGCCGTCGGGAAGGTCGACAGGAACAGCACGGTCTGCGCGACGTCTTCCACCGTGGTGAAGATGCCGTCGACCGTACCGCCCAGCATGACACGCTTCACCACCTCTTCCTCGCTGATGCCCAGTTCCTTGGCCTGCTCCGGAATCTGCTTGTCGACGAGCGGCGTACGGACGAAGCCGGGACACACCACATGCGAGCGCACGTTGTGCTTTGCGCCTTCCTTCGCGAGCACACGCGAGAGGCCCAGCAATGCGTGCTTTGCCGTCACATAAGCCGACTTGAGCGGCGACGCTTCATGCGAGTGGACCGAACCCATGTAGATCACGATGCCGCCGCGATCGTCCTTGTACATATGCTTGAGCGCTGCCTTGGTGGTCAGGAAGGCGCCGTCCACGTGGATCGCCTGCATCTTCTTCCAGTCTGAAAACGAATAGTTTTCGATCGGATTGACGATCTGAATGCCGGCGTTGGAAATGAGAATATCGATCGAGCCGAGTTCCGCGGCAACCTTGTCGATACCCTGGTTGACGGCGTCTTCATTCGTGACGTCCATCGCCACGCCGATTGCCTTGCCGCCGCCCTTTTTGATTTCTTCAGCGACGGCATTCGCCCCGTCCTGGTTGAGGTCGGCGATCGCGACGGCCGCGCCCGCTGCGGATAAGGTCAGCGCAATCTGCTTGCCGATGCCGCTTGCCGCGCCGGTCACCACCGCGACTTTGCCATTCAGATTTGTGTTCAGTGAAGACATCCAGAACCTCCATGCAGTTAATGAGCAATGAGACCACGGGCCGCGGGCGGCGTGAAGTCGGCCGAACGGCATAGGCCGTTCGGCCGAATGCTGCACTGCGGCCAACGCTGCTATTGTGCATGAACCGTGTGAACTCCATCGGTAAAAAGCATATTGCAGCTTATCTCTTTAAACTGGACGTTTTCAGCGGGATTCCGGTGGCATCACCAACAAGGAGGAATGCATGAATTATCGACGTCTGGGCCGCTCCGGCCTGCAAGTCAGCGAACTGTCCATCGGCTCGTGGGTCACCTACGGCAATCAGGTGGACAGCCGCGCTGCACGTGAATCGCTGGCGGCCGCACGCGACGCGGGAGTCAACTTCTTCGACAACGCCGAGGTGTACGCCGGCGGCCAATCCGAAGAAATCATGGGGCAGGCGCTCAAAGAATTGGCGTGGCCGCGCGTGAGCTATGTGGTGTCGACAAAATTTTTCTGGGGACTCGCGGAAGCGCCGAACCAGTACCACACGCTGAACCGCAAATATCTTCTGAACGCAATCGATTCGTCGCTCAAACGTCTGCAACTCGACTATGTCGATCTGGTGTTCTGTCATCGTCCGGACCCGAACACGCCGGTGGAGGAAACCGTCTGGGCCATGAGCGACATGATCACTCGCGGCAAGGCGCTGTACTGGGGCACGTCCGAATGGAGCGCCGATGAAATCCGCGCCGCTTATGACATTGCGGAACGGCACCATCTGCACAAGCCGGTCATGGAGCAGCCGCAATACAACCTGTTCCACCGCAACCGCGTCGAGCAGGAATACAAGCGGCTCTATGAGGATATCGGCCTTGGCCTGACCACCTGGAGCCCGCTTGCGTCCGGCCTGCTGACCGGCAAATACCGCGACGGCGTGCCGGCCGACAGCCGCGCGCAATTGCAAGGCTACGACTGGCTACGCAAGCAGGTCACCGACGCGGGCAAGAACGACGTGGTCGGCAAGCTCGGCGAAGTGGCTGACGAGTTAGGCTGCACGGTCGGCCAGCTCGCGATAGGCTGGATTCTGAAGAATCCCCATGTCAGCACGGTAATCACGGGAGCCTCGCGGGTCGAACAGATCGGCGAAAACATGAAGTCCGCCGAGGTGGCCGAGCGGATCACGCCGGAGATCAAGGAGCGGATCGAGGCAATTATCGGCGACGCGCACGACTGACAGGGCCGGCCACTGAACGCGTAACATGGATCCGGCGGATCGCAGCCAGTAACGTGTTACGCGGCACTCACTGCAAAGCGCAGGTGCGCAACGCGGCCTCGCGTACAATACGCGACCGCGCTGCACACCGGCGCCATATGCCCGCTGTGCAGCCGCATTGCATCTGCAGCGCCGAATCCGCCTTGGAGCGGCACGCCCTCTTTCAGCGTCTCCTCATCATGCTCAGCTACCGCCACGCCTTTCATGCAGGCAATCACGCCGACGTTCTGAAACACGCCGTCGTGTTGCAACTCTTGCGCTACCTCGGTCAGAAGGACAAATCCTACTGGTATATCGACACGCACGCGGGCGCCGGTGTCTATTCGCTGAAGGAAGGTTACGCGACCAAAACCGGCGAATTCCAGACCGGCATCGCCAGATTGTGGGAACGCAACGATCTGCCGCCCATCTTCGCCGACTACGTCGACGAAGTGAGCGCGCTCAATCCGGACGGCCAGTTGCGCTTTTATCCCGGCTCGCCGTATATCGCGTGGCGGCAGATGCGTGAACAGGACCGCATGCGTCTGTTCGAACTGCACACCACCGAGATCGACGTGCTGCGCCACAATTTCCGCGACGCAGGCCGCCGCGCCATGCTGTATGCGGGCGACGGCTTCGACGGCATTCTCGCCTTGCTGCCGCCGGCGCCACGGCGCGCGCTGGTCTTGCTCGATCCTTCGTATGAGGACAAGCGCGACTACACGCGCACGTTGCGCAGCGTGGAAGAAAGCCTGAAGCGTTTCCCGACCGGCACGTATGCCATCTGGTATCCGCAAGTGAGGCGCCCTGAATCGCAGCGTTTCCCCGATCAGTTGAAGAAACTGCAGGAGCGTAACTGGCTTCACGTGAGCTTAACGGTCAGCAACCCGCCGGAAGACGGTTTTGGACTTTTCGGCAGCGGCATGTTCATCCTGAACCCGCCGTACACGCTGGCGAAAACACTGAAAGACCAGATGCCCTGGCTCGTCAAGGTGCTCGGCCAAGACAAGGCCGCACAGTTCAAGGTCGAGTATCGCGGCGACTGAGTAGTTGCTCGGCGCGCGCTGCAAGCGCGAGTAGCTCGCCGAGCCACGTGGGCCCTGTCGCCGGTCACGCGCAAATATCGCGCGCAGAGCCGGCTGCCCGCTCCGTCATTCCCGCCTACTTGAGCTGCGCCGCGGCCTTGTGGGCGAAGTCGTTGGTATAGGTCGCGTTCAGGTCGATCTTTTTCGGGTCGAGCCGGGTATCGAACGAGGACAGCGCGCGTAACGAGGTCGCCGGCCCGTCCGCCGGCATCAGTCCGTCCGGCGAGTAGGCGTCGCGCACGTTGTGGAAAGCCTCCACATAAAGCGCCGGGTCGTTGAGCAGATAGGCCGGCGGCACCATCTTCAGCAGATCCGCATCGCTCGCGGTCTGCAGCCAATGATCCGCGCGCACGATTGCATTGGCGAGCGCCTGGGTAGTCTTCGGATACTTCTGGATGAAACTGTCCGACGCATAAAGCGTCGCCGCCGGCATCGTCCCGCCGAACACCTCTTGCGTGCCCTTCACCGTGCGCGTATCCACCAGTATTTTGATCGCGCCGGTGCGAGCCAGTTTGGTCATCATCGGATCGACGTTGGAAAGCGCGTCGATCTGCCCGCCGCTCACTGCCGCGAGCACCGAGGCGCCGCTGCCCACACCGATCGCCGATATCTCGTTGCGCTGCACGCCCGCTTTGCGCAAAGCCACGGTGAGCACGAGATCCGTCGACGAACCCGGCGCACTCACCCCGACTTTCGCGCCTTTGAAGTCCGCCATCGTCTTGAGTTGATCCGCCTTCGACTTCAGCACCGCCACAACGATCTGCGGCGCGCGCCCCATCAATGCGAAGGCCCGGTAGTGCTGCCCTTTCTCCTGCATGAACAGCGTGTGCTCGAATGCGCCCGCGCCTACGTCGGCACTACCGCCCACCACCGCTTCCAGCGCTTTCGATCCACCCGCGAAGTCTTCGAGCGTGACATCGAGGCCTTCGTCCTTGAAGTAGCCCAGCTGTTGCGCGGCGAGTACCGGCAGATAGTAGAGACCCGGTAGACCACCGACGGCCATCGTCAGCGCAGGCTTTTCCGGTGTCTCTTTGGCGAGCGCGGCGGCAGGCAGCGCGGCCAGCGCAAGCAGCGTGACGCAGGCGCTGGCGGCCTGTCGCATCCAGTAAGTCGGCATTCAATGTCTCCTTATTCTGTTTTTCGTTCGATTCGGCAACCGCGCGATCGATGCATGGCCAGAGTCGCCGGCGAAAGACCGCGCGATGATTGTCGTCGGACGGTTTCGCCCGCGCCATGCGCCCAAACCCCAATGGCGCGGGCCACGAGGGCTCGTCACTGGCTCGAAAGCACAGGCGTAGCCGCGAGCATCCTCCCGGTGGCCCGCGCAATAGCCGCTCACCGAGGCATTAGCGGAGATGGAGAAGAACCGCCGGCAACAATCGCGCGCGAGCGCTTATTGCGAACGAGGCGCTGGATGAGGCTGTGGCTGTGGCTGAGTTGGCCGAGACGTGGTCCCGCCTACGGGCAGCGGGATATAAGGCGCAACCACGATCGGGATCGACGAGTTCGGCGCCAATTCGGTCGGTGTCGCGATGGGCTGCGCTTCGACGATTGGCTGCCGTGAAAGCGGCGCGGTCTGAAGCACGGTCCCGCTCTGACCGTCGCTGATACCATTTTGGGAGTCGAGAATCACCGGCTTACGCGTGTTGGCCGACGCAGCAGAAGCGCTCGACGCGGCAAAAACCATTGCCATCGAGGCTGCAATGGTCAAGACCAGGAGTAATTGGTGCTGGCGGGCAGATGGCATGAGCGGGCCGGTTGAGTTTGAGAAGCCGGATTGCGCAGGAAACGCTTTACCTTACCGCGACAGTAGCCACGAAGCTAGTCGATATTCGCCACGAGTAGCTTCCGGGCGCCGCCCCACCTGAATTTTCAACGCCCAGATGTGACAAAGCCCCGCATAGACGGGGCTCAACACTTTACTGCCATGGCCGCGCAATAGCGCTACCGGGTCACACTTGATGCATTTGAAACTTACAGCGAGTAGCCGCCGGTTTCGAGCGAACGGATGCGCTGTTCGAGTTGGACGATGTCCGAAGACGACGCCAGGTACTCTTCACGACGGGTGCGTTCAGCAGTTTCAAACCAGGTGCTCAGCTTTTCAAGTACGTATGCAAACATGATGTTCTCCAAGGATCAGATTGAATCCCCGGTGGATTGGGCATCAGGGATTTCCCGTAAAAGGGTTAACCCGGATTATAGACCTATGGTGCAACCATGCTAGTGAAATGCCCGCATGACGTGCATTCCGTTTTGGAATGGTGCACGAGCATGGTGCGTGCAACTTATTGATTTTGCTGAATTCAACTCGACTTTTTTGTCATGTCTGATCTCGCCCCTTATTTTGAAGCACAATATTGGTGCTTAACCCACTCGGGCGCCACCTAACGCAGCCTTCGGGTAGCACCGGACGTCGCAAGACATCAAATCGGATGACAACCCTGCCCCGCAACCAGGTCGGAGTCGGCAAGCCGCTCGATAATTGGACAATCGGGGCGATCATCGCCGTGGCAATGGTCGGCCAGGTGCGCTAACGTGTCGCGCATGTCGGTCAGTTCGGCAATCCGGCGATCAAGGTCGGCAACGTGTTCCAGCGCAATTTTCTTCACTTCGACGCTGGCGCGGGAGCGATCGTGCCACAGCGCCAGCAGCCGTCGAATATCTTCGACCAGAAAGCCGAGCCGTCGCGCCTGACGGATGAACCGCAGCGAATGAACCTCCTGCGGGCCGTATACGCGATAGCCGGCATTCGTGCGCGCTTTCGCCGCCAGCAGGCCGACGCTTTCGTAGTAGCGAATCATTTTCGCCGTGACGCCCGACGCGCGGGCCGCTTCGCCGATATTCATGGACGTTTCCCCAGAGTGAGAGTCGATCCTACACCTTCCCATAATGGGAAGGTCATCACCCAATTGCGGATCGGCAGGCATAATTCAACTGGCGCACTATCCATTTTCCGAGGCAATCCCAATGACGATCGAATTCCAGGTTGAAGGTATGAGCTGCCAGCATTGCGTCGCGGCGGTCACGAACGCAATCCGCGAACACGATGAAGCCGCGCAAGTCCAGGTGGACCTGAGCGCCGGGCGCGTGACGGTCGAATCGGCGCAACCGGCCGAGACGCTGAAGGCCGCCATCGACGAAGCCGGCTACACGGTGACGAACGTGACAAGCCGCGCAACGACGAACGCGTCCGGCGCAGTCCGTTAAGCGAGTTCACGGCATGTTCAAAGTTGCTGTCATCGGCGCCTCCGGGCTGCTAGGCCGCGCGCTCGCAGACGAACTGACCCAGCGGGCCGGCTGGCAAGTGGTGGCCACATCGTTTAGCCGGCCGGCGCCGGGCACAGTCGCGCTGGACATTCGCGACGCGTCGGCGGTCGAGCAGTTCGTCGAGCGCGAAGCGCCGGACGCGCTGGTGATCGCCGCGGCGGAGCGCCGGCCGGACGTGTGCGAGCATGATCCGGCGCTGGCCCGCGCGCTGAACGTCGATGCAGTGCGCACCCTTGCCACGGCGGCAAACCGGCTCGGCGCATGGACACTGTCGATCTCCACCGATTACGTGTTCGACGGCACGCACCCGCCCTACGAGCACGATTGCGCGCCCGCGCCGCTCAATGCCTACGGGCGCAGCAAGCTCGAAGGTGAGCGCGCGCTGGCTGAAGCGACCGATCTCGGCTGCGTACTGCGCTTGCCGCTGCTGTACGGGCCGATCGTCGGTTGGGCGGAGTCGGCCGTGACGAGCCTCGTGCCGGCGATCGCGGCATCGGCTGCGCCGGCTGCCCAACCTGCGGTCATGGATGCCTGGGCGATCCGTTATCCCACCTTCACGCCGGACGTCGCGTTCGTGATCCGGCAGATGCTCGAACTGCATGCACGTGGTGACGCAATTCGCGGCATCGTGCAATGGTCGGGTGACGAACCGATGAACAAGTACGAGATCGCGGTTCGCCTTGCCGAAGCGCTGCAACTCGACGCGCACCTGACACCGCAACGCACGCCGATCGATGCGACGCCGCGCCCGCATAACTGCCATCTGGCTTCGACCCGGCTCGAGGCACTCGGGATTGGCCGCCGCACGCCGTTCGATACGGCGATCCGGCAAGTGTTAAGCGCTTTTCCATGGCACGGTGACGCGCGCGCGTAGAACGTCGTGCCTGCGGGTGAGACTGGCCACGCCAGATCGCCGTATTCTGATGTGTACGACGCGGCTGGCGCGACGGCCCGACGTTAAGGCGCGCTTGCCGGCGGCAAGCCTGCCTCAGTGAAAATCACGGCTTGCCGTCGCCAGTTCACCGAGCCATTCGCTGTGGTCCTCAAGGCGATGGGCGACGAGATGGATCACCTCGCCCCGGTTTTTCTGTTTCGCCTTGCCTGCCTGATTTTCGCGAACGTCATGGCCGGCATGGTCGCCACCGGTAGCCACACCGTCGTCGCGTTGCAAAACGCCGTACACCGCCAGCAACGATGCGCCCAGCAAAACCTTGCGCTGCTTCTCCACCAACGACGGCCAGACGATCACATTGATCGAACCGGTCTCGTCCTCGATGGAAACGAACACCGTGCCATTTGCCGTGCCAGGCCGTTGTCGCACGGTCACGATGCCGCACGCTCTCGCGAGCGTGCCGTGCTGACAGGCGGCGAGTTCGGCGGCCGTGCGAAAACGCTGCCGCGCAAGACGCGCGCGCAATAGTGCGAGCGGATGACGATTGAGCGTGAGCCCGAGGCTCGCATAATCATCGACGATTTCGCGGCTTTCGGCTGCCTGCGGCAATGCCAACGGCGCTTCGGCGATCGGCGCGTCGCGCAGCAATTTGGGCACCGTATGCTGCGCCGTCACAGCCCACCACGCTTCGCGTCGATGTCCCGCGATACTGACCAGCGCGTTCGCCGCGGCAAGCGCTTCGAGATCGCGCCGCGTCAAGGCCGCGCGGCGCGCCAGATCGTCGACATCGGCAAACTGCGCCTCGTTGCGAGCCGCCATGATGCGTTCCGCGGCCCCTTGCGCCAGACCTTTGATCAGATGCATGCCGATACGCACGGCGGGACCGCGAGCGCCATAGGTGCCGGACGGCTGAAACACGCGAGCCGTCAATCTCCGTGCCGCGCGCCGGATCGTTCTGCTGACCGTCAGATGCCGCAGCGAAAGATCGCGCAATTGCTGCGCAGATAGTACGGTTTGCTGACGATGCAAACAGGTCTCTTCCGCGGAGATCCGCTGCCCTTCATGATCGCGCCTCTCGAATGTCGACTCCCAATCGCTCAAAGTCACGTCGGGCGGCAATACCTTGACGCCGTGCCGCTTCGCGTCCTGAACCAGTTGCGATGGCGAGTAAAACCCCAGCGGTTGACTGTTCAGCAAACCCGCCAGAAAAGCCGCCGGTTCATAGCGCTTCAACCACGCGCTGAGATAGACGAGCAACGCGAAGCTCGCCGCATGGCTCTCTGGAAAACCATACTCGCCGAAGCCTTCGATCTGTTTGCAGATGCGCTCGATGAACGCCGGCTCATAGCCACGCTTGAGCATCCGCTCGTTCAAATCCTTCTGATACTTCGCAAGATTGCCACTGCGCCGCCATGCGGCCATGGCACGCCGCAACTGATCGGCCTGCTCACCGGTATATTCGGCCGCAACCATCGCCAGATGCATCACCTGTTCCTGGAAAATCGGCACCCCGAGCGTACGTTCGAGCACGGGACGCAGTTCGTCCTTCGCGTAGTCGACCGGTTCGAGCCCCTGCTTGCGGCGCAGATAGGGATGCACCATGCCGCCCTGAATCGGCCCCGGCCGCACGATCGCCACTTCGATCACGAGATCGTAGTACTTGTTGGGCTTCAGGCGCGGCAGCATGCTTTGCTGCGCACGCGATTCGATCTGGAATACGCCGATCGTATCGGCATGGCCGCACATTTCGTAGACGGCCCGATCCTCGCGCGCAATATCCTGCACCCTGAACTTCGGAAAACCGCGCCTCAATGCGACGAACTCCAGCGCGCGCCGGATCGCCGACAACATGCCGAGCGCCAGCACGTCGACTTTCAGCAACTTGAGCGCGTCGATATCGTCCTTGTCCCATTCGATCACGCTGCGGTCTTTCATCGTGGCGTTTTCGATCGGCACGAGCCGCGACAGCTTGTCTTTCGCGATCACAAACCCGCCGACGTGTTGCGACAGATGACGCGGAAAAGCGCGCAACTCTTTGGTCAAGCGAATCAGATTCTGCGTGATGTGCGAGTTGGCGGCGAAGCCCGCTTCGGCCAGATATCTGGCGACCGCATCCGTACCGTCCCACCATTGTTGCGACTTGCTGATCCGCTCGATCAACGACGCCTCGAGACCCAGCGCCTTGCCCACATCCTTTAGCGCGCTACGCGCGTGATACGTAATCAGCGATGCAGTGAGCGCCGCCCGATGGCGGCCGTACTTCGTGTAGATATATTGGATCACCTCTTCACGCCGCTGATGCTCGAAGTCGACGTCGATATCAGGCGGTTCGTTGCGCGCGCGGGAGATGAATCGCTCGATCAGCATGTTCATGTGCACCGGATCGATTTCCGTCACATGCAGGCAGTAACAGACGATCGAGTTCGCCGCCGAGCCTCGCCCCTGACAGAGAATGTTTCTGGAGCGCGCGAAACTCACGATATCGTGCACCGTCAGAAAATACTTTTCGTATTTCAGATCGGCAATCAGTGCCAATTCTTTTTCGATCTGACCGATTCGCTTCAGGTCCATGCCTTTGGGCCAGCGCTCCATCGCACCGGCCATGACCAGCTTGCGCAGATAACTCGATGGCGACTCGCCGGCGGGCACCAGTTCTTCGGGATACTCATACTTGAGTTCATCGAGCGAGAAGCGGCATAGCGCAGCGATACGCAGCGTTTCTTCCAGCGTATCGCGCGGATACAGTTTGCCGAGCCGTACACGCGTACGCATATGCCGCTCCGCATTCGCTTCGAGCGCGTGACCGCACGCCGATAGCGGCGTGACGAGGCCGATGGCAGTCATCGTGTCCTGCAACGGCTTGCGCGATCGCGCATGCATCAGAACGCCACCTGCCGCGACCAACGGCAACCCACTCGCTTTTGAAATCATGCGCAAGGCGTCGATCTGAAGATCGTCGCTACCTGTCTGCCAGAGTTCCAGTGCGATCCACGCCCGTTGTGCAGCGAACGATGCAAGCCAATGCGCGCAACGCAGCGTATGCGAGAGCGTCGCCGTACGTTGCGGCACGAGCATCAGGATGCAATCGGGCAGCGTCTTCAGATGTGCAAGATGGGGCAACGCATCGGTAAAGTCGGACGGACCGAGCCGATAACTGCCTTTGTCCGCGCGCGATCGAGCCAGTGTGATCAACTCGGAAAGATTGCCGTAACCGTTGCGATTGGTTGCTAGCGCAACCAGGGTGCAGAAGGGTTCGCCGGTATCGTCGGTCAGATTGAGTTCGCTGCCGATGATCAGATGAGGGAGGGGTTTTAATGCCTCGGGTTCCTCGGGTTCCTCGGTTTCCGCGGTTTCCGCGGTTTCACGTTCTGCTGCTCCGGTTTCCGTCGCGCCGTCCGAAGGCGCTTTCGATTGCGCCGCCTTTGCCTTTGCCTTGTCCTCGCGCTCTTTCTGCTGCCGGTCCCGCTCGTCCTTGAGCTCCCTCAACGCCGTATGAGCTCGAACGACGCCTGCCAGCGAACATTCATCGGTGATCGCGAGCGCGCTATAGCCGCGCGACATCGCCTGCTCGACGAGCTCATGAGGATGCGAAGCGCCACGCAGGAAAGAGAAATTAGTCAGGCAATGCAACTCCGCATACGCCGGCAAATGCGTGGCGAGTGCCTGCTGCGCAAGGAACGATGGCGGCGATAGGGGCATGATGTTCAGCCGAACAAACCTTGCAGATACCACTCGCCGCTAAGACGTTCGCGGTAGACCCAGAACATATGACCGCGGTCATCGGCCGCGACGTAGTAATCGCGCTCGACAGTGTTGCCGTCCCACCACCCTGCTTCGATCCGTTCGGTACGCGTGAGCATTTTCAGCGGCCGGCGATAGATCGGCCGCTGGTCGCGCATCATCAGGCGCAACGGCTTATCGAGCATCCAGACCGGGCGAGGTTGAGAAGGCAACGCGCTGTCGGGTAAGTCGAGGGATGCCTGCGCGTTGCCGGGTTGCGGTGTGGATGTGCTGGTGTTTTTTGCGCTATTTGTTCTGGATAGGAGTCGGGTTGCCTGGGTTGCCTGGGTTGCTTGCGTAGCCTGCGTGGCCGTCTCGCCGTCTTCATGCCTTTTTTCCGCCGCAGCGTGCCGCAACTCATCGGTCAGCCAGGTTTTGTCCACTTTGACTTTCGACCGGGACTTAGCCGGCGAGCGCTTCTTGCGTGAAAACGCTTGCGCCTGGTAGGCTTCGACGCGCATTGCCCGCTCGGGACGATGATCGTCCCGCACCGACATCTGCAGCACATTCTCCGGCCCCAACCGCGCGCTCAAGCGTTCAAGCAGACGCGCAATCGAATCGCCGTCCGATTCAGGCATGGGAAACAACGTGTCCGACTGCCCGGCATATTCACTGATCTGATCCGCCACCAGCTTCAACTCGATAACCGGTGCCGCCAGCACCGTCTGATTCAACTTTTCCCGCAGCAACCAGATCAGGTGCTCGGCATCGCGCGACGGTATGGCCCAGGCAACCTTCAGGCTCGATGTCTTCGGCGCATGACGGGATGCCAATTCATGCTCGAGCAGCAACGTATAACCGCTGAGCGCTGCATGATGCGCGCTCAGCCAGCCGGCCAACTGCACAATCAGCCGACGCGCGGCGAACAGCAAGGCATCCGCGTTATCGACCCGCGAGGGTAATTCCAGTTGCGCGTGGAACGACGCCGGCGCACGAAACGACTCACGTGGATCCGGACGCGTGCCATACGCCTGCGCCAGCAGATCCAGAACACCGCTGCCGAAACGTCGCACGACACCCGAGCGTGGCAACTGACGCAAATCGGCCAGCGTCGCGCAGCCGACATGCGAAAACGCATCGCGATGCGCCGGCGTGACCGGCAGCAGCGATACGGATAAACCATCCAGCACACGCACGAGTGAAGTCTCCTTCACCACATGCCAGCGACGCCCCTGCTGAACGCAGCGCGCCTGCGCCAACAGCCACGCCCCCCAGGCGGTCGGCGCACAGGCAATACGCGCCGTATAGCCGAACTCCGCCACCGTGGCAGACACCCGCGACAACAACGCGTGCAAGCCGCCGAACAATCTCAACCCCGAACCGACTTCGAGCAACAGGGTATGCGCGTCGGCTAGAGACACTTTCGGTGTGTACGTGAGCAATGCAAGCGCGATTGATTCGAACGACTGAGTTTCGCGGGCGGGATCGGCGGCAAGCAGTTCAAGCTCCGGCGTCAACGCCAAAGCATAGGAACGCGATTGACCCGCCTGCACACCGGCGCGCAGGGCGTCGAAATCCGGCATCAGAATGTGCGCATGATCGGTTAATGCGTAACAACGCCCCTCACGGATTTCTTCGACATTGTGAGGTTGGTCTGCCTCGTCGCGCGACTCACGTCGATTCGGCTTCGCGAGCGAACCATCCGGGAGCGGCATAAGAGGCTTCACCGCTTCCAGTGACAAGAGTGGCAATGTGACTGCGATCCACAGCATGTTTGATCTTGAGTCCTTGATGGCTGCCGACTCCGTTTTCCGGCAACAAACCGCTTTGTAAAGGCAAAACGAGTCGAAGAGGTTCAGCTGGCGGCGGCCCCCGGCGCTTGAAGATGTCGATCGACAAACCGATCTCCTGTAGCCATTGACGACGGTTGATCGTCTGCGCATTGGCCGGCAAGAGCGGCTCGCAAATCATTCGCAATGGTGCTGGGGAAGATTGCCTGGCTGCCTCGACAGGCCGGATCAAAAATGCCAGCGACGCCGACTCCTGAGCCGCCACTTGCAGGCGCCGGACCTTGTCGGCGCGCGCATTCGGCAACCAAACCAGGACCGCGCCGATGCCATCTTGCTTCAAGGCCTGAGCGGCGGCCCACAGGGCCTGGTCTTCACTCGAGCGCACCCATAAGACTCGCTCGACATCGACGCCCCAAGCCCTCAATGCGGCGGCGCATGGTTGATACGGAGGCGCCACAAGCATGACATGCCGCTCGGCTTGCTTCGTCAGATGACAAAGCGCATGAGATAGCAGACGTACTTCACCCACGCCACCATGTTCGATCAACAATTCCGTCAACCCACCGGCCGACCAGCCTTGTCCCGGCAATAACCGATCCAACGCGGCATAACCGCTGGAGATCACGCGCGAGTCCGCCTCGGCAAGCTCATTACCCTGCCACACCTGACGCCGCAATTGAGACGACAGCGCGGTCGTCGCCAGCTGAATCGCTGCTGCCATAGACACGCTCTTGAATAGGGAATGCTCCGCCCTGCCCGGCACCGGGCAAGCATGAGTCGACGATCTTTCACTGTATATTTATACAGTATTTTGAGATGAATGTTAAGACAGAGGGAGACTACGCGATGCGCGTAGGAGAAGCTTGAGGGAGGGGACGAAACTGTTTTTTGTGGCAGCTTTATATTTTCTTACAAGAGCTATTTTTGCTTTAGCTTGAGCGATTTGAAAGGATGAAGATCGAATATGGGTACCGAAACGATCACACGAAAC
>NZ_JARESQ010000070.1:0-281 GCF_046028085.1 Paraburkholderia sp. RL17-380-BIE-A
TGAGGCGTTGCTTGCAGAAGTCGACAAAGCACAGATGAGCGATGGCACGGTGCCTGTGGGTGCGAGCAGCGGCGGGGATGTCGTGCCGCAGTGAAGCAGCGGTGATGTTGAGAGCGCCGCTGGCTGTGCCGGGGGCGGCTGCGGTGCGGGTGAGCCGCGCAGGTGTGGAGGTGGGACAGGCGTATCTGGATACTGACGGGCTATGCGAAGGCGGTGCGGCCTGGCAGGGAGTGAAGGCCCAGGTTCGCGCGTATTCCGGGCCGTTTTCCACGTGTTCGTTC
>NZ_JARESQ010000071.1:0-268 GCF_046028085.1 Paraburkholderia sp. RL17-380-BIE-A
CAACTCGACCTCGCTATTCGCTGCGCTGCAGTTCAGCGCCACCTACGGTAGCGGCAAGGTTGGCCGATACAACCGGACCAGCCGTACGCGCGACCTGCTCATCACCGTCAGCGCGACGACCACCGAACGCCTGGCCGATGTCGTCACCGGACTCGCGACGTCTGGCTCGCTGCTATATGCGAGCGATTTCCCCGGCAATCGCGTGCGCGTGTTTACGACGTCCGGTGTCTGGCTGCACGATATCAGCGTGGCAGGGCCGGGCGCATTA
>NZ_JARESQ010000072.1:0-268 GCF_046028085.1 Paraburkholderia sp. RL17-380-BIE-A
CAATGCGCCCGGCCCTGCCACGCTGATATCGCGCAGCCAGACTCCGGACGTCGTAAATACGCGCACGCGATTGCCGGGGAAATCGCTCGCATATAGCAGCGAGCCAGACGTCGCGAGTCCGGTGACGACATCCGCAAGGCGTTCGGTGGTCGTCGCGCTGACGGTGATGAGCAGGTCGCGCGTACGGCTGGTCCGGTTGTATCGGCCAACCTTACCGCTACCGTAAGTGGCGCTGAACTGCAGCGCAGCGAATAGCGAGGTCGAGTTA
>NZ_JARESQ010000073.1:0-265 GCF_046028085.1 Paraburkholderia sp. RL17-380-BIE-A
TTCGGCGACCAAGGCGGGTTCGGACCATCTGGTGCGCGCGTATCACCATACGTATGGCCTGCCGGTGCTTACCACGAACTGCTCGAACAACTACGGTCCGTACCAGTTCCCCGAGAAGCTGATTCCGCTGATGATCGCCAACGCACTCGCGGGCAAGGCGCTGCCGGTGTACGGCGACGGCCAGAACGTGCGCGACTGGCTGTATGTAGGCGACCACTGCAGCGCGATCCGCGAAGTGCTCGCGCGCGGCACGCCGGGCGAGACA
>NZ_JARESQ010000074.1:0-253 GCF_046028085.1 Paraburkholderia sp. RL17-380-BIE-A
CCGGTGATCGCGCCGCCCTGAAACTCGCCGTGTGCCCCGATCGAACCGATGTTCCGGGCGTTCTGATAGATCGCAATGCCACCTTCGTTTTCATCCCACATCGACGATGTGTAGATCACTCCTTCGGGTGCGACCCACATCGAGCGGGCCACGTTGCCCACTCGCGTAGTGCCCGTGCCATGGGTGTTGGCGATCCAGCCGGTCGAATATTGAGCATCGCAAACCGACACTGCCGCTGCGCTCAGCATTGCCC
>NZ_JARESQ010000075.1:0-245 GCF_046028085.1 Paraburkholderia sp. RL17-380-BIE-A
CTTCATCGAGGAAACCGGCGCCGCGCAGTATTACCGCGACGCGCGGATTCTGCCGATCTACGAAGGCACGACCGCGATTCAGGCGAACGATCTGATCGGCCGCAAGACCGTGCGCGATGGCGGCAAGGTGGCGAAGTCGCTGCTCGCCGGCGTGGCTGAAACGGTCGAAGCGCTCGGTGCGCAGCAGGGTCCGGCGTTCGAATCGATGAAGAAGTATCTCGCGCAGGGGCATCGCTCGTTGAGCG
>NZ_JARESQ010000076.1:0-245 GCF_046028085.1 Paraburkholderia sp. RL17-380-BIE-A
TTTCATCGAGGAAACCGGCGCCGCGCAGTATTACCGCGACGCGCGCATTCTGCCGATCTATGAAGGCACGACCGCGATCCAGGCGAACGATCTGATCGGCCGCAAGACCGTGCGCGACGGCGGCAAGGTGGCGAAGTCGCTGCTCGCCGGCGTGGCCGAAACGGTCGAAGCGCTCGGTGCGCAGCAGGGTCCGGCGTTCGAGTCGATGAAGAAATATCTTGCGCAGGGGCATCGCTCGTTGGGCA
>NZ_JARESQ010000077.1:0-244 GCF_046028085.1 Paraburkholderia sp. RL17-380-BIE-A
GCGGGCCAGCAGCGTGGCCGCGACGATATCGTCCGCGAGATCGATGTTCAGGGCGCCTTCCTTCGTGATGATCAGCTTGAGGAAGTCGAGCAGGTTGCGTGCGTAGAGCGAGGACGCGTCGGCGGGGACCATCGAGGCCAGATTCGTATAACCGACGATCGTCACGCCATGCCTGATCACTACCTGATCCGCTTCGGTGAGCGGACAGTTGCCGCCGCGCCGGCCTTCGTACTCGGCGCCGCGA
>NZ_JARESQ010000078.1:0-244 GCF_046028085.1 Paraburkholderia sp. RL17-380-BIE-A
ACGGGCCAGCAGCGTGGCCGCGACGATATCGTCCGCGAGATCGATGTTCAGGGCGCCTTCCTTCGTGATGATCAGCTTGAGGAAGTCGAGCAGGTTGCGCGCGTAGAGCGAGGACGCGTCGGCGGGCACCATCGAGGCCAGATTCGTATAGCCGACGATCGTCACGCCATGCCTGATCACCACCTGATCCGCTTCGGTGAGCGGACAGTTGCCGCCGCGCCGGCCTTCGTACTCGGCGCCGCGT
>NZ_JARESQ010000079.1:0-233 GCF_046028085.1 Paraburkholderia sp. RL17-380-BIE-A
GCCTCGTTCTCGCTCACCGGCACCTGGATGCCGACCAGAATCGAGCTGTAGTCCGCGCCCTGGTTGCGGTAGTGGAACAGGCTGATATTCCAGTTCGGCGCCATCGACGAAAGGAATTTCATCAGCGCGCCCGGACGCTCGGGAAACTCGAAGCGGAACAGACGTTCGTCGTGCGCCAGAGGCGAGCGGCCGCCCACCATGTAGCGGATGTGCTGCTTGGAGAGTTCGTCGAA